>JBEKUI010000015.1:0-31532 GCA_049515175.1 Terriglobia bacterium
GAATGTCGCCGTAGCCGATGACGATGTGGTTCGACATATGCGACGCCATCAGCTGTTCGGGATCGTAGCCCGGGATGTGGGCGTTGGCGATGGGCCACTCCGGGGTGGTCTTCTTCAGGCGGTCTTCCACTTCCGCCTCGGGCAGGGCGACGACTTCGCCTGTGCCGCAGTCCATGCCGATCTCGCCCCAGGTCTCGTAGAAGCGCGCCCAAGTGATGGGTCCGGGGTGTGAAACGCCCGAGCAGGACCCTCCACCAAGTGGGAAATATACCTTAGGCTGACGATACACCTTGGTATGCTGCCATCCTCCAAAATGGGCGGGCGGGGCGCCGCCGGAAATCTCGAAGACCCAGAGGAACTTGCCGTGGTACTCGCGTCCCCAGCGGACGTCGTGGAGCGTCGTCTCGGGCGGCATGCCCTTGCGCACGTAAATGTCGCGCATCAGCCGCTGCGGCACCCCCGCACCCATATCGCCCTCGTTGAAGTGCACGATGGGCTTTCCCTTCTCGACGACGACGCCAGTTTCGGGATCCGTCACGTCCGGCCGGTCGGAGTTATTGAGCATGCCCTCGACGAGGTCGGAAGCCGGAACGCAGCGCACCAGGCCGAGTTGGTAGGGGATGCCGATGGCGCTGAGGCCGAAGCGCTGGTAGAGGCGAGCCGCGGCGGAGTACATCTTCATCTGCGAGATGACCTGCCCGTGCACGAGGTGCTCGGCCCCGTCGGTGCCCCAGTTGAACCAGGTGCCCTTCTTGACCAGCCAGTTGAGATGGCCCTGCGCTTCGCGTTCGCTGACGAGATTCATCTCCGCGACCAGGTCCGATTGGTTTAGAAGTTCAAGCGGCATTCCGATCTGGCCGAGCTTGGTGGGGTTGATCAGCGCGTTGAGCATACCCATGCAGCCGGGATCGAGCTGGCCCATGATGCGCTTGTGCTTCTTGATGTCGGCGGCAAGTTCCTCGCCGAAGCGCTGCGCCGCGGCGGAGAGCTTGAGCTTGTCGCCGGGCGCGAGGTGCGACATGTCGTACTTGATCTCACCGGTCTTCGCCCAGACTTCCAGCCGCTTCATGAATACAGGGTCGTCCGCGAACTTCTCCGACCAGATGCGTGAATGCTTGACGCACAGTCGATCGAGCGTGCCGGCGTGATTGAGCAGCGCCACCAAGCCCGGCCAGGTGCCGTCGAAATTGGCGAGCAGCAGGACGGGCCCCTTGTGGGTTTGCAGCGCTCCCGAGACGTGATGCGAATAGGCCCAGACGCTGAGCACGATGACCACGGGAGCGTTGGGATCGATCTTGGAGAAGATCGCCGTGCCCTCGCACTGCTTGGTGATGAAGCCGTGCTTGCGGGCGGGATTGAATGAGGGCAGAACCTCCGTCTTGATTCCGAGCTTGTCAAACGCCGCCTTCGTCAGCCGCAGCGTCTCCTCCTGCTTGGGCCAGCAGGTTTCGCAGGAGACGTCGCGCGAATCGCCGTTCGAGATGAGATAGACTTTGTCATGGCTTGCCACAGTTCCCTCCTCCGTCACCTAGGAGATTTCATGAATGCCGAAATCGCAATCGCTCATACTATGGTGAAGCGCGCCGCGATGCAACTCGCATGAGGCGATGGGCACATCGGCGGTACAGCCTCCGTCGCTTTTTGCGGTTTACGACGGCTCGGCGGGTGGTGTAACGTGGAGAGAAGTTGAAAAGTCGCAGCGCGCCTGACTCCCCGCTGCGCCAATATGGGCCGGTAGCTCAAGCGGTAGAGCATTGCCCTTTTAAGGCAAGGGTTCTGGGTTCGAGTCCCAGCCGGCTCAGAAAAACAGTTCACAGTTGACAGTCTACAGTTAACAGTAAAGGCCTTCAGCAGTCAGCCATCAGCTTTCACTCGGTACCGGTCAGTTGTCAGTCGCCGCTCCGGAGAGAGCAAGTACTGTTCGCTGTGCACTGTCCACTTCTCACTGTTCACTCAGTTGGTAATCGACGTGACGGGCGCGCAGGTAGGCGAGGACGGCGTCCAGGCATCCGGATTCCTGGCCGACGAACTCCGGCGGAGAGATCCCCTGGCGCGCGAACCGGCCGTCGAGCACCAAGCGCGCGACGGCGGTGCAGGTGTAGCCGGTCGTGCGCGCCATCGAACTCACGCCGGTCGTGGGGTCGTAGCGGTCGAGCAGCTCATAGACGATGGTGCGCTGGCGGCCATTCTCCTCGCCCGCGATGGTAATCCGCATGGCGGTGAACTCGTCTTCGGTGTCACCGAGTTTCCAGCTGTCGAAGAGCACGCGCGCGGTCACATCAAAGGGGACGACGCGCTGGCCGTTCACCTCGAGCGGCGCCGTGGCGAAAAAGCCCGCGTCTTTCAGCGCCTGGATGAGCGCGATGTGGCCGGGGTAGCGCAGCGTCTTCTCCTTCATGTTGGGGATCTTCATGGTCTGGAGAAGTGAGCGCAAGCCGTCGGTGTTGAACGCTTCCAGCGTGCCGACTTTGCTGAAGTGAACGAGTTCGGGATCGGACAGCGCCGGGCGCACGACGACGTGGCCGTTCTCGACGTAGCGTGCCGGACGCGTGTACTCCTCCAGAACATCGATGGGCGAGAACGGCGCCTTGTATTCGAAGGGTTTGGTGCGGATGACCGGCAGGCCGCCGACCAGGCAGTCAAAGCTCGCGACTTTCAGGCGCCCTGCCCAGTGGCCCAGAATGATGTTGCTCATGCCGGGCGCGACACCACAATCCACGACCGCCACAACGCCACGCCGCTTGGCCAGGTCATCCAGACCAAAGGCGTCTTCGGGAAAGAAGGAGATGTCGACGACGTTCTTCCCCGCCTCGAGGATGGCTTCGAGCGTCTTGTAGCCCATGAACCCCGGCACGGCGCCGATGACCAGGTCGGCGCCCGCGATGCGCGCCTGCACCTCGCCCGCGTCCGCGAGATTCGCCTGCGACGTCTTAACCCGGCAGCGCGCCCGCAGGCCGTCGAGCGCCGCCGCGCTGGTGTCCACGGCGGTCACTTGAAAGTCCGAAGCGAGGTCGGCCGCCATGGCCGCACCCACCCGCCCTGCCCCCAGCACAGTGATCTTCTTCATGCCTGTCGATTCCTCCTCGGTTGAAAAAGCTCCGCAACAGCGGACGGCATTGTACTTCACTCCGGCGGCTTTCGGCAGATCCTCGACAGCGTTGGTTGCAAACGATTGGGCAGCGACCCGTGGCGAAGTAAACTCGCCGCGACAGGATCAGCCGTTCTGATCCGCAAGGGGAGGACTTGGCAAGATTCTCTTGTGGTCTTGGATCTCGATGAAGCGCTGCGACCTAGGCCGCCTTGCGCCGCTCCTCCGTCTCAACCTTGAAGACGCGGAAATCGGAGTAGCGGTGGAAATTCCGAAACGTCCGGCCTTTCCACTCCACCGTGACCGTAACCTCCCGCGGCAGCCAGAGCGCGGTGGCGAGTCCCTTGAAGTGGACTTCGCCAAACTGAATCTCCGTCGTCTGGCGTTTCAAACGGCTCTTGGGCGGGGAGGTCAACAGGTCGGTTCGCATGCGGACGATCTGATAGGAATCGCGGTCAATCCAGGCGATGCCCTGCACAAGGAGAGGCACCGACTTGCCGTCGACGTCGAAGCGCCCGATGCGTTGCGCCATCTCCGGCGACTGAGCGAACGCGATAGCCCATGTTTCATGTCCGTTGATCTGCTGCCGGCCGAGAAGACGGAAACGGGCGCCGCGCTGGTAAGTGGGGTGAAAGAAGAGGGTCGTACAGGCAAAGCCGGTGGTGCGCATGAAGCCCTGCTCGAGCCCTTTCGCCTTCAGCCCCGCGTGCTCGCCGGAGGAACGCATCTCCTTCAGATCGAGCCCGAACTGCTCCGGGTGCACGACAAGGAGATACATGAAGTCCTCTTCCAGCGTGTTCTGGACTCCACCGTCGCGGCGAAGCATCTCCTCGCGGATCTCTTCACGCGAGGTGGTGTTGGGAAGCTGTTGGAAGAAGCTCTCTACGCTCTGGCCGATGCGCGCGAGGAGGGGCGCGAGCTCGTCCTGTCCGGCCGCCGGATCCAGACCCGCCAACTCTGGCAGGAGTCGCACAAGATCGCTCACCGGCTGGTCCGCGATCGATTTCACATGGTTGTAGGCCTGGAGCTGCAGACGCTCCTGCAGGCGGACGTAAAGCATCCGGGCCGGCGTGGGCAGGTCCTTGGGACGACGTCCGGCGCTAAACTCCTTCATCTCCTCCTCGGCATCGGACGTCTCGCCCAGTTCGAGCAATGCGCGCACGTGCAGCAGACGAGCCTCAGCGGGAGCGCCGGCGCGGACAGCCTTGTCGAGGTAATCCTCCGCCGCCTCCCAGTTCTGCTCGAGGAGCAGGACCCTCCCAGCCTCATGGAGGGCCAGCGCGTCGGAAGGCGCGATCTTAAGCGCCTTGAGGAAGTAGCCGAGCGCGGACTTGGTATCCCCGCGCCAGTCCTCCATAACACCCAGAATCAGGAAAGGCTCCGGCTTGATGGTGGTCGCGTGGCCGGAATCGTCCAGGAGCGCAGCGTCCGCCAGGTCATTGCGGGCGCTGGAGAGGCTTCCGGCAACGAGTCGCGCCAGCCCGAGCACCACACGGCAGTCCACGCAATTCGGATCGGCCTCGACGGCGTGGCGGAGCAATGGCAGGGCGTTTTCTGCCTGCTTCTTGGCGGGGAATAATTCAAGCGCGCGGCGAAGGTCCTTGTTGCCCGCCGGGCCCACGCCCAGGGCCGCAGCCGTGTAACGCGGCGCCAGCGCCGCCAGAAGATCGGACTGGGAGAGCAGGTCCGGATCGCCAGCGCTAGCGCGCATAATGACGTGCACGCTGGTGATTCCCTTCTCCATGGAGAATTCCGCCGACTCGTGCGCCGCTTCGTATCCAGACTTGGTCGCGTCCACCGCGACGTGGATACTTTTCACGTTCTTTTCCAGTTGGAACTCCGCGCTAAACTCGCCCTGCAGGTTCGTCTCCAGCAACCGCATCGGCAACATCCCGGCGCCAATGTTGACCCGAACCTGGGCGCCACCGACGGGATCGCCGTTCAGATGAGTCACACGGCCGGAGACCGGCCACATCAGGAATTCCTTGACGAGGCTCAGCGGAGTCTGCGAAATGGGATGAGGGAACGTAGCGCCTTGCGCCCAGGCGGGCGAAGGGTTTGAAAGCAGAACCGCTGCCGCAAGGCATGAGAAATACGAGGCCGCCGAACGCATACTTCACCTTCTTCGAGGCGCGCCGAATGCTCGGCGCCGGCGCGAGGGCGGGTCGTGTCGCAAGAATACCGCCGGGTGTGTGCAAGTGCAACTTGATGGGGGCGCACCCGCAGGGCAGAGTCACTGATCTAGCGGTGTCCGGCAATTTCAGAAGTTCGCCAGCTTGCGCACCATCGCCAGGTTCTCCTCAGCCGGAATCTGCGGGCCGTACTCCAGCGCCGCGTAGCCCTGGTAACGATCGCCCAAATCGTAAATGGCTTTGAAGACGTTGCGGTAGTTGATCTCGCCTGTGCCCGGTTCGTGGCGGCCCGGAACATCGCCGATGTGGAAGTGGCCGATGCGATCGATGTGCGCGCGGATATTGTTAATCAAATTCCCTTCCATGATCTGCGTGTGGTAGAAGTCGCAGAGGATCTTGACGTTCGGGCTTCCCACACGGTCCACGAGCTCGGCCGCGTCGTTCATGTGATAGAGGAAATAGCCGGCATGATCGACGTAGGTGTTGAGCACCTCGATCACCGCGGTGATGCCGCTCTTCTCCAGCAGCGGCGCCCCCGTGCGCAGGGCGGCGACGGCATTGGCCATCTGCTCGGAGCGCGGCATGCCACCCAGCTCGTTGCCGGTCAGCACGATGAGGCGCTTCGTCTCCGCTTTCTTTGCCGCTTCGATCGATGCCGTCAGCTCCTTCATGAACCCGTCGCGCTCACGCGGATTCACCAGGCCGCAGCCGGGCGCCTCGACGCCCTTGTTGGCGACCAGGCACGCGCAGGCAAGTTGCGGGTAATTCCTCCGTTCCGTGGCAAACGTCTCCAGGACCTGTGCGTTGCGCCAGTCGAACATCTCGTAGGCGTCGTAGCCGTGCCGGACGAGCATCGCCAGGGCGTCGCCCACGGACCTTCCGTGCATCAGCCCCCAGGTGACAGAGAGCCTCAGTCCCTTCTCACCCGGCAAATTCGCCCGCAACGACAATGGCGCGCGAGCGAGCGCGACGGATCCCGCCGCTACTCCCAGAAAAGAACGTCGGTTCATAATCGCTGCTCCCGATACTTGGTTTTGATTCCAACGGCGCCTATTCTAGTGCGCTAAAATGCCGCTGTCGAGTCAAGGCGCGCTGCGCTTTTCATTTTCGATTTTCTAGTTTCCAATTTCCTCTTTCGGTAACCTGTATGGATGCGCTGCTCCTCAAATCGGCCACCTCGCTCGCGAGGGCGATTCGCGAGAAATGGATCTCCTCGGAGGAGCTCGTCAAGACTTGCATCGAGCGTATCGAGGATGTGAATCCACGGCTGAACGCGGTGGTGCAACTTCCCGCCGAACAGGCTCTCGCGGCGGCGCGCGAGACCGACCGGGCGCTTGCTCGCGGCGAATCCCGCGGGCCGCTCGCTGGCGTCCCCTTCACGCTCAAGGACGCAATCGAAACCCAGGGAGTGATCTGCACCGGCGGCACGGCCGGACGCAGCAATTACATTCCCGGCGAAGACGCGACCGTCGTCAGACGCCTCCGCGATGCGGGCGCCATCCTGCTGGGCAAAACAAACTGCCCGGAGTTCGGCTGGGCCTGGGAAAGCGATAATCTGATTTACGGGCGGACGAATAATCCGCACGATCTCAGACTCTCGCCGGGCGGATCGAGCGGAGGTGAATCCGCCATCATCGCCGCCGCGGGTTCGCCCTTCGGGCTGGGCAGCGACGCGGGAGGCAGCGTGCGCTTCCCCGCCCACTGCACAGGCATCGCCGCGATCAAGCCCACCTCCGGCCGCGTGCCGCGCACCGGCCACTTCCCCGGCCCGGGCGGTACGCTCGACGCGCTCTGGCAAATCGGCCCTCTGGCGCGCTACGTCGAGGACCTCGCCCTGGTGCTCTCCGTTATCGCCGGGCCGGACTTTCGCGACCCCTCCGTCGTCCCCGCGCCGGTCAGGGATTGGCGATCTGTGGACGTGACTCGCCTGCGCCTCGCCGTCCACACGGACAACGGCATCGTTCCTCCAACTTCGGAGACTGTAGAAGCCGTGCAGCGAGCCGCGAAAGCCTTGACCGCCTCCGGCGTCCGCGTGGACGAGGCGCGTCCGCCGGGGATCGAACAGACCTACGACATTTTTCTGAAACTCTTCTCGGCAGACGGAGGCGCAGGTCTGGAGAGCCTGATCGCTGCGGCCGGGACCAAGCAGATTCACCCCCTGCTCGCGCGCGTGCTCGAGATCCAGCGCGCCCATGCATGCACCATGGCGGAGTTCGTGACGCTTGTCGCGCGGTGGGACGCCTTCCGGAGTGCAATGCTGAATTTCATAGAAGACTGGGACGCCATCCTCTCCCCGGTCGCAGCATTTCCCGGCATGGTGCATGGCTCGACCTATGACCGGCTTCCGTCGTTCAGCTACACGATGGCCTACAATCTTACTGGCTGGCCGGCGGCTTCGGTGCGCGCGGGGATCACCCCGCAGGGGCTCCCCATTGGCGTGCAGATCGCCGCGGCCCCCTGGCGGGAGAATATAGCCTTGGCTTTGGCCCGGGTGGTCGAAGCCACGCTAGGCGGCTACCAGGCTCCTGGTATATGATGGGGCCACGCATTTGGGGTTTGAGGTCCGAAAGGTAATCCGACGAGGCACATTCGCCGGCAGTGAAGCCGCTCGAGGTCATTTATCGTCGGCTCGCAGTCGAGAATGCGGCACGTCACTCGACCTGAGAGGAGGGTTCGATGGCAGAAAGGACTTCCCCGTCCCTGGGAGGACTGGTCCTCGTCCCGGGACTCATCACTTTGGGTGTTACCGTCCTGCGCCTGGTGGGCGAACTTCAACATTGGTCGAATCTCTTGTTCAATCCTTCCGCCGGGGGCGGCGGGGCGATTGTGGGGATCGTCTGGCTGGCGCCAGTGTTTGGCATTTACTTCGCCCTCAAGCTGGCGGGCGCGGGCGAGAGACCCGCGGGCCTCGGCAAAGCCACAGCGTTCACTTTTCTCGGATTGGTGCTCATGGTCGGCGCGGGCGCGCTCTTCGCCTTCTCGAAGTTCGCCTCGGTCGCCATGCTGATTGGCGGGTCCATCCTGTTCCTGGCGGCGTTCCTGGTCCCGCTCTACGGCTGGCCGCAGTTCACCAAAGCCTTGATCGCCTACGGCTACTTGGCGCGCGTGCCGGTGGTTGTCGTAATGTACTTCGCCATGCGCGGCAACTGGGGGACACACTACGACGGCGCACCTCCGGGCATGCCCGAGATGGGTTTCTGGGCAAAGTACCTCGTGCTCGGGCTGATCCCGCAACTCCTGTTCTGGGTGGCATTCACGGTGATCATCGGCTCGCTTCTCGGTATCGCCGTCGTGGCCATAACACGACGCGGCGCCCCCGCGGCAGCATAGCCATGCGCTGTGGCGCCGCTCGATGAGTGGCGCTGCAGCGATCACCTTCCGTGCGCGACGATGTCGTTGGCTAAATCGTGATGCAGATCGGGAGACTACGAGCTGCGGCCGCGTGTTTCAGGCAGGAAAGCTGGCGAGGGCCGCAGCTTCTTTCTCGTGCAGGTCGAAGACTTCCAACATGTGGACCAGCGTCAAGGCGTGAATGACGCGCTCCTGGGCGCCGAAGAACTTGCATTGTCCGCCGGCAGCTTCCAGCCCGGTATGAGCCCCCACCATCGCGCCAATCCCGGAGCTGTCGAGAAACCGCACGCTATGAAGGTTGACGGCGATTTTCTTCACGCCCCCCTCGACGAGTTCCTGGACTTGATCGCGAAAGGTGGCCACGGGCGGGCCAAGCACCAGGTCTCCCTCCAGGTCCAGAATCGTCACATCATTCTGCTTGCGTACGTTGATTTCCACTTTGCCCTCGCGTGATGGGGTGCGGTGCCGGAGCGCCGTTCACTCCCAAAAACTCCCGTCAAGCTACCCGAATCTCTCGCAGAAATCAAGCAGCGTCGCGCGGCGGCCGGGCTTATCCCCAAATCGCCGCTAGGGCGATGCGCAGCGCCTCTAGGGGGAGGACTTTTCCGGCCGCAGAAGGGGAAAGAGGATGACATCGCGAATCGAGCCCGAATCGGTGAGGAGCATGGTGAGGCGGTCGATCCCAATGCCCTCGCCGCCCGTGGGCGGCATGCCATAGCTCAGAGCGCGGATGTAGTCCTCGTCGATGACGTGCGCGGTGAGGTCGCCTTTCTCGCGCAAGCCCTGCTGGAACTCGAAGCGCCGGCGCTGCTCGTCGGGGTCATTGAGCTCGCTGAAGGCGTTGGCGATTTCCATGCCGCCGATGAAAAGCTCGAAGCGCTCGACGAAGTTGGGGTCATCGGGCTTCTGCTTCGACAGCGGCGAGACCTCGAGGGGGAAATCGTAAATGAAGGTGGGCTGGACGAGATGCGCCTCGGCAACGCGCTCGAACAGCTCCTGGAGCGTGGCGCCCGGAGAAGTCCCGGCGGGCAGCGCCAGCAGTTCGCGGCCATCGGCGGCACGGGTTACGGCGGCGTTGTACGCTTCCACCCAGCCCGCCATCCGCTCGCGGGTCAGGTCTTCGGCCTTCGGGCCGCCCTCGCCCGGCCAAAACTTCGCCACCGCTTCCGTCATCGAGTAGCGTTGGAACTCCGCGAAGGAGATGCGCTGGCCGCCGAACTCGCATTCCAGCGATCCGAGCACCGATTGCGCCACGTGGCGCAGCAGGCGCTCGGTGAGCGCCATCATGTCGTGATAGTCGGCGTAGGCCTGATAGAACTCCAGCATGGTAAATTCGGGATTGTGCTGGGTGGAGATGCCTTCGTTGCGGAAGTTGCGATTGATCTCATACACGCGATCGAGGCCGCCAACCGTTAGCCGCTTCAGATAAAGCTCCGGCGCGATGCGCAGGAAGAGGTCGAGATCGAGCGTGTTGTGGTGGGTGACGAAGGGCCGCGCCATGGCCCCGCCCGCCAGGGGCTGCATCATGGGCGTCTCGACCTCGACGTAGCCCTCGCCGTCCAGGAACTGGCGGATGGCGCGGACGATCGCGGTGCGCCGCTCGAAGACCTTGCGCACTTCGGGATTCGCCATGAGATCGACGTAACGCTGGCGGTAGCGGACTTCCACGTCCGTCAGGCCGTGCCATTTTTCCGGCGGCGGCAGGAGGGCCTTGGCAAGAAAATGCAGCCGCTCGGCGTGCACCGTGAGCTCGCCGGTGCGAGTGCGGAAGAGGTAGCCCTCGACGCCAACGATGTCACCGAGGTCAAGCAGCTTGAAGAGTTCGAAGTCGCGCTCGCCCACCGCGTCGAGCCGGACGTACACCTGGAGCCGTTCCCCGCCCCCCGCCAGGTGTGCGAAGCCCGCCTTGCCGTGCGGCCGGATGGTCATCAGCCGCCCCGCCACGCGCACGGGGATTTTCTGCGCGTTCAGCTCCTCCGCGCCGCGCGGCGAGTAGGCCGCGAGCACCTGCGGGATGGTGTGGGTAAACTCGTATTTGCGCGGGTAGGCTTCGCAGCCCAGGCCCACGATTGCCTCGAGCTTCTTCTTGCGCTGCTGGCTCAGACTTTCGGGTTCGGTGGTTGACAAGCTTCTCTCCGGCGCGTGCAGGCAATACTACCGTGGGCTGCGCAGTAAGCCCAGCATTATAGGGTCCACCGGAAAAGAGCGTCAAGGAAGACTGGCCAGGGGGCCGGAGCGGCGGGCTCGTCCCGTCCCTCATCCGGTGGAACGCCCCTAGGCCGGTAGTGGGCTTGTTTGAATTCTTTGGCCATTAATTTCTTGCGGCCTATGCGACACTCGGGATATGCCTAAGAAAAAGCCTACAGCTAAGAGGAAGCCCAAGTCAGCCAGACGGAAGCCGCGAGAGGATATGAATCAGATAGCTTTCAGGGTGGTGCAAGAGGCGACACGGCCGGAAGCACCTCAGAACCTATGCTTCAGGCGATTGGATTTGGCCAGCCGCACGGGGACGCGCCAAATAGCATATGACCTTGCCATAAACGGGGCCACAAACCCCTTCCACGGTGACGTGATTAATGTCCTCAAAAGGTCCAAGCTTGCTCGTCCACTGCCCGGATTCAAGCTGAAGGGCTGCGTGCGTTGGGATTTCTTCTCCGGGTTTTCCCTTTCCAAATAGGGCGATCTTTTCGACTCCTTGCTCAAGAGTTCCATCGAAGCACAGAGCGAATCCTAAAGTAGCGTACGCGAGAATGAACGCCTCAATCGTTGCGGAGCGCGGCGCGCCGGGTGGCCAGTATCCAATTCCCATCGGATCGGGCCACCAGTTTCGGAAATCCTCTCTAGCGGCCCACGCGATACAGTTATTTCGTCTGCTTGCTTTGCTTGTTACTTCACAATTGTCTGCGGTAAGGTATGGGAGTTCGTGTGGAGGCCAACTACCAGGCATAGTCATGTTCTTCGGCCCATTTAAACCATGCCTGAGCCATCTTTGGGAAATCGCCTTGATCTTCTGGTTTGACCGGATTGTCGGAAGTAATGGCTGCCAGCGCCCAAAACCACTGGTCTGGCTCGTTGCCTTCAGATTTAAGTTGCGCCAATATCAGCGGTATAGCATCTTCACCCATCCCGATAATTTTTTGATAGGTGGGCAGCATCACCATTTCGGTAATCGAAGACATTGCTCCCCGTTCACTTCGCCACTGGCTAACGAGACTTTGGAATTTAAGCCAATTTTCGGTTGCTGGGTCTGTGACAAACTGGAGCTTGGAGGCAAAGAGTACATCTAGAGAGAGCGTGGATAGCGAAGAGGGCCTGTATTCCTCATCATCACCGCAACGCCATTCTGTCTGCCCGTGCCTTGTTTGTCTAGGTATCCCGTTGATCATCGCGTAGCACCAATCAAATGCTCCCGTGATAACCGCGAAATCAGGGTTGTGCTCGTATGTGCACTGAATTTGCCGCATAAATCACTGAACCTTTGGTTCTTGGTCTGGCTTACGTAGGTGGTCGGGTGAACTGGTTACTACAATTGTCTGGTTGGTTCTCAATGCATACATAGGATTCCCGTCTGGACCGTACCTTCCCGTGACCCGAACCACAGAAATTACGTTGGGCTTAACGCGAAGAACCGAGCCATCCTCCAGATGAACTTCTGTCCACCTTTCGGTAGACTCCTTGATTGGCACTTCATTTCCTTCGACCATTTGGGCAGGCTGACCCGCTTGGCCTGGAATCGGGATGTTCACTTTTTTCTCAGGCACCACATTTCCCTCGTTTTAAGTATAGCACTCACGGAAGGTTTTCTTGTCATCCCTTGTTTCTGGCCTTTGCCCAACGAGCATTGACGGCATTCCTTGCGCTTTCGCTGCGTTCTTCCGGGGTCATGTTAGCAGCTCTGGCCGGGCCGCCTTTCTTCCCTCCCCTTCGGCCAAGGGCGACAGCATAAGGGTTCTTGCGTCTCTCTGCCATAGAAATATCATACGTGAGCGCTCAGGAAAGTCAAGCATGTTATTTGCTCCGCGACTGCATTTTCCCCTTGATAACTACGTGAGCGCTCACGTACACTATAACGCAGTTGGAGGCAATCATGAATAAGCTGAGCGTAGCAAAACAGGCCCAAGCAAGTAGCGGGTAGCCACGGTCAGCGCCCTCCTGACCGTGGGTTCGTGGTCTTGGGGAAAGGCCCACTACCGGCTACCCCCCCCCAAAAGCTCAAAATGTCGGGAGTTGTTCTAAATCACAAGCCGGCGGGAATGGTCTTTCTATCGCTTCCCATGCCAGCCCGCAGAGATGCCACAACGAGCTGAAGACCTCTTTGCAGTGATACAAATCTGTAATACCACATCAGCTGGCGCCTAAACGATGAAAATTCATGGATAGTGAGGCCCAATAGCTGGTGGCGCTCTCTGTCCACGCGCAGCATGACTTGCCCGGGAGAAAACCCCATCTCGCTTCCCACTTCGACGACATCAATCTTGGCACCCGGGGCCGATTCGCAAAGGTCAATGTAAGCTACATCCGTATGTGATTCGTGCTCTAACTTCAATTTTGTTTCCGTTTCCATAGCTCACGTCCCTTTGGAATCTCATCGACTCCATAGAAGGTTACGATTAGCCTCTTCTTTAGCCATCCCCTATATTTGATGTTTACCTGTAAATAAGGATGGCCGCCAACCGGAATATCGTAAATTGCCTGTTCGGAGACCGCGCCGGCATTTCCGATCACAACCAAGGGACTGGGGAACGCCTCTTTGAGCCTTTCGACTACAAACATTTCATCGTAATGAAAGCGGGCAACATGGTTCTTGATGGTTGACTTGAGAAGGTAAACATCCCTGCCAGTCCAATCTTTGACGCGGAAGGCGATCTCCCGCTTTCTGATCATATCCTAAAAGACTCGCATTAAACATCGTCTGTCAACATAAATTGCTAAATACTCAACCCCATCGCTGGCAATCGTAGCGGGTAGCCACGGTCAATGCCTTCCTGACCGTGGGTTCGTGGTCTTGGGGAAAGGCCCACGGTCAATCAGAGTTCAATTGACCGTGGCTGCCGTCTGGGTGAATGCGCCGAACCGCCTCTGCCGACCGGGTGGACGCCTCTAGGCCAGAGGGGGTTGACAATCCGTGATACAATAATTGCAGGTTGGCCACGTTTCTGAGAGTCGGCGAAAAGCTACGAAAAAGGGACGTGCGGAAGTATCCGCGCGTACCGGCCCGTTTCCCGGTCGAGTGCTCGCTGGGGGAGAAGACGTTCCGCACCCACGCTTCGACGCTGGGCGGTGGCGGGCTCTTCATCGAGGATGGTCAGCAGTTGCAGCCCCGGGAGGCCGAAATCCAGGTGCGTTTCCGCCCTGCCAAGCATTTGCCCTATTTTCAGGCGCGCGCCCGGATCTGTTACGTGCTGGAGGGAAAAGGGAGCGGGGTCGAATTCACGCAAATCGTCCCGGAAGACCGCCAGCTCATCTTGCGCCTCATTCATCACAAGACCGCCAGCCGGCGGGAATTTCCGCGCGTTCCTCTGGCCACCCAGATCATTATCGAAGATTCCATGGCCCTGGCTTTCTCGCGAGACTTGAGCGTGGGCGGAATGTTCATCGAAACGAAGGTTCCTTGCGAGGTCGGAACTCCCATCGACCTGCGCTTTCATCTGAACGATGACACACCCATCGTCATCGCGTCCGCGTTGGTGCGCTACGTGATCCCCAACATGGGAATGGGAGTGCAGTTCACCGAGATGGAGTGGGAAGACCGCAACCGCATCAAGCAGTTTGTGGCCGCATCCGCGCCTGTTGAGCCCGCCGCCAGTACCGCGTCCTGAAGAACCATTCCTCGTCCGTTGTTTCAAACTATAACTTTCCGGAAGAAGGCATCAGAAGAATCTCTTCGGCCGTAGTGCGTGCCGGCTGGAGGAGCGCCGCCAGGACCGCGGCTGCGACATCCTCCGGCTGGATCAATTTCTTGCGGTCGACCGGAAAGTCGAACTCGTCGGCTTGGCGGGTGTCGGTCGAGCCCGGAAGGATGGCGGTGACGCGGATGCCGTGCGGCCGCAATTCCTCGCGAAGAACTCCCGTGAGCCCCAGGGCGCCGAATTTGGAGGCGCAGTAGGCGGAGCAATTGGCAAAGGCGACCCGGCCCGCCACCGAAAGGATGTTGATGAGGTGCGCGCTGCGGCTGCGCTGGAGGAGCGGCAGGGCGGCGCGAGTGACCAGAAAGATGGAGGTCAGGTTGGTCTCGAGATTGGCGCGCCAGTCCTTGAGAGTGGTGCGCGCAAACGGCTTGTAGGTGAAAACGCCGGCGTTGTTGACCAGAACGTCGAGGCGGCGGGTGCTCCGGCGCATCGCCGTGAAGATGCGCTCCACGTCGCGAGCCTCGGTCACATCGCCGACGATGGCCTGCGCCTCGCCGGGCATCGAACGGGCGGCGCGCGCAAGGGCACGGCGGTCGCGCCCCAGAAGCAGCAGGTGGGCGCCCTCCTGGCTGAGCTGGCGCGCAATCGCCAGGCCGATGCCACGATTTGCGCCCGTCACTGCGATGATCTTGCCGTCCAGAGGACCCATAGGCGTCGGAACTCAAATCCGAAAGGCTGGAGGAAACTGTCAATCTCTGCTGCGCGAGTGGACCAGCGAGAGAAATTCCTCGCGGGTCTCGATTTCGTCGCGGAAGACTCCCAGCATGGCGGAGGTAACAGCGACGGAGTTTTGTTTTTCCACGCCGCGCATAATCATGCAGAGATGCTGGGCCTCAATGACGACGCCCACGCCCAGGGGCTTGATCTTTTCCATGATGGTCTCGGCAATCTGGGTCGTCAGGCGTTCCTGCACTTGCAGCCGCCGCGCGAAGACATCCACCAAGCGTGGAATCTTGCTCAGGCCGATCACCTTCTGGGTGGGAATGTAGGCGACGTGGCAGCGGCCGAAGAACGGCAGCAGATGGTGCTCGCAGAGGCTGAAGATCTCAATGTCCTTGACGATCACCATTTCGTCGTAGGCGACGGAGTAGAGCGCGTTGTTCAGCACCCGGTCCACGTCCTGGCGATACCCGCTGGTCAGGAAGCGCATCGACTGAGCAACGCGGTGCGGGGTCCGCTGCAGGCCCTCCCGCGCGGGATCCTCGCCCACGCCACGAATCAGCGTGCGCACCGCCTCCTCCAGCGGGTCGGCGGCTCCTGCGGCTTCTTCTGCGGTCACCTTCAGAATGCGGTCTTCGCTCATGGCCTTCATCTCACCTTGCGGGTGGCGCCAGTGTTGTCGCGCCCGCCGAAATATTCGATGGAATTGGAGTTGGTCTCTTCCAGCCGGATGCGGTCGAGCCGCACTTCCCCGCCCGGCCCCGCTCCGTCGAGTCGGGAGTGAAGCAGGCGGTAGGCTTCCAGACAGATATTTTCCGCCGTGGGGACGCGCTCGCGGAAATTCTCCGTGTCGAGGTTCAGATGCACTTCGTCAAAGCGGCCGATCACTTCCGCCTCGACGACGGCGTCGAGAAATCCCAGATCGCACACCATGCCCGTGGCGGGATCGACTCGCCCCGCCACGGTCACTTCCAGGACGTAGTTGTGGCCGTGCCCCAGCGGGTTGTTGCATTTGCCGTACACGCGCGCGTTTTCCTCCGCGCTCAGCGCCTCGGTGTGCAGACGGTGGGCGGCGGAAAAGCGGTAGCGGCGAGTCAGATAAACCATCATTCTCCGTAGTAATCAACAAAAAGGTCGGGCGTCTCGTACAGCCTTATTCGATGCAGCTTGCCGAGGGCGAGTTTCGTGGCAAGAAGTTTCCAGATTTCGATGGCGATGTTTTCCGTAGTCGGAATCGTGGTGGCAAAGACTGGAACTTCGCGATTGAGGAAGCGGTGGTCCATCACCTGCAAAACTTCCTGCTCGAGCAGTTTCTTCAGATCCTTCAGGTCCAGGACCATCCCCGTCGTCGGGTCCACCTCGCCCGCCACGGTCACTTCCACGGTGTAATTGTGCCCGTGCCCGTGCGGGTTGTTGCATTTGCCGAAAATCCGCCGGTTCTCTTCCGCGCTGAATTGGGGATTATGGTAATAATGCGAGGCGGAAAATTCCGCGCGTCGCGTCACATAGATCATCCGTTCCCCCTCGTGGAGTATTTGCGGCCTTTCCACGCCACTCGCCCGCCCAGGCGGTGGGCGCGCGCGGAATTGAGCATCAGCAGCCCCAGGAGCGCTGCGCCGGGAACCCAGTAGTTTGCGAGACTCCGATCAAACCCGAGTCTCCCCAGGGCGCGGGCGAAAGCCCACTGCCGCAGCAGGGCGACGACGAAGCATCCCAACGCGGCGAGCACCGACGCGGCGCCTCCGCGGCCCAGAACCAGAAGCGCGCAGAGTGCGATGAAGGCCACGACGGGCGCGACATCGAGCAGCCAGAGTTCCGCCACGGTTCGAAGCACGCGCGCGAGGCTGCGTTCGTAAAGCAAAAACAGATTCTTCGTCCAGCCGCGCCACATCTCGGGGAACGTCCGATACATCCGAGTGCGAACCCAGGCCGCGCCGGGAAGAAAAATCAGTTTGCCGCCCGCCGCCTTCACTCGCCGCGCCAGGGCGACATCTTCGAGGATTTCGCCGCGCACCGCCGCGTGGCCGCCCGCCGCTTCGTAAACTTGCCGCCGCATCAGGATGTACTGCCCGTTGGCTGCGGCCGCGGGCGAAGCGGGGTCGGAAACATCCTCAAACCGGAAGCGCCGCGAGAGTTGCACGTACACGAGCGGGATGACCGCCTTTTCCCAGGCCGTGGGCGTCTCCTGGCCGGGCGAGACGGAGAGCAGCGCCGCGCCTGCGCTCTCTGCGCGCCCAAGCAGCGCTTCGAGGCTCCCCGGCAAATGCTCCGTGTCGGCGTCGGTGAGCAGCAGCCACTCTCCGCGCGCCTCACACGCCGCCGTCGCCACGGCGTGCGATTTCCCCGTCCAGCCGCCGGGCAGCGCCCCCGTGCGCAGAACGCGCAGCAGGGGAATTTCCGCTTGCAGCCGGGCCAGAATCTGCGACGTGCGGTCTTCCGACTGGTCATCCACGGCCAGAATTTCCAGAACTTGACGCTGTTGCGCCACCGAGCGGACGACGCGCTCGATGTTGGCTTCCTCGTTGCGCGCCGGGATGATGACCGACACCCGCCCTGCCAGCGATTCTGTCATGAAGCGAGCCTGCGCCTTGTCGCAGCGGTCTGCTTCTCCCTGCCCGCCTCCGTCAGAGTTTCGTCATGCCAGAGCAAACTGCCATTATAATGGACGCTCCTCGCATGAGCAAAACGAATGTCCTCAAACTGCTCGTTCTCGGCGCCATCGTGGGCGCGACGATCTTCCTCATCATCTCCTCGCGCCGTCCCGAGCCGGTCAAGGCCGGTGACGCCGCGCCCGACTTCACGCTTCCCGCCCTTGAAGGGCCGCGGATTTCCCTGCGCGACTACCGCAGCCATGTGGTGGTGCTCAACTTCTGGGCCACGTGGTGTCCGCCCTGCGTTGAGGAGACACCCAGCCTAAGACGTTTCGCAGAAGAAATGCAGAGCGACGGTGTGCAGGTGATTGGCGTCAGCGTAGACCAGGACGAAGCGGCGCTGCAAAAATTCGTCGGCGAAGCGCAACTTTCCTTCCCCATCGCGCGCGACCCCGAGCGCACCGTCGCCGCGCGTTACGGCACCTTAAAATTTCCGGAAACCTACATCGTCGATTCGGAAGGAAGGATCGCCGAAAAGCTCATCGGCGCCATCAACTGGCAGGACCCACCCATCATCGAGCGGGTCAGGAACCTCGCTCACGCTTCCAGCCGGTAACGTGCTGTAACGGGATTTCGTCAAACTATATCGAAGGGCTGCTTCGGCAGCACGCGGGCAAACCGCCGCACACCGCTTCGCGTGGCGATGGAACGCCGATTGCCTGCATTTAAGTGGACGCCAGGCTCGGTGTGGTATGACCACAGGATTTCAAGGGCTTACAGGCCGAGCCAGCCAGGGGGAGCCATGGAAATGCTCCAGGAGTGGCGGGAACAGAGGTCTTCGGCTCCGGCGGGTGAGCAGGAAGGGACTGGGAGGCAGGAAGGCCTTTGCATGAGAGGGTTTTCAGGGGCGTTAAGGCCTTTTTCCCCAGAGGCTTGCAGTGCCCGCCAGGCCCGAATTGACACTTTGGACGTCGAATGTTAAATTGGAAGGTTGGGAGCTTGCAGATCACGCCGTCGCCAACACGAACGCCCGTTCTTCACAGCCTGCTCACGCTAGTGTTCCTGCTCGCCACGGTAAGCTGTGCAGTCAAGAGAACGACGAGAGTTGCTCCCAGTGTGGCGCCTCCTCCCGCGCGCGAGGCCTCGCCGACTGACTTGGTGGCCCGTGTCAACGCGCAAAGCAATGCCATTCAGACGCTCGTCGCCACCGTGGATATGGAACCCACGGCGGGGTCGGTGTACTCGGGGGTCATCAAAGAATATCGGGACGTCCGGGGTTTCGTACTTCTCGAGAAGCCGGCAATGATTCGCATTGTGGGCCAGGCGCCCATCGTGCGCACCACGATCTTCGATATGGTGTCGGACGGCCGTGAATTTCGACTGTCCATTCCGCCCAAGCAGAAGTTCCTGGTGGGCAAGAACGATTTGCGGCGGGTGGCGAAGAATTCGCTCGAGAACCTGCGGCCGCAGCACATTCTGGAGGCGCTCCTCGTGCCGGCCATCGACACGGGAAGCGAGAAGTATTTCATCGAAGAAGCCGCAGAAGGTGCGCGGCGCTATTACGTCGTGACACTGCTGGAGCTGCGGGAAGGCGGCGAGCTGGCATTGAAGCGCAAGGTCTGGATCGATCGCAGCGATTTGAACGTGGCGCGATTGCAGCTTTACGGGCCGCAAGGCGCTTACCTTGAAGACGTGCTCTATTCCGGCTATCAGGATTTTCAAGGCGTGAATTATCCCACTCGCATCGAGATCGCCCGCCCGGCGGAGGACTACCGCCTGGCACTCACCATCGAGAAGGCCACGTTCAACCAGCCCCTTGCGCCGGACAAGTTCGTGCTCAACAAGCCCGAGGGAGCAGAACTGGTGGAAGTGGGCGGGGACGCGAAGGGGGACTCGCATGGTCAATAGAATGGTCCTCCAGAACATCCTGCATCGCCCGGTGCGCACCATCGTGAGCATGCTGGCGGTGGCCATCGAAGTAGCCATGGTGATGCTGGTCGTCGGCCTCACCACCGGCCTGCTGCACGAAAGCGCCAAACGCGTGGAAGGAGTGGGCGCTGACATTCTGGTGCAACCGCCCGGCGCCTCCATGTTTTTCGGACTCACCCAGTCGCCCATGCCGATCAAAATCGGCGACCGGCTGGCGGAGATTCCGCGCGTGGCAGGCGTCGCCCCGTCACTGTTCCAGTTCAATTCCTCCGGCGGGCTGAACCTGATCTACGGCATCGACCTGGAGAGCTTCAATCGCGTCACGGGGGGCTTCGTGTATCACCAGGGCGGTCCTTTCAGCCAGCCCTTTGACATCCTGGTGGACGACTGGTACGCCAAGGCCAACCGTGTGAAAGTGGGCGGAACGCTCAACTTCCTGAACCACGATTTCCGCGTGGCGGGGATCGTGGAGCACGGCAAGGGGGCGCGGCTCTTTATTCCTCTTCTGACCGCGCAGGACCTTTCGGTGGCGCAGGGCCGGGCGTCGATCTTTTTCGTCAAGTGCTCGAACCCCGCCTATGTGGACCAGGTCAAAGCGGAAATTCAGAAGTTGCTCCCCGGTTATCAGGTGCTCCCCATCCGCGAATACATGTCCATGATGACTTCGAACAACCTGCCGGCGCTCAAGGCCTTCATCACGGTGATGATTGCGGTGGCGGTGGTCATCGGCTTCCTGGTGATCTTCCTCTCCATGTACACGACGATCACCGAGCGGACGCGCGAGATCGGCATCTTGAAGTCGCTGGGCGCTTCGAAGTTCTATATCATTGAGGCCATCCTGCGCGAGGCCAGCCTCCTCGCGGCCGTGGGAATCCTGGCCGGCTGCGCGGGGGCCATCCTGGCGCGCCGGATCGTCCTGGCCTCTTTCCCCACACTGTCGGTGGACCTGACGCTGGAATGGGCGCTTTGGGCCGCCCTGCTGGCCATCGCCGGGACGATGATTGGAGCCTTTTATCCGGCGCTGCGCGCCGCGCAACTCGACCCCGTCGATGCGCTGGCGTATGAATAGGAAGGATTCAGGATTCGGGATTCAAGGAGAGGACGGGAAACGCGGATCGCGGAGAGTTGACGGCTGAAAGTTGAAAGCTGATTTTATGGAACCCATCATCGCCACGCAGGATTTGAAAAAGGTTTTCCGGCTCGGCAAAGTCGATGTGCCGGCGCTGCGGGGCGTGGACTTGACCGTGCAGGAGGGCGAGTTCCTGGCGGTCGTAGGGCCTTCGGGGTGCGGGAAGTCCACCCTGCTGCATGTGCTGGGCGGGCTGACCTCGCCCACCTCGGGCACGGTGCTCGTGGACGGCAACGACTTCACCTGCATGAACGACTCCGACCGCACGCGCTTCCGGCGGCACAAGATCGGCTTCGTCTTTCAGCGCTTCAACCTGCTGCCCACGCTGACGGCGCGGCAGAATATCGCCATCGCCCAGCACATCCAGGGCAACGGCTTCAACCCGCACCGCTTTGACGCCGTGGTGGAAATGCTGGGAATCCAGCAGAAACTTGCCCACAAACCCTACGCGCTGTCGGGCGGGGAGCAGCAACGGGTGGCGATTGCGCGGGCGGTGATTTGCGAGCCCAAGATTCTGCTCGCCGACGAACCCACGGGGAACCTCGACACGGAGAACTCCCAGATCGTGCTCAACATGCTGCGCGCGCTCAACCGCTCCTTCCGGCAGACCCTTCTGATGATCACGCACAACCCCGAAGCCGCCGCGGTCGCCGATCGCGTCGTGCGCATGCGGGACGGCCGGATCGTTTCCGATTGATTCTCGCCGCGTTTCCCGCTATTTTTTCTTTACGGAACACCATGGCCGAAAGCACTCCACTGCGCGATCAAGAAACTCCGAGGGTGGCGGTGTCTTTCGGCAGCCCTTGGGCGCGGCTGGGACGCGGCATTGGCCACGTCTTCTTCTGGGCCTACGAACGCGGAAGCTGGCAGTACGACCTGATCGTCATCGCCATTGTGGCCTTCATCTTCCTGACCCCGCGCTCCTGGTTCAGCGACCGCCCCACGCTGCAGATGACCGACCTGCGGCACGCCCAGGGAATCGTCGAAGTGAGCCAGCGCCAGGGCGGCCGCACCTACCTCGTGGACGCACGCCGGGTCGATTCGCTGGCCCCGCAGAAGCCGGAGGAGGCGGTCCGCAGCATCGTCAGCACGCGCGTGCAAAGACCGTTCGACGTCCAATCGGTGGACCCGGTCCGCGACCGCAATAACGTCGTGCTCGGCTATACGGTGGTGGTCGTCTTTAAGTAGCTGCGCCCACAGCGCCACCGGCTTTCGACGGGCGCGGTCTTCCGCGCCAAAGCAAGGTAGCGCAGAGTTGGTTTGTAACTCTGCGGCCCTTGTCTCCTGGGAAGTGAAAAGCCGCAGAGTTTCTGGGAAGCGAAACTCCGCGCCACCCGCTACTTGCTTGATTTCTCAGCCCAATCACCGGCGTTTGGGTACGCGGGATGCGCCAACCGCGAACGTGTACACCACAAAAGCCGCGGACCTCAAGAACGGAGGTCCGCGCTACTCGCTCCTAGGAACCACCTCATTTGTCTAGACTAGTGTGCTAGTCAACCGGATGCATGCTCTCCAGCCTGATCCCGGCAGGCGTGTGGCGGTAGATCTGTGTTACCGAATGAACCGACTTGTGTCCGGGGCCGAGTGGGGAGCTCAGGAATGTCAACTTGATTTTGTCGTCTTCGGTCTTGACCTCACCCTGTGGCAGATCAGCCCGAGACCAGATTGGCTCGAGCCTACGCCCAGAGAATGAGTAGGCGATGACCGTGAGCCGGTTGTGAGCGTCACCCCAGTTGACACCATATGCGAGAAGGACAAGTCCCTTTCTTCTTGGAGTACCCAGAAGCTCCACAGCAACAGTTTTGTTCGGTAGTGTGTTGTCGGCGCTCGCCAACACCTCGAATGGCCCACCGCTTTCGTCAGACCCGAATACCCCGATCCAGCTTCGACTCATAGCTATCGCGCCAACCAGGGTATAGGCAACAACAAAGACCCGTCGCCCTGAGGTCTCGTTTGAAAGGACGCTCGCCAAACCAGGCCCGGTAGAACCCTCCGGAATCCCCTGCATCCGCCAAAGGCTCTTCTCCAGCTGGCCCCTGGCCGGGGGTGAAGTTTGGTTCAGCAGAGACAGGATGCCTTGGTTGACGACACGTTGGATGCGGATCAAGCGCTGCTCGATCTCGTCGGCAGTAAACTGTCGGTGTGTCTTCCCAGCTTCGGAGCGATCCCGTTCGAGCTGCTGAAGCATCTGTCGGGCTCGCTCTAGCTCACTCCCTGCGAAGGACAACGGAGTGCCGAGGAATAGGACTAGCGCCACAAACGTCCCTATGTGTATCTTCATAACCTTCCTCATCCAGGTGCCAGGGGTGGCCACCCGATCCCGCCCAACCGTCGCCTTCGTTGGCAAAACGGCTGTCGATGACCAGATCGCCCTTCGATTCCACGCTCGAAACCTCTGCGATGGCCGAACCTCGCGCCCCGCTATATTGGATGCGGATTGAGCAGAAGGGGAGAGGCAGTGGCAACAACCCAAAGGCGTCATCGGGGGCAAGGTCTCTGGTCTGGTAGGCCCCAAGTGCCATGGGCGCGAGAACTGTCTGCGCAGGGCCGCGCACGGTGACGAAGAAGAAGCGGTCGGAAAGAAAAGGACGACGAAGGCGCGACACGGCGCTAGAATACAGCACCGCGAACGTGAAGACCACAAAAGCCGCGGACCTCAATGACAGAGGTCCGCGCTACTTGCTACTTGCTTGATTTCTCAGCCCAATCACCGGCGTTTGGGTACGCGGGATGCGCCACCCGCGAACGTGAGCACCACCAAAGCCGCGGACCTCAAGAAGGAGGTCCGCGCTACTTGCTTTTTCCCTTTACATCCAAGAGAGAATCTACTTGCTTTCCGCGCATCCAGCAGCTTGCGCTACGCGCCGCATGGCCCCCTACGGTTGCTTTCCGAGAAGCTCGGCCCGTCGGGCGATAGCGGCTTTCGCCAAATCGGCGAAGTTCGGTGATGCAGCCAGTTTCTCCAGCGTTTCGCCGGCGGCGGGCGCGGGCATCTCCGCTAATGCCCAGATGCCCATGATTCTGAGAGATGTTTCCTTCGCTTCCGTCCACCTGAGCGCTTGCTGAAGCCCGGCGTTGTTCTGGCCGAGAATCGTGCGCTGGTATTTGAGCTGTACGTACTCCAATTCGGCGAGAGGCACCCGGACGCCCTCCGGGTCGACCGTCTGTATCTGAGCGAGGAGACGGTTGATGTACGCAGTCTGCCCTAAAACAAAGAATCTGTAGAGCTCAGGAAACTGGGCACTGGCGTCCTGAGGTACGCCGTCCTTAAACCTCCAAACGGTGTACCAATAAATCGGTGGCGTATTCGCCCCGAGGTAACCGGCGGGCCATTGGGCCGTCACGAGCTCATCCACGCCGTCTCCGTCCAGATCAACCGCCTGCATCGCGACAGGCAAAGGGGTGTTCGAGTCGATGCGAGTGTACCGAAATCCCTCCGATACCCGAGCAACGACGTTCGTGTAAGAACCGACCCGGACAGCAGTCGTAGCGACGAGGCAGAAGCTCCGAGCTTCAAGGGGTACGAACCGGAATTGGATAAGCTTGGGGGTAACCCCACCAATTCGAGACGCCGGTGTGGTGAACCCGTTCACAAGCGCGTCCAAAAAGGAGCCCACTTTCGCTTCTGAAAGTTTGTTGGCGGCGGCCGCTTCGAGGTCCGTTCGCGGCCAGGGAAACGGCGGGGCAACGCGGACCGTGTGAGTCTCCTGGGCGGTGAGCGCCGAAACGCAGAGGGGAACAAGGAAAAGCATTCGAAGTCGCGTGGCTGTTCTTGGCATAGAATTGTACTCCTACTGCATGTCGTTGCGGATGGTCCCTACGTAATTAAGTACCCTGCTGGTCGTCGTCGTTACCCACGCCGTGCCAGTCGAATTGGGGTAATAGTAATGTGTTCCTGTCGCGAAGCCGCCATAGTAGACCAGCGCCTCGTTCTCGAGCTGCACTCCGGTCAACCCAGGTAATTGTGGGTACTGAGACTGCAAGCTAGATACATAGTTGTTGGCCGACCCCAGTTTCTGGTTGAAGATGCCTGAGCCGGTGGAGGTGTTAGTGACCCAGTCGAAGGCTGTGTTCATTGCATTCGGCACCTGCATTAGCCCGACAAAGGCGTCAAGAGGGACACTAAGGTTTGGGTCGGAGTTTGTGCCGTTCGGCCATAAGCCCGTTCCGCCCATCATGTACGCTTGAACGAACTGTTGGTAAGCACTCTCGTCCATGGCGATGCCAGTGAGCAAGTGCGGCGTAGCGCCTGTCGTGTAAAGCGAAACCAAGCGATTTGTTATGGTTGTGTTGGGAATTGTCGTGCCGAGCACGTAGAATGTCACCGAACGGGTAAAGGTCTGTCCGGCCAGTGTCGCCTGCGCCTGGGCTGTTACCTGTCCGCCGCGCCCGACTGGAGTCGAGTAATTCAAAGTCTGCCCGATCGTGTTCGAGGTTGTGGACGAACCCGTATAAGTGGCAGGTTGGCGGGAGGTGTAAGTATAGTTCAACGTCCAATTGGCAGTGCCCGAGCAAGCCGAGGTCGCCTGAAGGGGAACCGTGGCCTGGTTGTAATTAGCCCCTCCCAGATTGATAATGGCGCCGCTCGACGGGCTCGCAATCGAGAGGCTGCACACGTTGTCCGTGCCGTTTCCGCGTTTCCCGACCGCAGTTTCGTCACATTGATCCGTGATATGATTAAGGGTGTAGCGTATCGACGTCCAGTCGGCTGAGATCCCCGCGCTGCCACCACCTTGGCCTTTCACCTGGCCTTTGTGCAGCAGGTTATCCACGGTGGCGACGCTCACAAAGTTAGAGAGCCAGCCCGCGCCCGTGGTTACATCGTAATAGAAGTTGGCATTATTGCAGTCGGTGTCCACCTCGTTCGAGAGGAACGGCTTGAGGTCATTGACGAGCATCGCCCACGCCGCGGGCGCGACGCTCACCGCGGTAAAGTTCGCCGGGCACTGGCACCCGATGCCGCAATCGTAGTTGCTGGCCATGGCCCGGTGCCGCTGTAGCACGACCAGCCGTCCCATCACCGGAACCTTGTCAAGCCGAATCCAAACCACACTTCCGTCGGCAGCGTCCGCAGGAATCTTGCTGCCCTGAAAATCCTCTTTCTGCGCGTCCCGCAGCTTGCGCAGGTTAATGACTCGCGTCTCGTGAGGGCTCAGTTTCAAGTCGTTCAAGTAGTAGTGAACGCCTCCTGCCTGCGCCTGGAACCCAATCCGTGCGGGTTTGTCTCCCATGTCCGTGAGGAAAAGGATGGATTCCGTTTGCTCATCCAGATGCCAGGGGTGAGCGCCGCCGCCCGCCATACCATCACCCTCGTTGGCTAACCGGCTGTCGATCACCAGGTCTCCCCCCTGTTCGATGCTTGTAACCTCGGCAAGGGCGGAGCCTGGCGCGCCGCTGTATTGAATCCTGATGGAGCAGAAGGGCAAAGGCAGCGGAAGAAGCCCGAAGACTGAGTCGAGCGAAACATCCACGGTTGAATAGGCCCCGACCGAGAACGGTGCAAGCAGCGCCTGGGCCGGGCCGTCCTTGCCCGGATACTCGACCGTGAGCGTGACGATTTGCGGCGAGCCCACCAGGTTGCGGACGATGACCTGAGGGATGAAGACACCCGTTCTGGCGTAAGGCGAGTCCTCCGTCGGAATCCCAATCGGTACCCCACTGGCGTGTAACGCGTTGGATTTTTGCAGCGCGGGATCAGGGAAGTTCAGACTTGTCGAAAACCCTCTGCCCACGTCGGTTATCTTGCCTTGGGCGGTCAGTGCGGGCGTTGTCCCGCGAGGAATGATGGTGATGCCGCCCTCCGGGGCCGACGCGGGGCTCACCTTCAGGTCGGTAAGAAGACTCGTGATGGAGACCACCTTGGTCTCATGGGGACGGAGAGTGAGCGGCGCGCTCGTGTGCCGCTCGCCCAGGAAGTCGAGAAACACGTCGGCCGTGACGGCTTCGGGGGAGGTATTGGAGATCATCACCCGGCCGTCGCGACCCGCCGCAATGCCCCACCAGAGGGCATGCAGTTCCTTGGGTAACAGGCCGAGGCCGGGCGCGTTATCCACCATCTCGGATTCCAGGATGAGGCTGCGAGCGGGATTGGTCATGGTGAGTTGCCCGGCCAGTGGCATGATGGTGCCACTGAAGTATACCGCCACGCTGCCCTCGGCGAAATCGCCGGTGACATCGGCTCCCAACTGCGTCAGAAGGCTCCGCAGGTTCAGGGACAGCTTTTCCTACGGCTGGGCGGTCATGCCCGGCGCCAGGACCGTCTGGCCGGAGAGACTACGCACGGCCACGACGAAATCCTGCGGCTTCGGTGAGTCGCTTACCAGCAGAAGGGTGGAGTCGAATCCGTCGCGAAGCGAATAATAGGGGAAATCCACCTCGCGCGGGGCGGTCTCGTCGGGCTGGCCGCAACAGGGCGTCGAAGTATTGTCGATTGTTTGCGCCCGAGGTAGGAGGGTGTGACGACCGAAAAGCAGAATTACGATTGATGCAACAAGGAAGGAAGGGAGGAGAACCCGCGCGACTTTCATGGCAACCTCCACGGGCGGTAGAATCTGGTAAACCTATGGCCCGGAGGGTACCATGTCATTATCAACTGTCAAGAGACATAAGGTCCCGGTAAACAGAATGATCGGACATTTTGCATTTTTATTGAGGAACTATGGTGGCGAATCAGAGGCGGCCACCTTCAGGTGGGCATCGTGCCGGCCTGCCGATTTCGTCGCGACAAGTTCGGCACGGCGCTACGGTCGGCAGCAGGTTCCAGACACAAACGCTGCCATCTGTGAGATGATGGGGGAGATGATCCGAAGGTTTAGTGTACTTCTCGGCTGGATGCTCGCCGCCTTGCTGCTTTCCTTGTGTGCCGGGCCGGCCGCCGCCTTGCCCCGTAAAGGCAAGCTACCGCCCGATTTAAGCGAAATCCTCTCTCACATGAACGACGCCGCCAAGCGGCTCAAGACCGTCTCCGCCAATCTCGAATACACCAAGGTCACCGCGCTCGTGAATGATAAGTCCACCGAATCCGGGCGGATCTTCTTCCGCAAGAGCAAGGGGAACGATATCCTCATCAACATCCAGAAGCCCGAACCGAAGGCCATCCTGTTTCAGAAGAATCAGGCCGAGATCTTCAACCCCAAAATCAATCAAATTCAGGAATACGACTTGCAGGGCAAAAGCGGACTGGTCGAACAGTTCTTTCTGCTCGGCTTCTCGACCGACGCCGACCGACTGCGGAAAGATTACGAACTCAAGTTCGTCAAGGAAGAAGAGCTCGAGGGCGATACGACCGTCGTGATCGAGCTGACCCCACGCTCAGAAAGTACTCGTGCCCAGATCACCCTGATCCAGCTGTGGGTCAGCGAAGAATCCTGGCTGCCCGTGCAGCAAAAGTTCTCCCAGCCCGGCGGCGATTACTTCACGGCGCGCTATACCGGAGTCAAAGTCAACCGCGAACTTCCCTCCTCGGCTTTTCGCATTCCCGCCCCCCCCGACGCGAAACGCGTCCAGATGAATTAGGCCTCGGCACAGGCTTTATGTCTGAAGCCGGGGGGTCTCACAGACTCTGTGGTCGCCGGTCTGGTGGATGTGGGACATTTTGTCGCTGACACGGCAGACTTGTCCCCGTCCGCAACATGGGAGATGCGAGACTCTCGCAACTTCTGAGGATCAACACTGCGCGGCGTGCTTATTGCGGCGCAATACGCGAGTCCGGACGTTGTCTTTGAGGAGCGTCCAAAAAGACGCGTCGAGATAGGCACGGATGGAGACGTAGCAGCCGCCGCATTCATTGTACGCGACGAACTTCTCCAGAATGTCCTTTTGGGAGGGATAGGTGGGGTCGAACATCGAGCAGGGGCGCAGGCCGCCTGAGGGCGTGACCACCAGGAATCGCCGCCCTGCCTGGCAACCAGGAATGCTGCCCTGCTTGTAGAAATCGTAGGTGCCCGAAAGCGTCCACGGTGAGTTCGTAATGTCCCCGTTCTTGGCCTGGAGCTCCAGCAACTCGTTCATCGTCCGTCGCAGCAAATCCAAATCATCCGGCGAGCTGATGTAATGGTCCAGGCTGCCGGTGCGCAGCGGCGTATAGCAGCTGTAGGAAATCTGCACGCCCCATTCGCGCGCCTTCTCGTAGCCGGCGCGCAGCGTGGGCAGATTCTCGCGCGTGATGGCGGTGTTGAGAATTACGTCGCCATAGCCGTGCCGCCCCAGTTTGGGGATTAACTCCGACATGTGCTTGAAGAGGCCGGGCGAGCGCCGAAACTCGTCGTGTCGCTCGTCGGGGAAATCCATGGAAATTGAAAACTGATTCACACCCAGCTTGCGCAGAGCCAGGTATTTCTCCTCCGTGAAGAGCCGTGAGTTGGTGACCAAAATCAGGTAAGGCAGGCCACTAGGTTCCTTGACGGCCTTGACAATCTCTTCGATGTCTTTGCGCAGCAGCGGCTCCCCGCCCGAAAGTTGGACGGCCAGCGGCTTGAACTGCGCGCGCAGCCGGCCGTAATCGGCGGCAGTCAGGTCGCCCAGCGGGCCGGGTTTGATGCCGCCCTTGTCACAGTGCTTGCAGTCTGCGGTACAGGAGTGCGTCAGCTCAAACGAGACGACCAGTGGTCGTTCGGTGCAGAAGCTCCATGTCCCTCGCGCGATCATTTTCGCGGCGCGGGCAAACGGTATTAACGGCAAAGACTACTCCTTCTTGGCGTACCCGACTGGGAACGAAATGTGCCCAGGAACTCAGACTTCGAGTCCGGAAGGTGCGGTCACCCGCACTGCGAGGGAAATACAGGGTACTCCCCCCGGCACCCGGACGCAAGAGGGAGGAGCACTCCATGTGCCACCGCGACAGGACGCCGACAAAATGCTACGGAGGAGACTGAGTCTGGAAACGCTCGATGGTCAAAACTGACATTTCGGGTGCCTGGAATCGCCATTGGGAAGTTTCCTGTTCATTTGGGTTCTGGCACGACTTATGCTAACCTCTGTATTTACAGGACACTAGGGGTGGCTGGGGAAAGGTAGGCAGTGAGCGCAATCACCCCAAAGAACATTACGTTCCTGAGTCAGAGCACCCAGTGGTCGCGGGAAACACCGATTGAA
This sequence comes from Terriglobia bacterium, assembly GCA_049515175.1. Taxonomy (GTDB): domain Bacteria; phylum Acidobacteriota; class Terriglobia; order UBA7540; family UBA7540; genus JACQNR01. The sequence goes on from JBEKUI010000015.1 coordinate 29,883, forward strand.
CTCAACTGAGCCATTGACGAAAATCAAAGTCCGGCGTGCCCTACGCTTCGCAAACACTCGCCTGCGTGAGTGGCGGATGATTGCGAAAGGGTTGCTCTCAAAAGAGCACCCAGTGCTCGCACACCTGATCCCCATCCGACGGTGCAACCTAGCCTGCACTTATTGCAACGAGTTTGACGATTTCTCGAAGCCTGTGCCCACGGAAGTGATGCTCGAGCGCGTGCACCGCCTGGCCGCGCTTGGGCTTACGATTATCACCATCAGCGGCGGCGAGCCGCTGCTCCACCCTGAGCTCGAGACCATCATCCGGAGGATTCGCAGTCATGGCATCCTGGCGGGGATGATTACCAACGGCTACCTGCTCACGCCACAGCGCATCGACTGGCTGAACCGCGCGGGGTTGGACCACTTGCAGATTTCGATCGACAACGTGCAGCCCGACGATGTCTCGAAGAAGAGCCTCAAGGTGTTGGACCGCAAGCTTCAGATGCTCGCCGAGCACGCCATCTTTCAGGTGAACATTAACTCCGTGATTGGAAGCGCGGTAAAGAATCCCGAAGACGCGCTGGTTGTGGCGCGGAGGGCGCTCGAACTGGGCTTCACGTCAACGGTCGGCATCCTACACGACCACACCGGCCAACTCAAACCCCTGAACGAACGGCAGCAGCAAATCTACGAAGAAATCATGCAGATGGGGAAGCGCTCCTACGCGCGCTTCAACCAGTTTCAGCACAATATCGCCCGCGGCGTGCCCAACGATTGGCGTTGCCGCGCCGGAAGCCGCTACCTCTACATTTGCGAGGACGGCTTGGTGCATTACTGCTCGCAACAGCGCGGCTTCCCGGCCATTCCGCTGGAGAAATACACCCCCGCCATCCGTGAGCACGAGTACCACACCCAGAAGTCCTGCGCGCCGCGTTGCACTGTATCCTGCGTGCAACAGGTCGCCATGCTCGACAACTGGCGCCACCCTCAAACCCGCCCCGCGTTCGTCCCCGTTGAATCGCTAGTGCAGATTCCCGCCTCGGTCGAAGAAACCTAGTCTCTTGCCAGTTGCCACCCAACTTGTGGTGTTTGATTTGCGATTTGAGGTTGCACGGTGCACGACCGCCGCTCGGCGGGGCTGGACGATAGCATTGCAGGTCAAGGAGGTCGGTAGCGGCGCATCTCAACGGCAACTACGGGAGAAGTTGCTGGATTCGGCGCGCCGCCGCAAAATCGACGTCCTCTCGAGTGTTCATGTATGTGCCTTCGTCTCCGCGGTCCTATCGGCTTAGCACCGTCGTCCGGACTCTTGAAACGTGCGCATGGACTACGGTAGGCGCCCACCGAGCTCTTGCCGGCGCGCAGGCTAGCTAACTTGACGCGCTGAGAGCACATCCCGCGCAGTCGTCCAACGAATACTGGGATAGCGATCGTTGTCGAGCGGTTCTAGCTTTGCCCGGCCGTCGAACATGTTACGCATGTACTGCATGCCCTGCCATGCCGGGTAAAGTTCCTTCTCTCCTGGAGCGACCGTGCGGGCGAACTTGATAAGCGTGCCGAGCATTCCCAGACCTCCGGCGCGGAACAGGCGGAACTCCTTTCCGGTCACCTCACTTACGACCGCCGTCAGTTCCCGGGCGCTGAGTTGATCGCCAGCAATTCGTA
>JBEKUI010000016.1:0-29499 GCA_049515175.1 Terriglobia bacterium
TGTTGGCTTTGTTATGCTGCGGGACGCACCCGCGCTTCTCGGCGGGTCAGGACGTTCTCGATGGCGCAGCGCACGACGTGGGTGAGCTCATAACCGGTGAGGGGTGGAACGATAAAGTCAAAGGCGCCCCCGGTGATCGTTTGCAGGTAAAGCCCCACATTCGCCAGGCGTCCCACGATAATAACGTTCACGGGCTTTGTGGCCTTGATCGCGAGGCTCACGACGTCCGCCCAGACGCCGTCGGGGAGCTTGGGTTGAGTGAAAATCAAGTGCGGTGGGTTCGGCCCCGTCAGCAGAGGGAGAGCTTCCTGGCAGCTTCTGGCGCAGCAAATCTTCACCGACTGACCTTCCAGGGCCAATTTCAGTCCGTCCAGAGAGTTTCCAACCTCGTGCAAGAGCAGGATCGAGATTTCTTCGGACTTGGGAAGTCGTGCAGGCCCCAGGGGCGAATACCCACGGTTCTGGAAATGCCTGTCGGGCGGCGGTGATTGGTGGGAAATGCCTGGCGCCTTGTCAGGTGTGGCCCGAGGCTTTGGGGGTGGGTAATGCTCTGCTCGGTATGCCCGGACGTCCTCCTCGTCAATACGCAGTTCGGGTTCAGCCCTCAACTCCTGTGTCTCTCCCCTTAATTCCCGATGTAACCGGGCAGAACTGATGCCGGGGCCATCCTGGAATTTCAAACGATCCGCATGGAATTCCTCGGATCGGACTTTGACCGTGAACTCACGAGTCTCTTGGGGTGGGTCGATGACGTGAAAAGTATAAATACGAGAACTGACGGAATTATCTAAGCCAACATACTGAATGTACATGCCTGAATCCTTTCGTGATATCGGGGAGCGTCAACCAATTGCATCCCTCCTGAGCAATCGCTGTGAAGGTTTCGCGCTTGCGTTCTCGTGCCGCGTTCACGGAGGGCGCCGACTGGATGGAGTCATCAATCGGCGCCCGACGCTCAATGGGGTAAGTCTGAACAGAGCTCGGCGTTAACCCGGGCGTGGCGATCAGCCTCCGCGTCTCCTGTTGGCGACTGGGTCCTCCACCACTTGGAAGACAGCCTCAGAGGCCGTCAGCTTTCTTATCCCCACGCGGCGAAAATACACCATCGTGTGATGGCGGTCGCATTCCAGGATCGTCCCCCATCCAAACTTGGAATGGCGAACGTATTGCCCATCCTTCAATTTCATCAGTGGCCCCGCAGTCTAGAAACGCCCACCACCGCGGCCGGAGCGGCCATAGGAGCCTCTGCTGCCCCCGCCGCCTTGGGATCGGCCAAAGCCCGTTCGCTGGGGCTGCGCCTCATTCACGGTCAAGGGACGGCCCTCACAAGCCTGACCATTTAATCCCGCGATGGCCCGCTGGAGGTCTTCGCCTTCCCCCAGCTCGACAAAGCCGAAACCCCGAGGCGTCCCCGTCAACTTGTCGCGAATCACCACCGCCGATGCCACTTGAAAGCCGGCATTGACCACAAACTCGCTGAGGCTCGCGTCGGTCACGCTATGGGGCAGATTACCTACGAACAGTTTCGAAGCCATTTACTCCTCCTCTTGATGGCGGTCCCGTGGGGCTCCGCCGGATTAAGTTCGCTGACAAAACTTGCCTGCGCAGGATGCCGCGGTCAGGACTGCTTTTTCGTGCTAGGGGCGAAAGTTCGGTTTGTTCGCCAGCCTGGCCTTCGCATCCTCGGCGCGGTCCTTTCCATCCTGCTCCTTTTGGCGCTCGATCTCACGCTGGGGAGCCTCTTGCTCATCCAGGCGGATCGCTTCGGCGACAGCGGCCCGGGCCAAGGCATCCAGTGGTTTTGAAAACGCGATCATGCCGAAGGTGGGTTGATAAGAGGAACGAAAGAGGTTAAACGAGTACTGCGGGTCTTCCCAGCGCGCGATGACCACCTCGCTATCGTCATAGACCTGAGACGAAGGGAAGGAGATCTCGGCCGCGGGCCGAGTGGCCGTCCCGTACCTGGCCGAAATCGCTTCGACCACGTCTTCAGTGGTCAGACCTTCGGTCTTCGACCGATCGTAGTTGACCACCATTCGGAAGAGTTGCCCGTTGTAAAAGCTAAACAAGACACCCCGGATCGGATCCGCCGGGGTTGAAGAACCGAAAGAGGACAAGGGGCGCCAGTTCAGTTCCTGGAGCACGGCCGGACGCTGGTGGATCACTTTCGCCTCAGAGGTCTCCAGGCCTGCCCGTTTCGCTATCGCGGGCAGGTCCATTCCAAATTGAAACTCCCGGTATCGGGAAAGATCTTGCGCATTCACCAGAGCCGGTGAAGCTGGGGCCGCGTCGGTCAACACCAGGCCAGGAAAGCGCTGGAGTCGCAGCGGCAATTCTTGGATCAGTGGCGGCTGAAGATTTAACCTTGCCACAGACGGTTGCACATCTTGTGCGCTCACCAGGGGGGCTGCTGAAAGGACAGCCCACGCCATTGAGATTGCCATGCTGCGCATGCTGATCATGGGAGTCCTCCTTCAGGGGACTTGATGCTTTGCCAGTGCCAGGCACGCTGAACTCGACCGAGGGCACCCTTGCTGACGCTAGCCTGTCGACTCGACCATCGCCGGCGCGATACTGACGAACTCCGGTGCGGCAAGCGTTGGCCTGGTTGTAGTGTTTTCCAGCTTCTTCCTAAACTCGCGAATCGACTTACGCAGGAGAATCTTGCGCTTTCGTAGTCGGCCAAATCTGGCTTTGTCACCATTCCATTCCGACACAGTCCCCTCCTTCGTGCCCCCGGGCTTCCTTGGTTAAGCGGCAACTAACTTGGCGTGGTCCCATTCCGCAAGGCGTTTGGCGTGGAACAGAAACACACTCTCCTGAATATGTCTCGGGCGGACAATGACAGTCACGTAGGGTAGCCCCAGAAAACGCCCCGCGGCCACTTGCACGATTTCCAAGCAGTTTAATCTGTCCGATTTCATGGATGCCAGGACTCTCTTGACTGCCCGGCGCGTCATCTTTTCCAGGTCAAAGCCAACGGCGACCGCATTGATCTCCTCGGCCATGTAGAAGAAGGTCCACCGCGCTTCGCAGAGTTTCCGATCCAGTCCAGAGCCACCCAGATTCTTGACCAGTCTCCAGCCCTTCGAATACGGCTCGCTTTCTAACTGCAAGCCTCCGGGCAGCTGCGTGCCTTCCTTGATCAGGATCGTGCCCGCCTTGATTGTGTCTACCATGAGCTTCTCCCCGCTGTTTGCGCTGGAGATCAAGTCGACAGCGCCCATCTTAGTTCTCGAATTTCACCTTGTACGGAACCGTCGCGTGTTCGGTCCCCCAAGAGTGCTTCCCCGCGCGTCCTGCCTGGAAGCCCAACATGGCCCCTACACAAACCGCAGATCCCAGCAGTATTAGGTCGCTGGCGGACGAGGGCCGTAACAGCGCCAACAGCACCAGGAGCAACGCCGGAATGAAACCTTGCCTCATTATTTTCGTAAGCATCGGACACCTCGTTTCTGCCCTTACTTTAGCCCCGCCTAGTTTCTTTTAGGCACCGGCCAGTTTGGCTTGATGCCAGTCCGTGAGGTTCCCGCTCGGAAGTTGCCCCAACTCTTCCAGGATAAGCCGCGGCCGGGCAGCCACCATCACATAGACCAGCCCGAAGATACGCTCGATAGTAACCTGGGTAATCTCCAGACAACTGAATCTCGCTGATTTGCGTTTGGCGAAACTCCGGTGGGTGGCTCGTCGTACGGTCCTTCGGGTGTCGAAGCCCAGGGCCGTAGTTCTGATTTCTTCGGCCACATGGACGCAGGCCCAGCCCTGCTCACTGATTTTCCGGCTGAACCCGCGACCGTCGAGTTTCTTGATGACCCTCCAGCCATTCGAGAACGTATCGCTCTCAAGCCGCAACCGTGCGGGCAAGCGCGTGCCCTCTTTGATGAGAACGGTCCCCACTTTGATTTCATCGGTCATAAGTTGCTCTCTGACGAATGCGGCAGCGTTTCCAGTCCCGCGCCGGTTGTCTCAAAGTGACTCGATTCGCCGGTGCGGATGAATGATTCCCTGTATGGAGAGAAGCGGATTCGTCTTCAGTGCCGCCAGCGAGAGCGCGAATGTCGCCGCGCAGGCCAAATCAAGCCAGAGGAACATGCCGCGGGAGAGGGTGAATGGAGCGACGGGATTGAAAAGCACCGCGATCGAAACGAATCCGGCCCCCCATAGGTATTTGCCGGCCCGGAAAGCTTGCACGAGAACCGCCAGGGCGGCGACACAAACCACCAACTCCAGCACGATCCGATAGGTCCCAGAGGACCGCATCAGCAGCCCCAGGAGCAACGTCGCAATGGAAAGCCATTTCATGAACCCCGTAACCATCGAAACCCTCTTTTCTTCCTCTCGGATTCTTGCCCTCAGGATTAGAGCGATGGGGCCATAAGTGCCACCCCGAGAGACCCTTACCCCGGTTGTCGTCTATGAAGACGAGCTAAGATAACCTTACTTAGTTCAGATATTCTTGGAGAAGACGGCGGCATGCCTCATCTCCTTAACTACTATAAGTAAATTCACTTGACTTGTCAAGTCGAATTTGACATATTCAAAAAAGTTTAATCTTGTCTAGTTAATTCCAGGAGGGTCGCCGTGAATGTGGCTTTGGTAATCAGGCAGCGCCTCGAACAACTGGAGCTTGAACAAAGGGATCTGGCAACTGCTGCGCAAGTTACCGAGTCCTACATTTCACAGCTGCTGACTTGCAAGAAACCTCCCCCCGCACCTCAGCGGACGGACATCTATGAAAAGATGGCAGATTTCTTGAAGCTCCCGCGAGCTGAGCTAGTGAAGTTGGCGGACTCGCAGCGCAAGGAAGAATTGAAGAAAAAAATTGCAGACCCACCCGCGCCCATGTTCCAAGGGGTTCGCGACTTGATTCTTCGCAAGTGCGCTCCCAACAGAGAAAGGGAGGTCGCTGAAATCTTCGAGAAGCAGCCTTTCGGCGAACTGGAACGCCTCGTCACTCAAAAACTGCTGGATGTGGCGAAAAGAATCGCAAGGGAAGAATTGCAGAGTGAGGAGTGGCTCCGCCTCATGGCTCGATTCGGCCACCGCAGCTATGAAGAGATGCGAGTGATCGTGCTGGAATTCCTGGAAATCGATGTCCTCAGCGTGTCGGTTGAGAACTGTGTCGCTTTCCTGGATCCGCTGATCGAATCGTGGGACATCGACTTGGGGACCTTCAGTATGGAAATTGTCCTAAACAGGAGAGTGGCCCCGAGGCAGCCGACGAGGTTTGAGTTTGTGGAAAAGGAACCCGAGCAGTTATCGATTGAAGAGCCGGGATTCAGAGAATTCCTTAAGGATCGGATCCTGAGCGGCGAAGCCAACCAGGAAGAGATCGAATTCCTGAGGGAATTGAGATTCAAAGGGAGGCGGCCTACTCCACTCTATTACTACAGGGAATTGCAGAACCTTAGAGATCCCCTGCATTTTCGCACGCGGTAGATCACCTCACCTCCGGCAGCGGTAGGGGAGCCCATGCCTGCCATGTAGGCGCGCGTAATCACACCACAAGCTCTTGAAAATCCATGTGGGATGAGTTTGGAGGCGGGGGGAGTCGAACCCCCGTCCGAAGAGGCCCACGGTTAGAAGACTACATGCTTAGCCGATTCGCTTACCGATTTCGCCGGCGGTTCTCAGGAACGGGCAAGTACGGACCGCCACCTAGCCTATCGCCGCTCTCGCGACTCTCGCTCGAAATCCCCAGGCGGCTGATTCCAAGCCAGCCCGCTGATCGACGCCTCTCTCCGCCCTGCGGGCCTGACGAAGGAGACGGCTACCTAATTAGGCAGCGTAGGCATACTGCGTGTTGTTGGCAGTTGTCTATGTCCCACGCCGATTACGGGTGGTGTGGACCCCCGGCATGCCTTCTAAGCGTCAGCGCTCCCGTCGAAACCGGGACGCCCCCACGCTTGATTTGAGATTAGGCTGGTCGCGCTCTGGTGTCAAGCAGCCCCGGATGGCGCTCTGCCTTGGGCCTCCGCGCCGGGGATGAACGGAAGTACTAAGTATGGGATTAAGCTGTTGACATGCGACGGCGAGCCTGTACGATAATGAGCGGCAGATTGCGCCTGGTGAGGTGTTCCCTTGACGGAGAGGCAGAAGAACCCGTTGGCAGATGTCGTTAATCAAGCTCGCGAGCAACTGGGCGCGGAGTTCCAGGCGCAGGCGGAGCGAATCCAGCAGCTTGAGCAGAGCGTTCAGGAGTTGCGCAACCGGCATCAGCAACTGGAGACTTCTGTTCAGGACCAACTCGAGAAGCTGGCCAAGGCTGAGATCCCGGCCCCGCCCGAGCCGCCGGCTCCCGCTGCGAGCCCGATGCTTGATCAGGTTTTGGCGGCGGTTCGGAATCTGATCACTGCCACGTTGCCCGAGCAGGTGCTGGAAGTCCTCACCGAGGAGGGCCTAAACCTGGGCGTGCGCGCGGCGGTTTTCGATGTGCGAGGCAAAGCGGCGTGGGGAGCCGCGGCGCGGGGATTTGCAGGCCTGACCGATAAGGTGTTTCGCGGCGTGGTCGTCCAACTCAGCCAGGATACACCCTTCCGAACTTGTTTCGAGACCGCCGGGCATGTCGATACCGACGCCCGGGGACTGAAAAGGAACCGCAATATCCTGGACAAACTTCAGCCCGGTCCGCAGGACACGATTCTGTTGCTCCCCGTCCGCTCCGCGGGTTCGGTGTCGGCGATTTTCTATGCCGACACAGGAGGGAAGGGCCAGGCGTTGCCAGTGGACGCCTTGAAGATCCTGGCGGAGTTTGCGGGCGCGCAACTCGACCGGCTGATGGCTTTCAGTGGCGGACTTGCGGCGCCTGCCGAGGCCGCCGCTCCCGCGCCAGAGGTGGCGGCGGAGCCTGTGACCGAGGAAGCGGTGGCGGTCGTCGAAGCGCAGCCGGTTGAAGTGGAAGCGATAGAGGTTGAAACGCCAAAGGTCTCTGAGCCGGAGATTGCCCCTGCGCCTTCAGAGGCGCCAGAAGAGGCCGCGCCCGTCTTGGGCGAGACAGTTCCTGTTCCTGTGCAGGAAGCGCCGCCCCAACCGGCGGCAGCGCCCGCAGCGGCCGCGGTTTTTGATCTCGCGCAGCTTAGCGATGAGGATCAGAAGAACCATCGCGACGCCAAGCGCTTCTCCAAGCTGCTGGTGTCCGAGATCGAGCTTTACAGCAAGGCCAAAGTGCAAGATGGCCGCAGGAGCGGGGACCTTTACAAGCGATTGAAATCGGACATCGATCGCAGCCGCCGGACTTATGAGAAGCGCTTCGGAAAGACGGTCGGCAGGCAGGTCGACTATTTCCATGAAGAACTCGTGCGAGTCCTTGCGGGGAGTGACGCGAAACTTCTCGGGTCGGACTATCCCGGACCCTCAGTTTGAAGACCCCATTACAAAGTGTTTTTGTCGGACGCGCTGCAGAATTGTGCCTGATTCTCTTGGTGCCCGCGCTCGCGGTGGCGGGAAGTGAAGACTCCCGCCTTCAGAACCTGGCGGAGCGCGCTCAGGATCGGTCGGTCTGGCCGCAACTGCGCCGCCTGGCCGAGACTGCCAGCGATCCCGAGCGGCGCGGGCAGGCGCTTCTGGTTCTCGGTTACCGAGAATATGACGCCGGCCTGTTCGAGCCCGCCCTGCAGGACTTGAAATCGGCAGCGGAGACGGGCTTCTCCCTGGCGGACCAAGCGTCCTACTACGGCGCGGAGGCGGCGCAAGGGGCCAATCAGCCTTTCCAGGTCATCGAGATTCTTCAGGACTTCGGAACCCACTATCCCACGAGCACTTTGCGCCTGAGAGCCCTGGAACTCCTCGCCAAAGCTCAGCTCACGAGCGGCCAGCCAGAGCCCGCCCTTCGTTTGCTTGTCTCGGAGCCCACGGTGCGGCGGCGTCCGGAACTGGCCTTGCTCCTTGCGCAAGCTTACACTTCCACGAACAACCCGCCTGAGGCGGCGCGCATTTATCAGGAGATCTACTTCGCATTCCCCACTTCATCCCAGGCAAGCGCCGCGCGGGATGCCCTCGGCGGTTTGCGGACCGAACTAGGGAGCTCCTTCCCCGAAGCTAGCGAAGAAATTCAGACTGCCCGGGCTGATATTCTTGCTGCCCGGACCCGCTGGCAGGAAGCGCGGGATGAATACTCAGGCCTGCTAGAAAGCCGCCCCTCGAGTCCGCTCGTGCCGCGCTGGAAGGTAGGTCGCGCGCGCTGCCTGCTTCATCTTCGCGAGGCAGACAAGGTTATTGAAGTGTTGACGGGCAGCTCTGTAGCCGGTCCCGAGTATGATCCCCAGCGCTTGGCGCTCCTGGTCGAAGCCTATCTGCGGAAATCTGATGCGCCCGCGGCGCTAATCGCACTCGACCAACTGCGCGCTTCCTACGCCACGACTTCGTCCTATGCGGCGGCCCTGTCAGCGCTGGGGAATTATTACGTGCGGCAAGTCGATTGGAAGGTGGCGGCGGTCCACTACCAGGCGCTTGCCCAGAATTTCCCGCAGGCCGAGGCAGGGCAAGAGGCTCACTGGAGACTCTCCTGGTCCTATTACCTGGATGGTGATTTGACGCGTGCCGCGCAGGGTTTCGTAGAGCACCTCAGCCGGTACCCGGAATCCGATCACACCGCAGGCGCCATCTACTGGCTGGCGAGAATCGCCGAACAGCGCGGCGCCAGCAGCGAGGCGCGTTCCCTTTACGCGTTTCTTCGTCAGCGGTACGTCTACAACTATTATGGCCAGCAGGCGGCATCGCGGCTGCCGGCGCTCGACGAAGCTCTGGCAGGGAAGGGCCCTGCTTCGCAGCCGCTGGCTTCTGTGACGGAGGCTCTCCAGAAGCTGCCGCCACGGGGAGATTCGCCGCTGCTCGCGTGTGGAACGCCCCCTCCCAGTGAGGCCCTGCGGCCATTCCTGACACTGATGAATCTGGGATTGCGTGACTTGGCGGAACAGTATCTGCTGGCTGTGGTTGAAGGGTCCTCGAATGGGGCGGAGCTGAAGCTGGCCCTCTCCCGGCTCCATGCGGAGGAGAAGAAGCCCGCCCTGGCGTTGTTCGATGCCAGGCGCGCCGTGCCACGGGCCTCCGAGTACGAATTCTCCGAGCTGCCGGAGGAGATTTGGCGCCGGCTTTATCCGCAGGAGTTCTTGCCGCTTGTGAAGCGCTATGCGCGCACCAATCGGCTCGACCCCGCCCTGGTCCTCGCACTCATCCGGCAGGAGTCGGCGTTCAACCCGCGCGCTACTTCCGTGGCCAACGCACGAGGCTTGATGCAGATCCTTCCCGAGACCGTGAGCCCTCGAAAGCGCGGCCGGGCGCGTGCCGCTCGCCGCCTCTATGAGCCGGCGTACAATGTCCAGTTCGGCACGCGACATCTGGCGGGCCTGCTCAAAGAGCTGGGGAATAGCCCCGAGCAGGCCTTGGCCGCCTATCACGCCGGTGACTTCCGGGTTAAAGACTGGCTGAGCAAACACTCCTTCCAGGAGCCGGCGGAGTTTCTGGAGACGATTCCGATACCCGCCACGCGCACCTATGTCGAAGCACTGTTGCGCGACGTGGGTATCTACCGGGCCCTGCTCAATCGCACTGCGAAGTTTGCCCGCTGCCGGTAGAATGGGCAGCGGCTCGCGATCTGTCCTATGAAAGTCTCGCAGAAGGTGCAACGCTTTACGGAATCTGTCATCCGTGAGATGACGCGCCTGGCGCTTGAACACGGGGCGGTGAACCTGGCGCAGGGCTTTCCGGATTTTGCCGCGCCGGAGGAGGTGAAGGAAGCTGCCATCCGCGCCATCCGCGCCGACGTCAATCAGTACGCCATCACCTGGGGGGCGCGCGAGTTCCGGCGGGCCATTGCCGAGCGCTTCGAGAAGGATTCGGGCCTGGCGGTGGATCCCGAGCGCGAGGTCACCGTCTGCTGCGGCGCCACCGAGACGATGATCGCCTCGATGCTGGCGGTGGTGGATCCCGGCGAAGAGATTATCGTCTTCGAGCCCTTCTACGAAAATTACGGGCCGGATGCGATCATCTGCGGCGCCTCGCCGCGCTTTGTGCCGCTACGCCCGCCGGATTGGACTTTTGACCTGCAGGAACTGGCGGCCGCCTTCAGCGAGCGCACGCGGGCGCTGATCCTCAACACTCCCAACAACCCGACGGGGAAGGTCTTCAGCCGTGCTGAGTTGGAAACGATTGCGCAGCTCGTGCAGCGCTGGAACACTTACGTCATCACCGACGAAATCTATCAGCACATCGTCTACGACGGCGCCGAGCACGTTTGCATGGCTGCCTTGCCGGGGATGCGCGAGCGCACCATCACCATCAACAGCCTGTCGAAAACCTTCAGCGTCACCGGTTGGCGCGTGGGCTACGCGGTCGCGCCACCTGAGGTGACCAACGCCATCCGCAAGATGCACGACTTCATTTCGGTGGGAGCCGCCGCGCCGCTGCAGGAAGCGGGCGTGGTCGCCCTGCGCCTGCCGGATGACTACTATCGCCGGCTGCGCGGTGATTATCAGGCGCGACGCGACAAGATGCTGGCCGCGCTTGCCGTGGCGGGTTTCCGCTGCTTCCCGCCGCGTGGCGCCTACTACATCATGACGGACATCTCGGGGTTCGGCTCTCCATCCGATCTCGAATTCACCCGCCACCTGATTCGCGACGTGGGTGTTGCGGTTGTTCCCGGCAGCAGCTTCTACAGCGACCCCGCGCGCGGCCGCCAGCAGGTACGCTTCTGTTTCTGCAAGACCGACGCCACCCTCGACGAAGCGGCGCGGCGGCTTGGGAAGCTGAAAGGTTAGCGGCGCCAGCGCACATACGTCGCAAGCATGCAATTCCGTGATAGGTCGTTCTTCAAGAAAGTGTGGCGGAGGAGGTGGGGGGAAAGATTCCGTAGCCTACCGGCCGGTCGGTAGCTCCGCCTCCCCGCCGGGCCTCCTTCTCTCCCGGGCTCCTGTCCCCACCGCCAAGGCCGCCGCCCCGCACCGCTCCTTCTCGCTCTTCCCCAGACGTCCATTTTGTCCCCGTCTTTGTGGAACAAACCTTTCCTCTGCGGTGTCGAATCTAAGTGAGGGGAAATGTAAGCGCAGCCTTGCGGTTCCGTTTGTGAACTGCTATCGTGGGTGCGTCATGGGGATTGCGCGACCAGTGGGTGTTGCGCTTGAGCAATCGCATCCTGCCAGTCACGAAGCGACCTTGGTCGCGGAGTTGAAGGCTGGATCCGAGGAGGCGTTTGCCTATCTGCTGGCGGTCTATCAGAACCCGGTTTACAACCTGATTTCGCACCTGACCGGATTCAGTGTCGACGCGCCAGACGTTCTCCAGGACGTATTCGTCAAGGTCTTCCGGGGCATCGGGCACTTTAACGGCGACAGTAGTCTGCGGACCTGGATTTACCGGATCGCGGTCCACGAGGCGTCCAATCACCGTCGCAGCTGGCTGCGGCGGCGGCTTCGGGAAACCTTCTCGCTGGACGACGACGAGTCGTTGGGCGAGGCCCGGATAGCGCGCTCGTCGGCTCAGCCGCAGACGCCTTACCAGGCGGCCGAACTTTCCGAGCGGCAGCGGCTCGTGCAGCAGGCGCTGGCGAGCGTGGCGCAGCCCTACCGCGCCGCGCTGGTGCTCAGGGAAATCGAGGGACTCTCCTACGAGGAGATCGCGCAGATGCTGGAAGTCTCCGAGGGCACGATCAAGTCCCGTCTGGTGCGTGGCCGCGAGTTGCTCAAACGGAAGCTGCAAGGCTGGTTAGGAAGGGAAGATGTTTGAGTCTTGCACCGAAATTCGTGAGCAGTTTACCGACTTCCTCGATGACCGCTGCACGCGCGATCAGCTGAGGTCGATCCGGTTCCATCTGGAGTATTGTGGCGCCTGCGGGGCTGAGCTCGCGCAAGCGCAGGCGATCCAGGCGGAGTTGCGGGCGCTGCCCAAGCGGCGGGTGCCGGCGGAGCTGGCCCTGCAGATGCGTGTGCGCGTCTCGCAGCGGCTCCATGAGCGTCTGCTCTCCGCGCTCTGGATGCAGTTTGACAACGTTTTCAGGCCGTTGGTCATTCCCGCTTCCGGGGGCATTCTGACGGCGGTGATTTTCTTTGGATTGATTATGGGTACGCAATTTGTGCCGCGCTCTACCCTGCCGGATGTCCCGCTGGCCCTGGTCACGCCGCCGCGCTTGCGGGAACTGCCGCCCATCGACTTCATCAATACCGGCGACCAGCCCGTGGTGCTGCTCACCCAGGTGGACGCGGCGGGGCGGGTGATGAGCTACAGAGTGCTTTCCGGCCAGGTTTCGCCGGAATTCGCGCACCAACTGGACCGCCTGATCTACTTCAGTGTGTTCGACCCTGCCACGACCTTTGGGAGGCCGACGGACGGGCACGTGGTTTTGTCACTTAGGCGGATCAACGTCCGAGGTTAGTCCGTTTGGCTTGTGATGGCTTGCATCGAGGTAATCATCGGCCCTGGCCGGAAACGCGGCGGCGGGGCCGTTTCCTTTTCTCCCGCCTGCATTCTTCGGGTCTGAGCCTCCCCGCCTGCCTGGTCTTTTCCCTGGTGCTTTCTCTGGCGGGCGAAGCGCGCGCGCAACAGTCCCCCGGAGTGGTGCTCGATTCGCGCGAACAGCTTTTCGCTCTGCTCGCGGCGCGCCTGGCTTCCGGAATCGATCACGCCCCGGCGTCGGAGGCGGGACTGGGCGCTCGCCAGGACGTGATCGCCTACCTGTCGCGGCGAAAGATTCCCGTGGGCGCTGAGCTGCAGAAGTTCTTCCTGGCGCAGCAGGAGGACCCGGATTCTGCGGCGAACCTCAGCCACCTGGTTTCCCTGGCCCTGTTGATGGGTCCGGCACCCGAATTCAAACTCTCCGGCCCGCAGATGGACCTGCCGCCGGATGCCCGGGCCGTGGCGGGCTTGGCGCCTTTGGCCAAGCGCTTCGCGGAGGAGGCGAACCTCACCGACCTCTGGGCGCAGATGCAGCCGCGAATCCAGGAGGAGATTGACCGTTACAGTCCTCTCGTGCGGCGCGCCGTGGAGGTCTCCGACGTCTATCTGCGCTTTCCCAGCGGCGCCTATCTGGGCCGCACCTACACGATCTATTTGAGCCCGCTGGGAACGCCGGAGCAGGTGCACGCGCGCATTTATGGCGCGAATTACTATCTCGTGGTGACTCCTTCCAAGGAGCCCAAGATCGCCGAGATCCGCCATCAGTACCTGCACTTCCTCCTCGACCCGCTGGCGGGCAAGTACGGACTCGAGATCGAGCAGAAGTTGGAATTGAAATCCCTGGTGCGCCTCGCCCCGCAACTGGGGAGGGACTTCAAGGAAGATTTCTCTCTGCTCGTGACCGAGTGCCTGATTCGCGCCGTCGAGCTGCGCATGGACAAGCGCCCGCCCAAGGACGCGCAGCAGAGCGTGGAGGAGCTGGCCGCGGGCGGGCTGATCCTCGCTCCCTACTTCTATGCGGCGCTCGCCGATTACGAGAAACAGGACGAGGCGATGAGCATCGCCTACAAGAACCTGATCCTGGGAATCAAACCCAACGAAGAACGGCTGAGACTGCTCAAAGTCAAATTCGCTCCTAAGCCGGAGGTCGGGCCGGCCGGGAAACCCCAAGTCCTCTCGCCGGAGGAGCAATTGCTCAACCAGGCTGAGAACCTGATTGCGGAAGCCCGCTACCAGGAAGCCATGCCCATCTTCAAGAACGTCCTGGAAACCATCAACGCCCAGAGCGACCGCGCGCTATTCGGCCTGGCGGTGATTTACAGCAACACCCGCAAACCGAACCTGGCGGTGGATTATTTCAAACAGACGCTCGAGGCCGCCAAGGACGTCCGCCTCGCTACCTGGTCGCACATTTATCTCGGCCGCATCTCCGACCTCAACGGGGAACGCGAGCAGGCGCTGGCCCAGTACCGCGCCGCCTCGCTCACCGCTCCGAACTACCCCGACGCCCTGCGCGCCGTCCAGGACGGCCTGCAGCGCCCCTTCGGCTTCCACAAATAGCCCTTCTTCGTAGCGCCGACCTTAAGCCCGGCATTTCCGCCCTAAAGGGCGGCACTACGTCGCGACTCCCGACCCGCGGTAGCGGGTCAGTTTCAAATCTGTAGGGGAGAAGATGGAGTTTAAGTTGCTCGATACTGTTCTTCTGGTCTGTTAATCTGCTTGAGGTTCGCTCTCTGTCTGTGTTAAATAGACGCAGTCTATTTAACACAGACAGAGAGTAAAGTCAAACGGCGGAAGAAATTTGGTGTATAATCTGGTCATGCGTAGGCGCTCAAGCAAAGAGCATGACTTTGTCACGATACCCCGTTCAGTTGTTGAACAGATTATCGGCCGGTATTTGGACGGTACGCCGCTGCCAAATCCAGACGACGGAAAGAACCCACACGCTGTAGCATTGGGGCGTATGGGTGGGCAGAAGGGTGGGAAGGCAAGAGCGGCGAAGCTATCTTCGCGGCGACGATCACGGATTGCCCGAATTGCCGCCCAAGTTCGTTGGCATAGAGAAAAGGCGCGTTAGAAAATCCATCCCTGGATTTCCGGGAATCGGAGGCGGAATGCCAGCGTTGCCTGGAAACGCAAACGATTTTGTTGAGCAGCAACTTGATGATCGCATCTCGGGATTAGAGGATGCTTTCAAAGCAGATGTCATAACATTCTGTGGCAGCATTTTATTCGGCGTAGATGACCTTTTGCGCTCGGCAGTGGAGAAGAAGCACCAGCAAGAGCCGCATCGCAAGAAACTATTTGTAATTCTCACGACGGGCGGAGGGTTCATAGAAATTGTACAGCGAATCGTGGGCACTCTCCGCAGACATTACCAACTCGTTGATTTTGTCGTACCGAACTACGCGTACTCGGCGGGCACGGTACTCGCGATGTCGGGCGATGCAATTCATATGGATTATTATTCTAGGCTCGGTCCCATCGACCCACAAGTTCAGAGCCAGAGCGGGACCCAAGTCCCGGCGCTCGGTTATCTTGAGAGATATAACGACCTTATAGCGAAGGCGCAGGCAGGAACCATAACGACCGCCGAAGTTCAGCTGCTGATTGACGGGTTCGATCAAGCGGAGCTTTACCAGTACGAGCACGCTAGAGAACTTTCCATTGCCTTGCTGAAAGAATGGCTCGTCAAGTATAAATTCAAGAACTGGAAGGTAACGAGAACCCGTAAGCTGCGCGTGACCAAGCAGATGAAAATTGAACGGGCCGCAGAAATTGCGAAGGAGTTAAACAATACAAGACGGTGGCATGTTCACGGACATGGTATATCGATGGATGTTCTGGAGAGGGATCTTAACCTGATGATTGATGACTTCGGGAAAGATGAAGATTTGTCCGCGAAGGTGAGGGCCTACCATGATCTCCTGTCCGATTATATGGCCAAACGCATGGCACAGGGGGTTATCCACTTCAAAGGTGAATATCGGCCATTCATGTAGTGGGCCGAGAGGGAGGTGAAATTATGGCTAAAACGCTGGACCAACTACTTCAGGATATTCTTAAGGATAATCCTCAAGTCGATCCAAAGAAGGTACTCGAAGGTCACGCGCTGTCAGAAGGACTGAGGCAGACAGGCCGCCGCCGACGGGGCTATCGGCTCACCCTTCCGAGCTCTCGGAAGAGGGTTCACGTGCATGATGACGACATTCACGACCCCAGGACGGTTCATCTCCACCAATTCTGAAGGGTAATCTCTTTTTGGTTTTCCGAAAGGCCCTGCTTCTTCTCAAAAGCAGGGCCTTATTCATTTTTGCCAGAACTTGGCGCCGTAAAGCCGCCGCCACGTCGCGTGTCCCAACCCACCGCTCAATTGACAGGTCGAAGCGTTTCCGGTAGGCTCAAAATGCCGGACTTTTAACCAGGAATTTGGAGGGAATTGTCGTCGATGAGAAAAGTGCAGATGTTATTCATCGCCATGGTTCTGATGGTAGTGCCGTCGCTGCTGGCGCAGGGTCCGCCGGCCATGCCGCTGTCGGAGAAAGAGCTCGTTGATATTCTCAAATCGAAGCAGCAGCGGCCGGAGGCCGCCAAGATCGTCGAGCAGCGCGGGGTGGGTTTTGAGCTGACCCCGGACATCGAGAAGAATCTGCGCAAGGCCAAGGCGGACGATGCCTTGATCGACATCGTCAAGAAGGCGGGACCGTCAGAGCGCGCGGCGCGCGCCGCGGCTTCAGGCGGCGCGATGATCACCCCCGAAGAAGGGCGCGAGATGCAGGCGCTTCAGGGTGAGTTGGATCCCGACCGGATGATCCAACTGGCGAAGGATTTCGAGCAGAAGCACCCCTCGAGTCCCCTCCTGACCTACGTCTATGTTTTTGAGGGTACGGCGTACCAGCAGAAGAGCGACCTCAAGCAGACGGTCGCGGCTTGCCAGAAGAGCCTGGCCCTCAAGAGTGATAACCTGATGGCCCTGCTGGTGGTGACGCCCTTGCTGCCTCAGCCGCAACTGCTGCAAGGGGTGGACCCGGACAAACGGCTGACGGAGGCGGAAAACGATGCCAAGACGGCCCTGAAGCTCATCGATGCGCTGACGGCCCAGGCCAATGAAACTCCGGAGCAGTTCACGGCGCGCAAGAATACCTATGTCCGCGATATGAATTCGGCCATGGGGATGATTCATTTGCAGCGCTCCATGCAGTCCCTGGAAAGCCCCGACAAGGACGAACTGGCGAAGGCGGAGCAGGCCTATCAAATCGCCACCACCATCACTCCTGAGGTGCAGCCGGCCGATTACTACCGTCTGGGTGAGACGCGCGAGCGCCTGAAAAAGTACCCGGAGGCGATCGAAGCGTACACGAAGGCCGGCCAGCTGGCTGCGGGCACGGCCATCAAGACTTACGCCGACCAGCGGATCGAAGCCATTAAGAAGGGGCTGGGACAGACCAAGTAGCCGGGCGGGCAAGCGAAGCGCCGCGGCTTGATGAACACCGACCTCCCGCCACGCCGAGCGGTCCTGGGGAAGAAGGCGGGGTCCCACCCGCTTTCATGATGGGAGGCCCGCGCAGGCAGCGAGTTGGCTCGCCGGGCGCATGGACACTCCAACCTGCTCAGGAACCGCATGACGGGAGTTACCCTCGAAGACTTGCAGACCCAGATTGGCTACCAGTTCAGAAATCCCCAACTGCTGCGGGAAGCCTTGACGCATTCCTCCTATGCTCAGGAGACATCCGCCCCCGCTCAGGACAACGAAAAGCTGGAATTCCTCGGCGACGCGGTGCTGAATTTCATTGTCAGTGTCCGACTGGCCGATGTCTTTCCTGACTACGAGGAAGGGAAGCTGTCGCGCGCCCGGGCCTGCCTGGTGGCGGCGGAGCATCTGGCGCGGGCGGCGGGGCCGCTGCGCCTGGGAGACTATCTGCGCCTGGGTCGGGGAGAAGAGAAGACCGGCGGGCGCTGCAAGAATAACCTCCAGGTGGATGCCCTGGAAGCGCTGATCGCGGCCCTCTACCGCGACGGCGGTCTGGATGCGGCGCGCAACTTTATCGAGCGCTTCGTCCTGCCTGCTGACTTGACCTCCTGCACCGACGAACTCTTCGCCGTCGATTTCAAATCGGCCCTGCAGGAATACTTGCAGGCGGCGGGAGCCGGCCCCGCCAGCTACCGGGTGGCCGGAGAGTCCGGCCCCGAGCATCAGAAGACCTTTACCGTGGAAGTCATTGCGGGCGACAATGGAATGGCTCGAGGCAGCGGCGGGAGCAAGAAAGCCGCCGAGCAGCAGGCCGCGCGCAATCTCCTGGAGTCTTTGGGAAGGAAACCCTGAAGCGATGGTTGAGGCTCAGAAGAAATCCTCCACGCGCGACACCGTCGAATCGCTGCTGGTAACCGTCATTCTCGCCATCTTCGGCACGACGTTTATCCTGCAGGCGTTCAAGATCCCCACCGGGTCGATGGAAACCACCCTATTGATCGGCGATCACCTCCTGGTCAACAAGTTCGCCTACGCCGCCCCGCAGGGCTGGCTGGCGCGCGTCCTGCCCTACCGCGAGATCCGGCGCGGCGACATCATCGTCTTCAAGTTTCCCGGGCGCGACGATCCGGTGAACAGCGGCGAGCATTTTGTGAAGCGCGTCGTGGGAGTGCCGGGGGACCGCATCCGCATCTTCCATCGCCAGGTGTTTGTGAACGGCCAGCCCTACGCCGAGCCCTTTGTCCATCACACCTTCCTCGACCAGATGCGGCCTGGGGATGATTTCCCGCCCGCCGGCAACGACTACCTGAGCGGCGCCTCGGCCGCGTGGGCGGACGAAATGGCGAGCTACCTCCAGAAAGGCGAACTGGTGGTCCCGCCCGGACATTACTTTGCCATGGGCGACAACCGCGAGCAGAGCTGGGACAGCCGCTTCTGGGGCTTCGTGCCGCGCGAGCTCATCACCGGCAAGCCGCTGATTATCTACTGGTCCTACGAAACCCCGCGCGACGAGTACGGGCGCACTTCCTTCTTCGACCGGGTGTCGCAGGTCGTTGACTTGATTATCCACTTTCCCACCAAGACTCGCTGGCGACGCACGTTCGGTCTGGTGCGATGATGAGGGGCCGTTTCCGCCTCCCGGTACGACCGATGGCACTCGCCGCGGGCGCGCTCGCGCTGGCGGCCTGGATTCTTCCCACCCTCCTGAGCACGGAACGCTATCGCCACCGCCTGGAATTGGGCCTCGAGCAGTTCCTGCATCGTCCTGTCACCTTCGGCCGGGCATCGTTCCGGCTGCTGCCGCGCCCCGGCGTGGCCATTGAAGACGCCGTGGTGCGCGAGGATCCCGCCTTCGGCGCCGAACCTTTCGCGCGCATTGATCACATCGAATGCGACCTGCGCTGGCGAAGCCTGTGGCGGACGCGCCTGGAATTCGCGCGCCTGAAGCTCGAGCGCCCCAACCTGAACATCGTCCGCACCAAGCAGGGAGAATGGAACATCGAGAGCCTGCTGGTGAAGAGCGGCCTGGCGGGCTCGCCGGGGGCCGCGGCATCCAACGGCGAGGCTCCGCCTGCCTTCGAGGTCGCCATCGAAGACGCGCGGCTGAATTTCAAATTCGGCGCCGACAAGAAACCCTTTGCGATTGTGGAACTCGGCGCCCGCCTGAACCTCGACCCGGCGCGCGGGCGAATTCAATTTCGCCTGGCGGGAAACCCCGTACGTTCCGATTTGCCGCTGCCCACCCCCGGCAAGCTGGAACTGGAAGGGGAATGGCGGCCCGGCGACGGCCTCGGTGGCGTGCTTGACGCCCGCCTGCGCACCCGCGACGCGCTGCTTTACAACTGGATTCCGCTGCTCAGTGGTTACAACCCGGAGATTTACGGCGTGCTCGACAGCGACACGCGCATTCAGGGTTCGCTGCGGGTCATGAAATTCCAGGGCGATGCCACGCTTGCCCAGGTGCATCGCGCCGACCTGATCCCTCCCGCCGGAGCGCTGCCGGTCAGCCTGCGCTTTCGCGGCGAATTCGACCGCAACCGCAAGCGCGCGCTACTGGAGAGCGTGGAGGCCACGCTGGCGGATTCGCGCCTGCACCTGAGCGGAGCCGTCGAGCAGATTCCCGAATCCCCTGCGCTCGACCTCGTGGTGGCGCTCGAGCGCGCCCGGCTGGAGGACTTGCAGGCGCTCAGCCGCCGCCTCTGGCGCTATCCCGCCGGCGTGCAACTGGCGGGGCGCGTGGATGGCCTGCTCTCCGTGCAAGGTCCCTGGCGCGAGCGGCGTTATGGCGGCTTCCTCGGCGCGCGTGACATGCGGCTCAGCACTTCCGCGGGATCGTTTCCGGTATCGGAACTGGCTTTGCGGATTGACCGGCGTGGGGCAAGGCTGGCTCCGGTCACTGTCTCTCTCGCGCCGCGCCTGGGCGTGACCGTGGAGGGCGCGGTCTATCCTGCCGGACCCGCCCCCAAGCGTCGGAAGGGATTCCTGCCCGCGCGTTACGAACTGAAATTTGCCGCCAAATCGTTCGAGCTGAATGAAGTGATCCGTTTCGCGCGTAGCCTGGGAATCGCCTCGGCGCAGCGGTTCGATGGGCGCGGCATTGGAACGGCGAGCTTCACCCTGGCGGGGACGGCTTGGCCTCCGGCTCGTCCCACGCTCGCGGGCAAGGGCGAAATCCGCGCCGCGCGGTTCGTCGTACCCGGCCTCACCGAACCGTTAAACGTTCCGCGCGCCACCGTGCAGGCGAATGGCGACCATCTCGTCGCGAGCCCGCTCACGGCGGTCATGGGCACCAGTGTCTTCACCGGCCGCCTGGAGCATCAGGGAGCGCGCAGCGAGCCCTGGCATTTTGACCTGCGCGCCAACGCCCTAAGCGTTGAGCAGGGCGCGCTGTGGTTCGATGTTCTGGGTCTCCGTCCGCCGCTGGCGCTCCTCGACCGCCTTCCCGGGCTCAACTCGCAGGCCGCCCAGCGCTCTGCCGCCTCGGGGCTCTTCTCGCTCCTGAACGCGCGAGGGCGCTTCGCGACGCCACTGCTGACCTATCGCAGCCTGACCTTCAAGGATTTTCAAGCTACGATCGATCTTGCCGGACGCATCCTGCGCGTCGCGCCGGCTTCCTTCCAGGCGGGCGGCGGGCGCGGGCAGGGGAAAGCGGAACTGAACCTGACCGCCAGCCCCGCGGCGATTTCCGGGGAGGTGACGATGGCAGGAGTCAGAATCCCGACGCTGGCCGGCCGGCTTCCCCCTGCCTTGCGCCAGGCGCACGGATTGATCTCCGGCACGGCGCGCTTCCAGACGCGCGGCCTGAGCCGCAGCGAAATGGGCGCTAGCCTGCAGGCGGACGGCAAAGCGCGCCTGGAGAAAGTTACCCTGGGGGATTTCGATCCTCTCCTGGCACTCTCGCGCCAGATGCCCGGCGGAACGCTCGAGCCGGCGCGTGGCGAGGTGGCTGTCCGCCCGGCGGAGATTGAATTCACGGTCCGCGATCGCCGGATCAACTTCGCCCGCCAGAGGCTCGACATCGAGGGTGCACGTCTGAATCTCAGCGGCAGCTGGGGTTTCAATTCCACGCTCGATTTCGCCGTGGAGGCGGACCTGCGCCACGCCGCGCGGCGCTGGACGAGCGAACTTCCAGCGGACCCGCGAATCAGCCGGCTACGAATCTCCGGACCGATGGGGCAACTCGTTCTGAGTGGGGAAGGAGCCACCGCGCAGGCGCGCCGGTAAGGAGAATGATGGAGAGTCGGGCGAGAAACGGGAAGTGGGCGCACGGCGCGACATTGCGCCGCGCCGCAAGCCGTGTGCCGCTTGCGCGGGCCGCGCTCGCCGCCCTGGTGGTTTCCGCTGCCGGGCTGGCGGCCCTTCCCGCCGGAGTCTCGGATAACGCCGCTATCGCGTCCCAGACCGCGGCGAACGCCCTCGCCGCCAAGATCGCTCTGCTTTCCAATCCCAACCCGCGCGGGCACGGCGCGTTCGATCCGGTGAGCATCTCCGACACGGAAGCGAATTCCTACCTCAAACTCCGCGGGCGCGAATTTCTTCCCCCCGCGGTCAAGGACCCCGAGATTCACATCCTGCCGGACCACCTCGCGGGCGCCGCGGACGTGGACTTCGAGGAGTTGGGGAAGATGAACAATCAGGGCGACGACTGGGGCGCCAAGCTTGTGGCCTATGTTTTCCAGGGCAAACAGCGTGTCAACGCAACGGGAACTCTCGAAACCGGCGACGGGCAGGGAAAGTTCACCCTGACCAGTTTCACAGTGGGGTCAACTTCCTTGCCGGCGGGATTCGTCACCTTCCTTCTCCAAAGTTATGTGGAGAAACAATACAAGATCGACCTCAACAAACCCTTTCGCCTGCCGCCCCACGTGAGTCGCATCGAACTGGGCAACGGCCAGGCAAGTCTCCTCCGCAGTGGTCCGAGCAGGCGATAGCTTCCCGCTGACCCCACTCCCGTCCGCCCCGGCGACTCCCGCATCACCTCTTGTCAAACAGTTCGCGGTAGTGCTCCCACTTCTTTCGGACGTCTTCCATGACGCGCTGGTACTCGGGGTCGGAGCGGAGCTTGTCCCAGTTTTTGTCGCGCTGGAACCAGGGATAATTGTGATTGCCCATCTCGACCGCCCGGCGGAGATAAGTCAACGCTTGCTGGCGGTCGCCGAGCAGGCAGTGGATTCCGCCGACCCAGTACGCGTAGTCGCCATCCAACTCCTTTTCCGCCGGCACGCTGAAGACGAGGGGGTCGATCTTGTCACGCTGGCCGCGCGAGGCATACAGGAATGGGGAATCACTCGCGGCGGGCCGCCCACCGAAATCCGTAGCGCCCCGTCGCAGCCATTTGCTACCCTTGGGCGGCAACGGGCGTTCGAAGGGGGCCCGGTTGCCGCAAAGTGCCATGGAACACTCAGGAACATTTCTTCTCGAACTCTTTTTGATGTTTGCTGGCGGCAAAGCGCTCGCCGAGATCTTCGAGCGCCTGCATCAGCCGGCCGTGGTGGGCGAACTTCTGGCCGGCGTGCTCCTGGGTCCTTCGCTGCTGGCCGTCGTGCATCCGAGCGAACTGACCGCGGGGCTGGCGGAGATCGGCGCCATCTTCCTCCTTTTCACTGTGGGCCTGGAAACACGGCCCAAAGACCTCCTCGAAGTGGGCGCGACGGCCAGCTTGGTGGCCGTCCTGGGAGTCCTGCTGCCGCTGGCATTGGGTTTCTTTTACATGCGCCTGCTTGACCACACGATGGTCGAGTCGATCTTCGTGGGCGCCGCGATGGTGGCGACGAGTGTGGGCATCACGGCGCGCGTGCTCGCCGATGCCGGGGTGCTCTCGACCCGCCTGGCGCGCGTCATTCTGGCCGCCGCGGTGCTGGACGACATCCTGGGCATGATCGTTCTGGCGGTGGTTAGCAGCCTCTCGGCGGGGCGCGTCAACTACCTCTCGCTGGCGATTGTGGCGGGCGAAGCGGCGGGATTCTCCCTCCTGGTTATTTTCTTCGGCTCCCGCGTCGTGGGACGGTTCCGGCCCGCCGTGGCCCGGCTGCACGCCCGCAACGGCGCTTTCGTGCTGTCGGTGATTCTCTGCCTGGGATTGTCTCTCGCCTCCGTTTATATCGGCATGGCAGCGATCATTGGCGCTTTTCTGGCGGGCCTGGCGCTCGCCGACCAAAGCGAACAATACCGCCTGCGAGAGAATGCGCATCCCATCATGGAATTCCTGGCGCCCTTCTTCTTCGTCATGCTGGGCGCGCAAGTGAATCTGAAGACCATCGGTCAGCCGGGATTGCTGGGAATGATCGCGATGGTCTGCGCGCTGGCGATCCTGAGCAAGCTGATCGGCTGCGGCTTGGGCGCGCTCTCGCTGGGTTTCAGGGATGCGTTGCGCATCGGGGTGGGCATGGTGCCGCGCGGCGAGGTCGGCTTGATCGTCGCCGGCGTAGGCCTACGCCTGCGCACCATCTCCGATTCGGTTTACACCGTGGTCCTCACTATGAGCATCGTCACGACGCTTTTCGCTCCGCCCGTGCTGCGCTTCCTGCTCTCGCGCGGCGGCGCGGGAAATCCTCCGCCCAGCGCCGGGACCACGCCCGCTGCAGCCAACCAGTAAGCTGGGAGCGATTCGCGTCTGAATCCTCCCGAAGCGGTTCTCACGTCCCAAAAGTGCTAGACTATCGGATTGATTTGCCCCTTAGTCAAATGGATAAGGGACCAGTGCGCAACAATACATATCTTTCCGGGGGAAATGCATGAAGCGAAATTCGATTCGTTGGGCCGTCACCTGCCTTGCCGCCTTGTCGGCCGTCGTCGCGCTCCTGTGGCTTACGCCGCGGGCGGCGGCGGAAGAGGGCATGTGGACGTTCGATAATCCGCCGTTCAAGCAACTGAAGGAAAAGTACGGCTTTGAGCCCACCAAGGAATGGCTGGAGCACGTGCGCTTATCAAGCGTGCGCTTCAATGATGGCGGTTCCGGTTCGTTTGTCAGCCCCCACGGGCTGGCACTCACCAATCACCACGTGGCGCTCGGCCAACTTCAAAAAGTTTCCACACCGCAGAAAGACTACGTGAAGGACGGCTTTTACGCCCGCACTCAGGCCGACGAGCTGAAGTGCCCGGACCTCGAGCTCAACGTGCTCGTCTCGATCGAAGACGTCACCGCTCGCCTGCAGGGCGTTGTCAAGCAAGGCATGACCGATGAAGCGGCGTTCAAGGCGCGCAAGGCGGAGACCGCCAAGATTGAGAAAGAGAGTCTGGATGCGACCGGCCTGCGCTCCGACGTGGTGCCGCTTTACAACGGCAGCGAATACTGGCTCTACCGCTACAAGAAATACACGGACATCCGCATGGTTTTCGCGCCGGAGCAGCAGATCGCCTTCTTCGGCGGCGATCCCGACAACTTCACGTTTCCGCGCCACGATTTCGATATGGCCCTGTTCCGCGTTTATGAAAACGGCCAGCCCATCGACAGCCAGCAATACCTGAAGTGGAGCGAGCACGGCGCGGGCGACGGCGAACTGGTGTTTGTCTCCGGCCATCCGGGCTCCACCGACCGGCTCACGACCATGGCGGGACTGGAGTTGCAGCGCGATCACCTGTTGCCCCGGACGCTCAAGACGCGCAAGCGGCGGCTCGCTGCCCTCCGGCAGTACGCGGCACGCGGCGCGGAGCAGAACCGTCAGGCCACGCGCCCGATGTTCTACCTGGAGAACGCCATCAAGGCTTTCACCGGCGAATACGAAGGCCTGCTTGACAAATCGCTGTTTGAGAAGAAGCGGGCAGAGGAGGCGGAATTTCGCCGGCTCGTAAATAGCAAGCCGGAGTGGAAGGCCGCTTACAGTTCGGCCTGGGACGACATGGCCGCCGCCTCACAGCGATATCTGGAGGGCATGAAGCCGTTTCGCTACCGCCGGATTCTCGGCTCGCGCGCGGTGGACATGGCGCTGCAGATCGTTCAATACGTCACCGAAGTCAAAAAGGCGGACGGCGTGCGCCTTGACCGTTTCCACGATTCACAGCTCGAGTCGCTGCGCTTCGAGCTCTTCTCGCCCGCGCCCCTCTACCCGGGAATGGAAGAAGCCCTGATTGCCAACACACTCCAGGAAGCCGTGGACGAACTGGGGCCCGACGACCCCTACGTCAAATCCGTGCTGGGCGGGCGAACGGCGGCGGAGGTGGCGGAAGAAGCCATGAGCGGAACGAAGATCGCCGATCCGACGTTTCGCAAATCGCTCGTCGAGGGCGGTGAGGCCGCCGTCGCGGCTTCCACCGACCCGTTGATTGTCCTGGCGCGCAAGGTTGATCCCTTCGTGCGCGAGTCGCAGAAGTGGTATGAAGACAAGGTGGAGAGCGCGGAAGTCGCCGCCGGGGAGAAGATCGGCAAGGCGCGCTTCGCAGCGTTCGGGAAGTCCGCCTATCCCGATGCCACCTTCACCCTTCGCCTGACCTACGGGAGCGTTAAAGGGTATGCCATGAACGGCACGCAGGCGCCCACTAAGACGACGTTCTACGGCCTCTACGACCGGGCGTACAGTTTCGACCTGAAATTTCCCTATGAGCTCCCGGCGAGATATCTGGAACGCAAGGGCGCGCTCGACCTTTCGACGCCGCTCAATTTCGTCAGCACCTGCGACATCATCGGGGGCAACTCCGGCTCGCCGGTCATCAATCGCCAGGGCGAATTCGTCGGCCTGATTTTCGATGGCAACATCGAAAGCCTGGTCGGCAACTACGTATATAGCGACGAGAAGAACCGCGCCGTGGCCGTGCACAGTTCGGCCATCATCGAGGGACTGCGCAAGCTCTACGATGCGGGCGCGCTGGCGGATGAGTTGCAGGGCCTGCCGAGCCACTGAGGGTTCTGTCCAGGGTCCGGGTCTGACCCTGCCCATCCTGTAGTGCCGGGTTTTCGCCAGGAATAAGTTGCTCCAGTCAGTTGGAGGGGCACGGCGCGCCGTATCTCAGTTGTAGCGCCGGTCGGAGCTTGCCCTGACGCAGGGAGGGACTGGCGTCCGATTAGAACCGCAACTTCGCCGCTCATCGAGCGGCGCTACAGTGCCATTCGATTTTCTATGCGAACCGGCCGTCGCTATAAAATTTACGCGGGCGACACGGGCGTCAGCTATCAGTATTTCTTTGAGGCGCGGCGCTCCGTGGTGCGCCCGGAAGGGCAGGGGGCCGGCAGCGATTTCACCTTTGTGGTGATCGCCGACCAGCATCCGCCGCTTGATCTGAAGATATTCGTCTCCGAGCGCGGCCAGGCGGCCTGGCGCGCCGCCCACGGGCGGGAGCTCGATCCTAACGAACTCTATGCCACCGCCAAGATGCGCCTCTTTCGCGCCTTTGACGAGCACGAAAGCCTCACCGACGAGCGGCTCAACTTGATCGTGGACGAAACGAACATCCTGGAATTGCTGGAGACGCTGGGAGTGGAATGACACTGGAAATTGGAAACTAGAAAATAGAAATTGGAAATTGGAAAATAGAAACTGGGCAGCTCAATGATGACCAGATTCAGTTTCCCAACTTCCATTTTCCAGTTTCTAATTTCCAGTTTCCAGTTTCCGTTCCGTCAGAAAACAAACTTCACCGCCAACTGAACTCCACGGGGTCCCCCGCGGCCCAGGAACGGATTGCCGATACCGACGTCACCGATGGAGGTGATGGGGTACGATCCCGCGCCTGATTCGCAGTTGCCGCTGAGTGCGAAGCCATTGATCCCGGGATCGGCGAGGAACGCGGGCAGGAAGGGGTTGGCGAAATTAGGATGGACCTGAACGAACACGGGTCCTGGATGCCCCTGCTTCGCTTGCCCTGCGCAGGTCTTCACGACGACATTTTATCCCTGACAGGTTCGGCGAACGCCTGCTCGCCCAGCCAGATGCGGTACAATGATGGCGGCGCTCCCTTCGGGTGATACCCGAACCACCAGCGCCCATGCCCCGGGGTCAGGGCCAGCCAGGTTTCAGATTGAGGATGGGGTCATATTGCCCCTGCAGAGGTGTGCGAGTCCCGACCGGCAGGAGAGTCCATGTCCACAAATCCTTCCAGCGATTCTTCCCCCCGCTTGCAGTTGGAGATTGAGAAGGCGGGAGGAGTCGCCACGGTGAAGTGTCGCGGCCGAATGGTGGCCGGCTCGACCGGGGAGTTCAAGGACCAGGTTCGGGCGCTCTTTCCTGCCACCCGGCGGGTGGTCATCGACCTGAGCGGCCTGACTTACCTGGACAACGTCGGCATCGGCGCCCTCGTTAGCCTTTACGTCTCGTCCAAATCCGCCCGCTGCCAGCTCGAGTTGGTCAACCTTACCCAGCATGTGCGGCAACTCCTGAGTCTCACCAAACTGCTCTCCGTCTTCGAGTCCTGCGGCTAGTACTACACCAAGATGCCATAGCGCATCTCGCCCGCTTCGCGGCTCTGATGATCGCCTGCTCAGCACCCTCTGCACTGCCCTCCGTGCCACACGCCTCGATATCGCCGAGGCCCTGCGCTACGTGGGGTGACGGCTCCTGTAGCGCCAGTCTATGACCGGCGAGTCGACAGTCGGCAGTAAGACCCAGGGTTTCGAATCGCCAGCCCTTTTTAGTTTTTCCCTCATTTCCTTCTTCCGATCTTACGTTGGCGGCATCGCCCTGGTGCTCCCGACACCTGACACCTGTCTTCCCCCTGCTCCCTATTCGCTACTCCCCCCGCGCTTGCATTTGAAGCGCGTTCGGTGTATACGCGGCACCTTAGTATTGTGGTTATCGTACGACGGCCGCACACATCGCAAAGAGCGCGATCTATGCGCCACCCGTGTCAACGGCAAGCACGCGCCCTGCCGATGGAGGGTTGTGCCATGAGTCACTACCAAGCTGTTTGGGATTGGCGGACGAGAGGGATCACCCTCGCGGTCACGGCCATTCTCGTCTCCGTTGCTGTCCCATTGGTGCGGTCAACTCTGCACGCCATCCCCAGGCCATACGGGACTCTCGCGGGATTCGGCGCTGTGGTCATTCTCCTGGCACTAGTCACGATCATTTTCGCTCCGCGCGCATACGACATAGATGGCCGGACGCTTCATGTTCGCACCCTAGCGACCAGGTTCGCGTTTGATCTGACTCGGCTCTTGGAGGCGAGCGAAAGAAGCGGGAATGAGGTTTTCTCGGGTGGCACGCTCCGCACTTTTGGTTGCGGGGGATTCTTTGGCTATTTTGGATATTTCTGGAATCCTGATTGGGGGAGGTTCCTGGCGTTTGCCACTAATCGCGAAGAGCTGGTGGTTCTGCGATTTCGCGATCGAGTGCTAGTCATCTCGCCCCATGGCCGACAAAGCTTTCTGCAAGAGGCGCAGCGTGGCATCGACCGCACCAAGACAAGTGGTACAGACCTTGCTGCGTGACAGCGGAGAAGGGCGCGGAATTGCAGAGGGAGGCGACGCGGCACCGGGCGGCGCGACAATCGCCTCGCGCCGCTGGAATTGCCGTCCGCCGGTTGGCGTACTGAAGAGCGAGCCCTGCGTTGCATCAATCCAAAATCGTAAAAGACGAGTGGACAGTCGGCAGTCAACAGTCGACAGTTGGAAAATCAGAAATCACAAATCCAAAATCAAAAATCCCCTACTTCCTATTTCCTACTCCCGACTCCCTCGCGTCTGTTCCCTGACCTGCCGCCATTTCGCGCGCGGTGAGTAAAAACGCCTGGGCGGCGGCAGAGAGTGTGGCGTGGCGGCGATAGACCAGTCGCAGCTCGCGCTGGATGCGCATCTCTTTGATGCGCACGGCCACCAGTTCGCCGCGCGCCAGTTCGTCTTCCAGGCACATGCGCGGCGCAAACGCAATGCCGATGCCCATGCGCACCGACTTCTTGATGGTCTCGACGGTGGGCAGTTCCATGCCAATCACCAGCGGCGCGCGCAGATGCGCGAAGAGATCGATGACCGCCTGGCGGTAGGGCGAGGCGATGCTGTGGGCGATGAAGGTCTCTTTGGCGAAGTCGTGCACGCTCGCCTGGCGCTTGCGTGCCATGGGATGCGCGGGCGGGACAATCAGGCAAAGTTCGTCGAGGCTGACGACCTTCGTCTCCAGCTCGGGATTCTGCGGATGGTAGCTGAGCACGCCGAGGTCGATTTCGTAGCGGAGCAGGGCAATGGGAATTTCGCGCGAGAGGCTGCGCTTGACGTCCACTTTGATGCGCGGATAACGCTCGCGGAACTTCTTGAGCACCGGCAGCAGGTAGAGCGCCGTGCTCTCGTTGGCGCCAATCGAAACGCGCCCGCGGTCGAGGGCGCGGAGTTCGTCGATGGCGGAGCGCGCGTCGAGCCGCAGGTTGAGCACTTTCTTGGCGTGGTCGTAGAGAATGCGTCCGGCTTCGGTGAGCACGCCGCTCTTCGCCGAGCGGTCGAGCAGCGACTCGCGCGCCCAGTCTTCCAGCCGCCGTACCGCTTGGCTTATCGCCGGCTGGGTGCGATGCAGCTTGGCCGCCGCGCGGGAAAAGCTCTTCTCCTCGACGACCGTGACGAAGGCTTCCAGTTGTGAGATTTCCATATTTGTCTCCCGGCAGCGCGCAAATCACTTTTCCCCGCCATAACTTCAGCTAATGATATCAGAAAAAAGATAAACTTGACTTCACCTTCCATCCGGTCGGAAAATCAACTTGATTGAGCCATTGAATCATTGAACCATTGA
>JBEKUI010000017.1:0-28783 GCA_049515175.1 Terriglobia bacterium
CGCCGGCTTTCAGCCGGCCAATGCGCCGTGCCTTGCCCGTGGGGGTCGTAGGGGCGCATCGAGATGCGCCCTCTGTAGCGCCGATCGACGCTTGCCCTGACGCAGGAAGGGACCGCCGGGAAGCGGGGGCGGTTCGCGAACCGCCCCTACGCTACCTCGCTCATCTAATTTCCAGTCCTCTCCCTGCGGGAGAGGGTGTCCGCCAGCGGGCAGACGGGTGAGGGCAAACACCGCAGAGTTGGAGAACAACTCTGCCCGGCCTGCTGATGCTTCACAAGGCAACGGGTGCGCTTTAACGAGTTGATTTCTTTGGGCGGTAGATGTGGGTGCTCTGGCCGAAAAAGACTTCGGCGGCTTCCATGAGGGTTTCGGAAAGCGTGGGGTGGGGATGGATGCTCAGCTTGAGGTCGCTGGCGCGGGCACCCATCTCGATGGCCAGCACGCCCTCGGCGATCAGTTCGCCGGCGCCCGCGCCGGTGATGCCCACGCCCAGAATGCGCTCGGTTTCCGGGTCGATAAGGAGCTTGGTCACACCGTCCGGGCGGTCGAGCGTGGTGGCGCGCCCGGAAGCGCCCCAGGGGAATCGCGCCACGCTGATCTTGCGGCCTTCCTTCTCCGCCTGCGCCTCGGTCAGCCCGCACCAGGCGATCTCCGGGTCGGTGAAGACTACGGCGGGGATGGCCTGGGGTTCGAACGCGACCTTGTGCCCGGCGATCACTTCCACTGCCACGCGCCCTTCGTGCGAAGCTTTGTGCGCGAGCATCGGCTCGCCAACGACGTCGCCGATAGCAAAGATGCTGGGCTCCCCGGTGCGGCGCTGGCCGTCCACTTTGATGAACCCGCGCGCATCAAGCTCTACTGCGGTTTTCTCTAATCCGGGAAAAGCTGAATTGGGCTTGCGGCCCACCGAGACCAAAACCATCTCGTAGGTTTGCTCCTCCGCCGGAGCCTCCGAGCCCTCGAATTTGACCCGCACGCCGTCTTTCGTTTCCGTCACCGCAGCCACTTTGGTGTTGACCATGATCTTCTGGAAGGTCTGGCCGAGCCGCTTCGCGAGCGGTGTGACGAGGTCACGGTCCACTCCGGGGAGAATTCCAGAAAGCATTTCCACGACGGTGACCTGCGCGCCGAGCGCCGCGTACACGATTCCCAGTTCCAGGCCGATGTACCCGCCGCCAATCACCAGCATGGTCTTGGGCACACTCTTCAATTCCAGCGCGCCCGTGGAGTTGATGATGCGGGAGGAATTCGCGGGGAGATTTGGCAGGGTGGCCGGACGCGAGCCGGGAGCGAGGATGACGTGCTCAAAGCTCAACGGTTCGGCCCCGCCACTGGTTTTCTCAATCTGGAGCGTCTTGGGATCGAGCAGACTGGCGTGGCCCTGAATGTATTGTACGGCGCGCGCCTTGGAAAGTTGACCGAGGCCTCCGGTCATCTTGCGGACGACGCTCTCTTTCCAGGAGCGGAGTTTGTCGATATCGATTTTGGGCTGACCGAACTCAATGCCCCAGTTTGCAGCATGTTTGGCCTCGCTCAAAACCTCGGCGGCGTGCAGGAGCGCCTTGGAGGGAATACAGCCACGATAGAGGCAAACGCCGCCGGGATTGGGTTCGGTGTCGATGAGCGCGACCTTTATGCCGAGGTCGGCAGCGAGGAAGGCGGCGGCATACCCGCCCGGTCCCGCCCCGACGACCGCAAGTTGCGTGCTGCTGGTCTTCTCGCTCATTGATGTGCTCCGGTACGAGAGGTGCGAAATCTGCTTGCATAGTCATGCTGAGTCCGTCAGCCGACGGACGAAGCATCCGCAGTTGCGCTGCGGTCAGGAAACTGCAGATCCTCCGCTTCATTCGCCTCTAGCGAACTTCGCCCAGGATGACATTGTCCGGGGGCCGCCTCGTGGGCCCCCGCTTGCGCGGGGGCGACAACCCGATGAAGTACCCGCCCCACTCGTCGTCATTCCCGCGAAAGCGGGAATCCAACCGTAGACTATCGCCCTCAACACGGGGCGAGACCCCGTTCTATCCCTCAAACGGCAGCAGGAACGGCTGCTCCAGCGCCTCGACGACCCAGCGCAGGAAGCGCGCGGCGTCGGCGCCGTCGATCAGGCGGTGATCGTACGAAAGCGACAGCGGCAACATCAGGCGCGGCTGAAACAGGCCGTTGATGAACACCGGCTCCACGCGCGAGCGTGCCATGCCCAGGATAGCCACTTCGGGCGAGTTGACGATGGGCGAAAAGGCGGTGCCGCCGATGCCGCCCAGATTCGAGATCGTGAAGACGCTGCCTTCCATCTCCTCCAGGGTGACCTTGCGGTTCCGCGTGCGCTCCGCGAGCTGCGCCAGCTCCACGGCCAGTTGCAGAATATTCTTGTGGTCGGCGTCGCGCAGGACGGGGACGATGAGCCCGCGGTCCGTGTCCACTGCCACGCCGATGTGCGTGTACTTCTTGAAGACAATCTCTTCCCGCGCCATATCCACGCTGGCGGCAAACTGCGGATACACATTCAAGGCTGAGGCGATCACGCGCACCGCGATGGCGGTCATGGAGAGCTTGGCCCCCATCGCCACGACCTTTGGTTCCAGCTTCTTGCGAAGCTGCTCGAGTTCGGTGATGTCCGCCTTGTCGTATTGCGTGACGTGGGGAATGGTGTTCCAGGCCCGCGCCAGGTGCTGAGCGGTCTTGCGCCGGACACTCTTCATCGGCTGGCGGTCGATCACGCCCCACTTGGAAAAATCGGGCAAGGGAACGGCTGCGGGAGTTATTCCGCCCGCTGTTGCTGCTTCCGGCGTCGGCCGTTGCAGGCGCTCGCGCACGAAGGCGCTCAGGTCCTCATCAGTGATGCGACCGTCGGGTCCGGTGCCACTGACCTCGTAGATGTCCACGCCCAGTTCACGTGCCAATCTCCGCACGGAGGGCGAAGCGGGGGCCGTCGGCCGGGGCAAGTCCGGAGCCGAGGACGCAGCCGATGGCGGTGGAGCGGCGGCAGGAGCCGCGATGCGCGCGGGAGGCGGAGCGACAGCCGGTGCAGGCGTCGCTTTCGGTCCGGACTTGGCCGCAGGCACCACGGATACCGAGGCCGGTGCCGGCGCGGATTTTGCGGCTGTCAGTGGAGC
The DNA here is from genome assembly GCA_049515175.1 of Terriglobia bacterium. GTDB lineage: Bacteria > Acidobacteriota > Terriglobia > UBA7540 > UBA7540 > JACQNR01. Next base: position 3,114 of record JBEKUI010000017.1, read on the forward strand.
AGGTGTAGCTTTGGCGGCTGACTCTGGCTCCGGTTTTGCTGCCGCGACCTCCGCGCCGCTCGCGATGGTCAGGATCAGCCCGCCCACCTGTAACTTCTCTCCGGTCTTGACATGGACCGATTTCACGGTGCCGCCGACCGGGGAGGGAACCTCGATGGTTGCCTTGTCGGTCTCGAGTTCCAGCACCGGCTGGTCGGCTTGGATGACGTCTCCGACTGAAACCAGGACCTTCAGCACGTCGCCGGCGGCGATGTTTTCGCCCAGTTCGGGGAGCCGGAATTCCGTTGCCATGTTTCGGGTCGCCTCTCAGGAGATCGCCGGGTCCAGTTTTTCGGGATTGATCTCGAGTTCCTGGATCGCCTTGCGGACGGTTTCGGCCTTGATTTGTCCCTCGCCCTGCAGGGCATGGAGAGTAGCGAGCGTGATGTGCCGGGCATCGACCTCAAAGAAATTGCGCAGCGCGTCGCGCGATTCGCTCCGCCCGAAGCCGTCCGTCCCCAGCACCACGAGCGGGCGCGGGAACCAGCTCGATATGGAATCCGGCAGGGCCTTCAGATAATCCGAGGCCGCGACGAATACACCCGGAGCATCTTTCAAACATTCGGTGACATAGGGGATTTTGGGCGGTTCCTCCGGATGCAAACGGTTCCAGCGTTCGACGGCGTTGCCATCGCGATAGAGCTCGCGATAGCTCGTCACGCTCCAGACATCGGCGGCGACGCCGAATTTCTCCCCGAGGATTTTCTGCGCCTTGAGCGCTTCGTTCAGGATGGCGCCGCTCCCGAACAATTGCGCCCGCAGCTTGGCATTCTTGTTGGCGGATTCCCTCAGCCGGTACATGCCCTTGAGGATTCCATCGGCGCAGCCTTCCGGCATCACCGGCATCTCGTAGTTCTCGTTCATGACGGTGAGGTAGTAGAAAATGCTCTCGCCATCGTCATACATGCGCCGGATGCCTTCCTGGATGATGACCGCGATTTCGTAAGCGAACGCGGGGTCGTAAGAGAGACAGTTGGGGACGGTCAGGGCGTTCAAGTGGCTGTGCCCGTCCTGGTGTTGAAGGCCTTCGCCCGCCAGCGTTGTCCGGCCCGCCGTGCCTCCCACCAGGAAGCCGCGCGTACGCGAATCGGCCGCCGCCCAGATCAGATCACCGACGCGCTGGAAGCCGAACATCGAATAGTAGATGTAGAACGGTATCGTGTTGACACCGTATGTCAGGCAAGCCGTCCCCGCGGCGATGAAGGACGCCAGGGAACCCGCTTCGTTGATGCCTTCTTCCAGGATCTGACCGCTCTTGGCTTCTTTGTAGTAGAGCAGTGTCTCCTTATCGACCGGCTCGTAAAGCTGGCCGACGTGAGAGTAGATTCCGACCTGGCGGAAGAGCGCCTCCATGCCGAAGGTACGGGATTCGTCGGGCACAATCGGCACAATGTACTTGCCGACCTCGGGATGCCGCAGAAGCTTGGAAAGCATGCGTACGAAGGCCATGGTGGTGGAAGCGTCGCGGCCCTCGGTACCTTTGTAGAACTCCTCGAACGTCTCCTCCAGGTCCAATTCCATACGTACGCACTTGGGGTCGCGGTGCGGCACATAGCCGCCCAGAGCGCGTCGCCGCTCGTGCATGTAGACCATTTCCGGGCTATCGTCGGAAGGCCTGTAGAATGGCGCCTGGGCGATGTCTTCGTCGGAAATGGGAATGCCGAAGCGGCTGCGGAATTCGCGCAGCTCGTCTTCGTTCATCTTCTTCTGCTGGTGAGTGATGTTGCGGCCCTCGCCGGCTTCGCCGAGGCCATATCCCTTAATCGTGCGTGCCAGGATGACGCTGGGCGAGCCCTTGTGTTCGACGGCGGCCTTGTAAGCGGCGTAGACCTTCTCGGGATCGTGTCCGCCGCGACGTAACTTGTAGAGTTGCTCGTCGGAGAGATGCTTCACCATTTCCGCCAGCCGCGGGTCCACGCCGAAGAAATGCTGGCGGATGTAACTCCCGGGTTCGACGGAGTATTTCTGGTACTCTCCGTCGACGACCTCGCCCATACGCTTGGCGAGCAATCCGTCGTGGTCTTTGGCGAGCAGAGGATCCCAATCGCTGCCCCAGAGAGCCTTAATGACATTCCAGCCCGCGCCCCGGAACATGGCCTCGAGTTCCTGGACGATGCTGCCGTTGCCGCGCACCGGGCCGTCCAGCCGCTGGAGATTGCAGTTGATGACGAAGATGAGGTTGTCGAGTTTCTCGCGGGCCGCCAAAGAGATGGCGCCCAAGGCTTCCGGTTCATCCGTCTCGCCATCGCCGAGAAAGGCCCAGACCTTGGTGTCCGCTGGCGCCTTCAGACCGCGGTCTTCCAGGTAGCGGTTAAACCTTGCCTGGTAGATCGCCATGATGGGACCCAACCCCATCGATACGGTGGGGAACTCCCAGAAATTGGGCATCAACCAGGGGTGGGGATAGGAAGAAAGGCCACCGCCGGGGCGAAGTTCGCGCCGGAAATTCTGCATTTGCTCGAGTGAGATGCGCCCTTCGAGAAAAGCGCGGGCATAAATGCCCGGCGACGCATGCCCCTGGAAATAAATGATGTCGCCCTCACGCCCTTCGTCGCGTCCACGGAAGAAGTGATTGAAACCCACCTCGTACAAGGTTGCCGCGGAAGCGTAGGTGGAGATGTGGCCGCCAATCCCGCTCGATTCGCGGTTGGCTCGGACCACCATGGCCATGGCATTCCAGCGAATCAAGCTCTTGATGCGGCGCTCGATTTCACGGCTGCCCGGGAAAGTGGGTTGTTTGTCGGCGGGGATGGTGTTGATGTAGGGCGTGTTGGCGGTGAAGGGAATGGCGACCCCGGCCTTGCGGGCGTGGACCTGCAATTCGCGAAGCAACCGCGCCACACGCTCCGGCCCGCTTTGTTGCAGGACGTAGTCGAGGGACTCTCGCCATTCGCGGGTTTCGATCAGCTCCTGTTCAGCGGCTTTCCCGGAGCTTGCCTCCTCCCTCGCGCCGCCTGTCCCCTCGCCTTGGGCGGAATGGGTCGCGTGTTCAATAGGCATAGGCAATCTGTGGGTCTCGACCCGACCTGCGGGCGAGCTGTGCACTCTCCTTAGATGGTTAAGCCCAATGGCTCGCGTTGTTCTCTAGTCTTTTAGAATACCACGGGATGAACCGGGCGGGGGCTGGGGAAGTAGACTGGACCTGCAAGAGCACGGCCTGCCTGCGGCGCCGGGCGGGCGCCACGGATCGAAGGAGTCGGGGGGGGCGAACGACTGAGGCAAGTCGCCCCGGTGCGCTATTGCGGCTGGATTTTGGAGTTATCGCGCTTCAGGCGGTGGAAGGTCTCAAAAGCGATTTCGGCCTTTTTCGTGTCGCCCTTCCGTTGGTAGATGCGCCCCAGCACGTAATGCGGCTCGGCGTAGGAGGGATTCAACTCCGCCGCCTGCTTCAGTTCGGCGATGGCATCGTCGTCGCGCTTCTGTTTCTCGCGCAGGAGGCCGAGTTCGTAGCGGGCCTGGGGAAACCTCGGGTCATACCGCAGGGACTCTGTAAGGGCTGCGTCAGCCTCCTCCAGTTTCCCCAGTTTGATTAAAAGCGTCCCCAGGTTCACGGGCGGCCAGGGTGAGGGCTGGGGCTTGAGGCGGTTCAGCCGAATGGCTTCCTCGTAAGTCTTAATCGCTTCATCGTATTGGCCCAGCGCTTCGTAGCAAAGCCCGAGGTTGTCGTAAGTCCTCATGTAGGCTGGATCGAGTTCCAGGGCCTTGCGAAGGTTGGCCACGGCGGAGGTAAACTGCATCTCGTCGTAATCCAGCCGGCCGAGCCAATAAGGGTAGAGGGCGTTCCGGGGTTCGGCGTTGGCCAGCGCCTCCAGTTCCGGGCGCGCCCAGTCGCGGTGATTCAAAATGATGTAGGAGAGGGCGAGCGTGAAACGGCTCGGGCTATCGAGGGGCGCAACCTTCTCGGCTTTCTTAAGAGCGACGGCGGTGTTGAGGTATCGGCCGTCGAGAAAAAAGACGCTTGCCAGGAATTTGAGAAGTTCCGCAGATTGCGGCTTCTTTTCGATCTCGGCCGCCAACAGTTTCTCCGCGCCAGCGTAATTGCGGGCTTTGAGTGATTCCTGCAACGACTGCTGCTGCTCAGGGTCCAGAGGAAGGGAACTCGTTGCCGACGGGCTGGGCGCCGTGGGGGCGTCCTGTACGTTTTGACTCCATGCCGTCGCGGCCAGGAGTAGCGCCAAGAGAGCCGCAACAACCAATTTGTCAGGACGCATATCCAAACCCACGATGCGCAGATTATGGCCCTGCCTTGAGTTTCCGCAGAAGTTCCTGCGCCACCACCGACGACGGCACGATAGCCAATTCCTTTTCCAGTTCCTGCCGGGCTTCGTCCGGCTTGCCCTTCTCTAAATAGATCAGCGCCAGGGCATAATGGACTTCCGGCATGGTCGGATCGGCCTTCGCGGCGCGTAGGAGCACCTGCGCGGCGATGTCCGGGTGGCCTTGCTGGCGATAGTCCTCCGCCATAGACTGGAGGACGCGTGCGGAGTTAGGATTCTGCGCGGCCATCTGCCGATGACACCACGCGGCCAGCTTCAAGTACGCTCCTCCCAATTGGTAGAGATACTCGGGATTGTCGGGCTCTACCTCAAGCAGGGCGCGGTACTGCTCGACCAGACCACGAAAGTTCTCGCCGCGCTCGTAGGCGCGCGCCAATTGTTCCCGCGCCAGGGATTCCCGCGGCTGCAGCTTCACCGCACGCTCCAGTTGCTGGATGGCATCCGCCGTCCTCCCCAGCGCCAGCAGGCTCGCTCCCAATAGGATTCGAGGTGCGACATAGTCCGGTTGCAGGCGGATCGCTTCTCGAAACTGTATGGCGGCTTTCTCATGTTCGCGTCGCGATTGATACACAATGCCCAGGTTGTTATACACGAACGCGACTTTGCCACCGCCTGCAAGTACCTGCCGGAATGCTCTCTCCGCCTCCTCCAAGTGTCCGGCTTTCTGAGCCTCGACTCCCTCCTGGAAGACGTTACGGAGGCTATCAGGAAGCGCTCCCTGAGTCTGGGCTCGCGCCGGGAGGCCCGCCGGCAGTAGCACGCAGAGGATCACCGTCCAGAGATGAGCCCCGCCCCACGCATTTCGGAACGAATCGGCTCTTTGCATTCGTACAGTTGACGTCATGGTTGCGGGCGTCGAGCATCGGCCGGTTTAGACGCAGGCCTCGACGGCAGCGAGGTCGGCAGGGTATCGGCGAACTCTTGACTTTCTTTCTGTTGTAGAGCTTGGGCTTTCGCGGCGGCCCGGTCAGCCGCCTCCTTTTGATCCAGGTGACTATAAGCGCGCGCCAGCAAAACATAGGCTTGGCGCATTTCCGGCGCGATGGTCACCGCCGCGTTCAGCTCGGAGACCGCTTCCTGGGCTTTGCCCGATCGGAGGTAGGCGTCGCCCAACGCCAGACGAGCCACGGCCGACCGAGGGTCGATTTCCAGCGCCCGCTGCAGAAACTCAGTCGCTCGCTCGGTCTGCTGGAGATAGAGGTAGCAGGCCCCGAGACCGTAGACACTGTCGTAGTCACGAGGTTGGGCTGCGAGCGCACGCGAATAGTAGGATACTGCCTCGTCAAATTTAAATTGCCGACGTTTCATTTCCCCGAGAGCATCAAGAATCTCCACCGCCTCAGGTTCGATCCTCAGTGCGGCTTGGTACTCCGCCTCAGCCTGGGCCAATTCTTGCTTTCCCCGGTACGCGTCGCCGAGCACTTGATGCGCCCGCACTGAGTTGGGTGCAGTCTGCACCAGCTTTTCGTATTCCCCTTGAGAGAGCGCCAGAGAAAGGTGGCTGAGGTAATACAAAGCGTCAATGTGTTTGGGATTAGTTTGGAGGGCTTTGGTCAGATTCTGATAGGCGGCGCCCACCTTTCCCTGCGCCATCTGGGCGCGCGCCAGCATGACCAATCCGTCGGGCTGGCCGGGATGGGCTCTGAGGAAATGCGTGGCGAGTGATTCGGATTTGGCGAACTCGTTCTGATAAAGCGCCTTGGTGGAGTCGGAAAGAAGTGGATATTGTTGACCGGCCAGCCAGGCCGCGGGCACGTAGATCAGTCCCAGGAGAACAATCCCCAATCGGGTTTTCTTCGCAGCGCGTCGGCGATCGCTTTCGATCGCTCCCCCCCGAGCAGCACCGGCAGAAGTTTCAACCCTTGTCTGCACGAGTTCAGTTTGAGGCCAGCGATTGAGAGTGTCAACATACTCAAGGCTGGTCCAAGGGACCTGACTCCAGCGGCTCGACGCGGGGTCTGTGGGCTCGAACTGTGCTGGACAGTGAGCGACAGTAGACGTAAACTGTCCGCTCCCAACTAGTATTTGGGTGCCCGTCGAAGGACTTCATAGGGTCCGGTAAACGTTCTGCATAGGAGACTGATTATGCGAAATCGAGTTTCACTACTAGCCGAATATGGAATTCTGATCGCTCTCGTGGTGGCAGGGGTTACCTTTACTATGGGCGCTGGCTTTGCCCAACAAGGTGTGGGCGATTGGCAGATCCACGACCGGAACCGGCCTCACCCGCCGGTGATTACTCCTGGAACCGCTAGCACTCAGGAGCAGGCTGGCCAGCCACCCTCAGATGCCACGGTGCTTTTCAACGGCAAGGACCTTTCGCTATGGCACTCGGAAGGGGACGTGCCCGCGAAGTGGAAAGTACGGGACGGGTTCTTCGAGACAGTCCCAAAGAGCGGGTCTCTGATCAGCAACCAGGCATTTGGTGACTGCCAGCTTCACGTCGAGTGGGCAACACCCGATCCCCCACACGGCGAGGACCAGGACCGCGGGAACAGCGGCGTCTTCCTGATGGGTCTCTACGAAATTCAGGTGCTCGATTCCTACCAGAATGTGACCTATGCCGACGGTCAGGCTTCGGCTGTCTACGGGCAGTACCCACCCCTCGTCAATGCCAGCCGCCCGCCAGGGCAGTGGCAGACCTACGACATTATCTTTCACGGTCCACGGTTCGATAAGGATGGGAATGTGACACGGAAGGCCCGAGCGACTGTCTTTCACAATGGAGTGCTGACGCAGGACAACGTTGAACTGACCGGGCCTACGGCGCACAAAGCGCGTCCGCCCTATAAGCCAACCCCGGAGAAGCTTCCGCTTTCGCTTCAGGACCACAGCCATCCGGTCCGCTACAGGAACATCTGGGTTCGCGAACTTCAGTAGTGGGACCTCAACTTCTCGTGCGAAAGTGCTTGTTGCCAAGGACGGACCCATTGTTGAGTCAGCCAGAAGACCGGAAGCCTCTTGCGGGAACCTGCCACCACGACTGGCAGGAGCAAGAGAGCCCTTTCGCCGTGGCGCAACTGTGCGTCATCTGCAAGTTGTTCCGTTACAAAAGTGGCTTGACGGCTGATTGGGAATACCGGGCGCCCATCCCCTTCGGCCGTACAACTCAGGGATAAATGCGCGCCCGACGGCAGGAAGGGAAGGGGCAAGGCCGCCGGGCTTGGTTGTTCTTCTCACTTTGCGACGCATCATGCCAAACCCGGATCTTCCGGCCCCTCAGTCTGGGTACCATACGGGTCGCCAGAGAAGAACCGGGATAGGAGTGTGAAACCGGGGCGATTCGCACAAGATGTAGTAGTTTCAGCGTGGCGCTCCCCTATATTTCGTACTTGATATACATGTTCCACCCATGATTCCCCCCTAATCCTTAATAAAACCCATAAAACCAACAAAAAAAGCTTGACAAAGGCATAAGCAGGCGCGTATAATCGTCCGCAATCCCCAATGCAGGGGAGGTTTTGGGATAGCTTGCCAGTAGTAAGCGCCTCAATTAGAATCATCGAAGGATAGGCCTCCCCAAAGGCTGGTGTTATGGCTGAGACTCGTGAAGTCATGGGCATTCGCGAAGCGTCGGACTATCTCGGGGTTTCGCGAGAGACACTCTACAAGTACGTCATCGGCGAGAGGATTCCGGGCTTCAAGCTGGGCAATCGTTGGAAATTCAAGAAAACTGTCCTAGACCGCTGGATGGAGAGGCAGAGTACGCCGCGCGAAGAGCGCGCCACAGGCAAAATGCGGGCAGGCGCCCGGTAGGGGGCATTCCAGATGTTTGGATTCAGCAAACCCAAAGGGCTGGTGGGACTGGACATCGGTTCGAGTTCCATCAAGCTGGTGGAATTAAGGAAGAAGGGCAGCGACTTCGAGCTCGTGAGCCTGGGGATGGAAAGCCTGGGTCAGGATGCGGTCGTGGACGGTGCCATCATGGACTCCTTCACGGTCGCCACTTCGATCGAGAAGATTTTCAACGACAGCAAGATCAAGACTGCGAACGTGGCGACGGCCATTTCCGGGCACTCGGTGATCGTGAAGAAGATTGTGGTTAATGTCGCGAGCGAAGAAGAGGTAGCGGGCTCAATCTCCTATGAGGCTCCGCAATACATTCCGTTCGACATGGCGGATGTCTACTACGACCACCAGGTGCTGGGGCCGGCCCAAGGGGGGCCGGGATTTGATGTGATGCTGGTTGCAGCCAAGAAGGACAAGGTCCTCAATTACACCAACGTGCTCAGCCAGGCGGGTAAATCCACTCGCCTGGTGGATATTGATGCCTTCGCCGTTCAGAATGCCTTCGAGATGAATTACGAGCAAACTCTGGATCGCATGACGGCACTGCTCAACATTGGCGCCAGCATCATGAATATCAACATCATGCGGGGCGGCGTGCCGCTCTTCACCCGGGACGTTTCGGTGGGCGGCAATCAGTACACGGACACGCTGCAAAAGGAACTGGACCTGAGTTTTGAGGATGCGGAAAAGCTTAAGCAGGGCAAGGAGCCGGGTAGCGCGACGGCGGTGCAAGCGGCCCCCCATCTCCGCTCCGTTTCAGAGATTCTCCTGTTGGAAGTACAGAAGACCTTTGATTTCTTCAAGCAGACGACTACGGCAGAAAACATTCAGCAGATCTATGTCGGGGGTGGCTCGGCGAAGGTCGAAGGCCTGGTCGATTTGCTGAAAGAAGAATTCAGCATCCCTGTCGAGGTCATCAATCCATTTCAGCGGGTGCAGATTAATGCGTCGAAGTTTGATGCCAATTACATCAGCGAGGTCGCTCCACGCATGAGCGTTGCCGTGGGGTTGGCGCTCAGGAGCTTTGACACGCCATGATCAGAATCAATCTGCTGGGGATTGCAAAGCCCGCTGCCAAGCAGGCGGGACCGCCCACCACCGTGGCGCGGCAGGCGCTCATTTTCGTGGTGAGCCTCGTCGTGGCCTTCGGTGTGGTGTTCTTCATGTGGCGCTACTGGTCGAGCGACATCGACCGGCTCAACAAGAAGAAGGCGGAGGAGCAGCGCGAGGCGGACCGGTTGGCGCAGATTCGGGCTGAGAATCAGAAATACGTGGCCCAGAGGGAGCAACTGGAACAACGCATCAACACGATCCAGGCGCTCCAGCAGAGCCGGGTGGGGCCAGTCGATTTGATGTCGTCCTTGGGCGGGATCGTCAATCGAAGCAACGACCTCTACCTGCTGACAGTGAGCCCTGACGGAGCCCGGGTGGCGATCCGTGGTCAGTCGAATTCCGTGGAGTCCATCGCCAACTTTATCGCCAACCTCAAGAATTCTGGCACTTTCGACGATGTGCAACTGCGGCAGTACTATCAGGATGATCAGTTTGAGCGCCTGAGTTTCAAGTTCACTCTGGACTGCGTTTACAAGCTGCCACCGCTGCCCGCGGCGGCGCAGCCCGCCGCGGCGCCAGCCGCCGGGGCACGCCAGGCAGGACAATAGGGAGAGCGACGATGGCCAAAGGCTTCAACGATCTTCCAGGAGCTGTGCAAGCGGTGATTCTTGCGGGAGGGGCCGCTATCTTGGCGGGAGTGGTTTTCTACTTCTATGTCTTGCCTCTGTCGGCTCAGCGGACGAAGCTGGAGGCCGAAGTCACCCGCCTGCATCAGGAAAACCTCAAGAACCAGGCGGTTGAGCGCGAGCGCACAGAACTGCTGAACCGAATCGCCCAGCTCGAAAAGCAGCTGGATACGCTACGCTCCATCGTTCCCGATGAACAGGCGACGGATCAGTTCGTGAAGATGGTCCATGACACGGCGGTGGGCGCTGGGATCAATCTTCGGAACTTCGTGGCGGGGGCGTTGGTGCAACGGGATTTTTACGCCGAGACGCCGTTCAACGTTCGACTGGATGGCGTTTATTACCAGTTGTTGGGCTTCTTCGACCGTCTGGCTCGCCAGCAGCGGATTGTCAGTGTGACCAATCTTTCCCTGGGGCCGCCCGCGGGCGGGGGACAGGGAAATTTCAAGATTCTTCCCGGCGAGACCGTGGGGGCCAGTTGTATGATCACGACCTATTACAACAAACCGCAGGCTCCTCCGGCGCAAGCACAACCCAAAAAGAAGTAGGTCTAGGTGAGAGACTATGGTCAATGACCGGCTTATGGGCGTTCGAAAATGGTGGGCGTGGGCACTCCCGGTTGTTCTCCTGAGCTTCGGCGCCGCGGCGTCAAGGGCCATTGAGGCAGGGTTCCCGCAAGCTGCCGGTGCCCCCCCCCAGGCGGGAGCGAAGGCGGGCGCTGCCACCGACACCAAAAAAAAGGCCGCCGCGCCCAAACCCAAGGCAGCGGCCAGCGTGGCGAAACCCAAAGCGACCGCTGCGAAGCCAGCCGGCAAGAAGGTTTCCGCAAAGAAGGCGGCCAGCAAGAAACCCGCCAGAGGGTCGGCGGCGAAGTCCGCAGAGCCTTCGAGGGGTCCGGAGACCGCGGGTCGCCGGGACCCCTTCAAACTCCCCGGACCTCCAGTCCCGGGAGGCGCGGGCGGGGAGCAAATCCTGGGTCCACTTCCGCCAGGAACCCGCGGGCTTCTGATCAGCCAATTAAAGGTCGAAGGAATTGTTCGCTTGGACACAACCAGCACGATGATCGCAGTTGTGGACAACAGTTCAAATCGTGCTTATTTCCTGCGTGAGAACGATGCCGTCTATAACGGTGTGGTCAGCAAGATTACTCCCGACTCAGTCGTTTTTAGGGAAAACGCCCTCGACGCCAGCGGCAAGATGGTTGTGCGCGATGTCGTCAAGCGGCTGGGCCAGGGCCCTGGAGCGTGAAGATGAAACGCAAAGTGATCCTTTCACTCACGGCGATCTGGTTGATGGTGGGGATGGCTTCGATCACCTCAAGCCTGGGGGCCAAAGACTCGCCCCTGGCGAGCTTGAAGGCGGTCGGCGCGGCCAACCCAACCTCGTCCAACGAATTGGTCCTGCGCATTGACGGGGACTATACCTATCACACGACGCGCGCGACAGGAGACACCGTTCTGGTGGACCTGAAGAATGTCAAGGTCAGCGGCGTCGCCAAGGACGGGGTATTCCGCACGGGCGTGGTAAAGGACTACCACCTCCTGCAGTACCTGGATGCGTCAGGCCGGCCGGTTGTGCGCGTGCAGTTGAACCTGGCGCAGACGGAGACAGTGACCGCTGAACGCGGTCCGGATGGGCTGAAGCTGGTGTTCGCTCCGGCGGGGACTTCGGTGGCAGCGGCAAGCGCTGCTCCCGCGCCTCCCTCGGCTAGCGCCCTCACGTCCGCGCCCACTCCGGCACCTGCGCGCGTTGAAGCCCGCCGTGGGCCCGCGACGGTCTCTGCTGTGAAGATCACTTCCGGGAGCGCGGGTGAGACGTACGTGGACATCTCCACCTCCAGCCCGCTGCACTACAACGTTTTGCACCTGCAGAATCCTGCCCGCCTGGTCGTGGATCTGGAAGACGCGCAGAACGCCGTGGCGCAGAAGACTTACACCAGTCAATTGGCCTATTTGAAGGGCGTGCGCGTGGGGCAGTTCCGCGAGGGAAAGCCTTCGGTGGTCCGCGTGGTGGCCGATCTGTCGGGCGATCCTGGATTCGATGTGCACGCCCAGTCGGGCGGCGTGCGGCTGGAACTGAAATCAAAGACCGCGCCGAAAACGGCAGCAGTCTCAGCACCAGCTCCGTCCATCCCGGCGGGATCAGCCAAGAGTGAAGCGAAATCGGTCCAGAAGACCGAATTGCCTCATCCGGTCGAGATCTTGAGCCCCCCGCCGGTGACGGCAGCGACTGAAACTCCGAAGGCAGCGCCAGCAGCGACGACCCCTTCGGCTCCGCCGACACCCGCTCAATCAACGATTGATGCTCAAAGTACCCTACCGGCTCCCGCGGAATCTCGGGAAGTTGCGGCGACCCCCAAACTGGAGAAACCGGCTGATCCGGCACCTGAGGCCGTCCGCGCAGCGCGCGCGGCTATGACGCTCTCAGGGTCGCCGGGGACGATTTCGGCGACGGCACAGGGTCAGCCTGCTGCTTCGGCGATGGCACAGGATCAGCCTGCTGCTTCGGCGATAACACAGGACCAACCTGGTGCTTCGACGACGGCACAGAATCAGCCTGCTGCTTCTGGGCAGGCTCAGCCACAGTACACGGGCGAACCGATCTCCCTGAACCTTAAGGATGTTGACCTTAAGGACTTTTTCCGTTTGATCCATGAAATCAGTGGTTTGAACATCATCGTGGACCCCAACGTCAACGGGAATGTGACCATGGTTTTGGATGCGGTGCCATGGGACCAGGCGCTGGACATCGTCCTGAAGAACAACCGCTTGGGCAAGACCCTGGAAGGCAATGTCCTGCGCATCGCGCGAGTGGACACTCTGACTGCCGAACAGGAGGCGAATGTCAAGCTGGCAGCGGCTCGCGAAGCTGCACAACCGCTGGTCACCGTTTTCCGCCCAATCAATTACGCCAAGGCAGCAACAATTTCCACGATTCTCAAAGCTTGGGTGGGAGGTGGAGCACTGACATCGCGCGGCAACGTCCTCGTGGACGACCGTACGAATACGTTGATCATTTCCGACATTCAGACCCAGATCCCTGTCATTCAGTCGATCATCGATCGGCTGGATAAGAAGGCGAAGCAGGTGCAAATCGAGGCGAGGATCGTGCGCGCCACGGCCAACTTCTCCCGGACGCTTGGAGTTTCACTCTCGGCATCGTACGCCAACAAGAGCGGCACAACCGGGACGGCAGGTGGGACCGGGACTCTCTCGACCGCCAACGCGGCGGGCACGTCGCCCCTCGTCACCGTGCAGCCACTTACCGGCTTCGGGGTGTACGCGATTGCCAACGCCGGAGCCCGGTACGCCATCAACGCCGCGATCGCAGCGGAAGAGGTGCGCGGCCTGGCCAAAACAATCTCCAAACCCACGATCGTCACACAGAACAACGTGGCCGGGACGGTCGTGCAGGGAACTCAGATCCCCATTCAGACGACCATCAACAACACCATCAGCATTCAGTACACGAACGCCGCGTTGACCATGAAGGTCACGCCTCAGGTTACGGAAGACGGCAATATTTTCCTGGACATTAACGTCACGAACGCCGCTCCGGGCCTGGTGTTGAGTACGGCAGGCCCCAGCATCGACACGCAGTCGGCGACTACGCAAGTTCTGGTCCCGGACGGCGGAACGGTGGTTTTCGGTGGCGTGAACGTGACCGGCCGCACTAAGTCGGCGAACTATGTCCCGCTTCTTGGGTCCATTCCAGTCCTTGGAAACCTGTTTAAAACCACCTCGGTGCAGGATAACGACCAGGAATTGCTGTTCTTCGTAACACCGAAAGTGCTGCCCGGGTAGCGCCCGCGGCAGTAGTGAGTAGAGAATCTTGAGGAGGAGACGCGAGTCTCCTCCTTTTTCTTTCCGCCATGGATGGACTTGGCCCCGGTTCCTTCGTGCTCTCCCGTCAGCATCGACTGCGCGATTTGATGGCGATACAGAGACTGGAATTCCTCCTCGTCTCGAATCCCAAGAACGTCTTCTATCTCACGGGCTTTTGCGGCAGCACAGGAATAGCAGTCTTAGGTCTCGAGCAGGCAGTGCTTTTCGTGGACCCTCGATATACGCTCCAGGCTCGCAAACAGTCAGCCGGAGTGGATGTTCACGAAGCCAGACGTCCCCTCCTGAGCGTCGCTGGGCAGTGGCTCATCCGGCGACGAGCCCGGAACGTTGGGTACGACGATGCACACTTGACCTGCTCCGGATTCAACGAAATGCAGCGATGTGTTCCGCCCGTGACTCTCAAGGCTTCGGGTGGGCTCGTCGAGGACCTCCGGTTCGTCAAAGATTCTTTCGAGATTGATTGCATACGCCAGGCAGGGCAAGTCACCGCGGCGGTCTTTAATGAGATCCGAGGAACTTTGCGCCCCGGGCTCCGCGAGAGCGATTTGGCGGCGGAAATCGAGTACCGTATGCGTTTGCGCGGAGCGGAAGGAGCTGCCTTTGAAACAATCGTCGCCTCCGGCGAGCGGAGCGCCTGGCCGCATGCTCGTGCTTCCTCCAAGTTGTTGAAGAAAGATGAGTTGGTAATCTTTGACCTGGGTGCTATACTGCAAGGTTACGCGGCAGATATGACGCGGACGGTGTTTCTGGGTCGCCCCCCGCAGCGAATACGGCGCTTGTATGCCGCGGTACTGGTTGCGCAGGAACAAGCTGTCAAAGTCGTCGGGTCAGCTGTCGCCGGCGGGAAAGTCGACCTGGCCGCTCGCCGTGCGTTGGCGGGGCGGGCACTGGAACGGTATTTCACCCACAGTACGGGGCACGGAGTAGGCCTGGACATCCACGAGAGGCCGCGGCTGGCTCGCAAGGAAACGACCCTGCTTGAACCCGGTTGTGTGGTGACCGTGGAGCCTGGAGTCTACATTGAGGGCCTAGGTGGGGTACGGATTGAGGACACCGTCCTGGTGACGGAAGCCGGTGGAGAGATCCTCACACCGGTGTCCAAGGACGACTGGATTATTTCATAGAGGTGAGCCCACACTGGCTCGCCCGGCAGGGGCAGTTTACGGTCTGCCCCACGGAGTTGCATTCATGCCCGGCAAGAGCACCACTCGCGGCGGCGGATCAAGCGGCGGTTCGTGGAATCTGAAGGAAATCTGCGAACTCATTGATGTTCTGGTCGAACGCGAAATCACCGAATTTGAGATGGAAAAGGGGGGCGTTCGGATCCGAGTCAAGCGCGGCAACTCCCCGGCTGAGGCTCCGGCCGTCACGGTGCTCCCAGCCAACGCTTCCCCGACCTGGGTTCCACTCCCGCCTCCACCCGTTCCCGTGCCGCGCCCATCCGCTGACGAGCCCCCTGCTGAAGGTGCTTCGGAATCTACAGAGGACCTCCACATCATCAAGTCTCCCATCGTGGGTACTTTCTACGCTTCGCCGGCGCCGAACGCCCCCCCTTTTGTGCAGGTGGGTGACGGCGTCCAGGTCGGCCAGGCCCTCTGCATCATCGAAGCGATGAAGCTGATGAACGAGATTGAGTCGGAAGTCGCTGGCGAAGTGGTACGGACTTACGTTGAGACCGGGCAGCCGGTCGAATACGGACAGTCGCTTTTCGCCATCCGGCCTTCGCACAAGAAATAATGCGGCGAATGGCCACGAGGGCACCGCTTACAGGCGGAATGTGGTCCTGTCAGGTCCGGGCGCCAGGCGACTGGAGCTGAAGGTTTTCTTTCAATCGATGTTTAAGAAGATCCTCATCGCGAATCGCGGGGAGATTGCTCTTCGGGTTATCTGTGCCTGCAAGGAGTTGGGGATTCCCACCGTCGCCGTTTATTCCGAGGCCGACAGGCTTTCCTTACACGTCCGGTTCGCCGACGAGGCGATTTGCATCGGACCGCCGCACAGCTCGGACAGCTACTTGAATGTTGCCAGCATTATCTCAGCGGCAGAGATTACCGGCGCGGACGCCATCCATCCGGGCTATGGCTTCCTGGCCGAGAGCGCCCATTTCGCCGATGTGTGCGAGACCTCGGGGCTTACTTTCATAGGCCCCTCGCCAGAAGTGATCCGTCTGATGGGCGATAAGGACCGCGCCCGGAAGGCGATGGCCGAGCACGGCCTCCCAGTGCTGCCGGGCTCAGGAGTCCTGCAGTCGGCAGTGGAAGCAGCCGAGGTCGCCAAACGAATCGGCTATCCCGTCATCATCAAGGCGGTCGCGGGTGGCGGCGGACGGGGCATGCGAATCATCAAGTCGGAAGACGGCCTCGCCAACGCTCTGCAAACCGCGCAGAACGAGGCGGCGGTATCCTTTGGGTCTCCCGATGTCTACCTGGAGAAATACGTCACCTCGCCGCGCCATATCGAGTTCCAGGTGATAGGCGACAAGCACGGGAAGATCGTTCATCTGGGAGAACGCGAGTGCACCGTCCAGCGCCGCCATCAGAAGTTGATCGAGGAATCTCCTTCAACCCAAATCGATAGTGGGACCCGCGAAAGGGTGGGTGGCCAGGTCATTCGTGCGCTCGAGAAGATTGGCTACACGAACGCCGGGACGGTCGAATTCCTCATGGATGAGAGCCGCAATCTCTATTTCCTCGAGATGAATACGCGCATTCAGGTGGAACATCCGGTGACGGAAATGGTGACGGGCCTGGATCTCGTGAAGCTTCAGATCATGATTGCGGCGGGTGAACCGATTTCGATCAGCGGGGATACGGTCGGCCTGCGGGGGCACGCCATCGAGTGCCGCATCTGCGCCGAGAATCCTGAGACCTTTGCCCCGTCGGCCGGCAAGATTACGGGTTTTCACACTCCTGGCGGAACAGGTGTGCGCGTCGATACGGCGGCGTACAGCGAATGCGTCATCCCGCCTTTCTACGACTCGCTGATTGCCAAGCTGGTCGTTCATGGCCGGGACCGTGCAGAGGCCATCAGCCGCATGGCGCGGGCGCTGGAGATGTTTGTCGTGGAGGGAATTTCGACCTCTATTCCCGTTCACGAGAAGGTCATGGCCGACGCCGATTTCCGGGCGGGAAATTTCGATACCGGATTTCTGAAACGGTACTCTGCCAACGGCGCAGAACCATCCTGAAACTTTCAGTCCTTCCTGATTCATGGGCGTGACGTTGCCACGTTTGTACGCCATCCTCGACCGCGCGCAGACGGGCGAGCGATCAATTGCCGACGTGTGCGAGGCTTTGCTTGGCGGCGGCGTGCGGCTCATCCAGTACCGGGACAAGGGTGCGACTTCCCGCGAGCTGTTCGAACGGAGTCGGCCGCTTCTTGTCCAAATCCGCGGCGCGGGTGGGACCTTTATTGTCAACGACCGCGCCGACGTCGCGCTGGCGGTGGGCGCGGATGGAGTGCATGTCGGTCAGGACGACCTGCCGGTTGAAATGGCCCGAGTGGTAGTTGGGGCCGGACGGATGGTGGGGTTCTCCACCCACAACCTTGAACAGGTGGCCTTGGCCGACAAGACCTCCGCAGACTACATTGCATTCGGGCCAGTATTTGCGACCCAGAGCAAAGCCCGACCCGACCCGGTCGTAGGCCTTGAAGGTTTGCGGCGCGCTCGCGAGGCCACGCGCAAGCCCCTGGTGGCCATTGGAGGGATTACGCTGGAGAGGGCAGGGGAAGTCATGGCGGCCGGTGCCGATTCCGTTGCCGTGATCGCCGACCTCCTGAGGGCGCCGGACGTAAGGGCACGCGCCCGGGCTTATCTGGAGGCCTTGGGGAAACAATAACGACGCCTGCCTGGAGAATAGAGGGTCTGTATTGGCGCGGAATGGGAGAGCGTTATGGTGAAGGAACTCTCATGCCACGTGGTTTGTGGAAAGAATTTGATCTATATTCCCAGTCTTTGGATTTCCGGGTGGTTGGCGGGCTTTTGAAACAAAGGTGAGGAGCACAACCAAACGATGTCCAGATTATTCGCGACCAAACCGCTGGAAGTGCTCATGGCGGAGGCTTCTGCGGAGGGTGGGCACACTCTTAGACGCGCCCTTGGCCCCATCAATCTCATTACGCTCGGCATCGGCGCCATCATCGGCACGGGCATATTTGTTCTGACCGGGGAAGCGGCGGCGGCGCACGCCGGGCCGGCGATCGTGTTGTCGATGATCTTGGCAGGGTTTGCCAGCGCGCTGGCCGGTCTCTGTTATTCGGAATTTGCCTCGACCGTGCCCATCGCCGGGTCGGCGTATACCTACGGCTATGCGACGCTTGGAGAGTTCATAGCATGGATCATCGGGTGGGACCTCATCCTGGAATACGCGCTCGGCGCGGCAACGGTCGCCGTCGGCTGGTCTGGCCATTTGACGAGCTTCCTGCACGACTTCATCGGCGTCGAGATTCCCGCTTCTCTGGCGGCGGCGCCCTGCACGTTTATCAATGCAGCGGGCTGCAGCCCATCGGCCGTTGTCAACCTGCCCGCCATCCTCATTACCTTCGCAGTGACGGTGCTTATTGTTATCGGCATTAGGGAATCAGCGAACGTCAATTCTGTGATCGTAATCATTAAGGTTGTGGTGGTACTCATCGTGATCGTTGGTGGTGTGGCGTTCATCAACAGCGCCAATTGGCATCCATTCATTCCGGAAAATACCGGGAAATTCGGCGACTACGGCTGGAGCGGGATTCTCCGGGGTGCGGGGGTGATCTTCTTTGCCTATATTGGATTCGACGCGGTTTCGGTGGCGGCCCAGGAGGCACGCAACCCGCAGAAGCACATGCCCATTGGGATTCTCGGGTCACTCGTCATCTGCACAGTCCTCTACATCCTGGTTTCCGGTGTGATGGTGGGACTTGTGCCCTATAAGCAAATGCTGGGCTCGCCGGCGCCCATGGTGGTTGCGATCCGCGCTGCCGAAACCGCATCGGGCGGCAGCTTCTTCCTGCATATGATGACGATGCTCGTCGAGCTCGGGGCGATCGCGGGGCTGAGCTCCGTAATGGTGGTGATGATGATGGCGCAGCCGCGCGTCTTCTATTCGATGGCCAAAGATGGCCTCTTGCCGCCCTTCGCAAAAAAGATTCATCCGAGATTTCGAACTCCGCACATCACCAGCATTATCACCGGATTTGCCGTGTCCATTGCCGCCGGCTTCACCCCCATCGGTGAGTTGGGGAAGCTCGTGAGCATCGGTACTCTGCTGGCATTCGTCATCGTCTCGATCGGGGTAATTTTCCTCCGGTATCAACGGCCGGAGCTGGAGCGCCCCTTCAAGACGCCGTGGGTTCCATACGTGCCGGCGCTTTCTGCCCTGGTCAGCCTTGCATTGATGGCCGGGCTGCCCTCCGAAACGTGGGAGCGGCTGGTAGTGTGGATGGTCGTCGGCTTCATCATCTACTTCTCTTACGGCTATCGACACAGTGAAGTGCGCAAGCGTGAAGAAGCGCTCGCGGCGGCCGGAGGGTCGCGGCAAACATAGCGCCGCCAGGGAATTCACGCGAAGATGATCCTTCCGGGGCGGCCTGATTCTCCTTAAGTCGAGCTGCGACCGACCCTTCATTTGGGTCCAATCAATCTCACCTGTTGGGTCGGAGTGGGACGACTTAAAGTTGTATGGCCATACCTCAAGACTGGCGCGCACTGCTGCGCACTGATATGCTTTTCCAGTGCTGATTCGTGAACTCCTCCATGAATACCATTCGCACCGCATGGCGCGATTTGGCGTCTGGGTCGTGGCCTATGGTGCCGCACTGTGGCTGGTCGACCGATTCACGGGCGGTGTTCCCGGATCCTTGTGGGTATTGTTTTGGCTGACCTTCCTCGTTGCTCTGGGGTATTACCTGGGACGCCTTGTGGGGTACGTTCGTGGCCGGGTGCTTTGGCGGCTTCGTCGTCGGCTGATCGTCGCCTACGTTTTCATCGCTGTCGTCCCCATCGTTCTCATCATCATCCTGGTTCTGATCAAAGATTTTCTTAATAGCGGCCAGTTCGCAGCTTTTCTTGTCACTCTCAAACTGCGCGAACGGGCGGGGCAGCTCCAACAGATCAGCCGTGTGGTGGGGCACGAGATGCGCCAGACCAGGGCCAAGTCGCCCGAAGCCTTGGTGGATGCGATGCAGGGTTTCTTCCAACGGGAACTGGGAGAGCACGCAAAGAGCTACCCCGGGCTGGAGATTACTCTGCGCGCAGGCTCCAGTGTGCGAGCATTTCGTCTGGATGGTAGTGGCGGTGCCCGGCCCCTGGCGCTGCCCCAGTGGCTGACACAGGAAGAATTTGCCGGCTCGGTTGTGGATGACGGGCAAGTGGCTCTGCGTTCCGTCGACCGCACCCCGACGCCGGTGGGCGAAGTCGTGGTGATGATCAACCAGCCGCTGACCCCTGATCTGCTCGATCTGGTGGGCGAGGGGATTGGGCCCGTGAGCGTGCGGCTGCCTCCATCGCTGCGCGCTGCTAACCCGATGGGCGCCGCGGGCGCGCCGCCCAGGGAGTTTGCACCCGAGCCACCGCTCGGCTCGAAGTCCGTCGAGCTTCCTCCTGCCGTGAGTCGTGCCGATTTCACGGTGGTGGGCGCGTCGTCCCTTGACCCGGTGGTTTGGGGAGGCGAAACCCAACAGCACCTCGCAGAGCCCATCCTGGTGGTCGTGACCTCGCGCGTAGCGACGCTCAACCGGCAATTGATCTCCACCCTGGGCAGTTTCTCGCGCGTTTACGTCACGCTGTTTTTCATTGTGGCAGGGATATTCCTCTTGATTGAAGCCGTGGCGCTCTTCATCGGCATCCGGCTGACGCGTTCCATCACCTCGACCGTGGATAACCTCTACGATGCCACGGAGCGCGTCAAGGCTGGCGACTTCTCCTATCGGATCAAAATCCCGGCGCGCGACCAACTGACCGCGCTGGGTGAGGCGTTCGATGGCATGACGGCATCGGTCGAGCGCCTGCTGCGCGAGTCGCAGGAGAAGTTGCGCCTGGAGAGCGAACTCGAGATTGCGCGGGAGGTCCAGCGGCAATTGTTCCCGCAGAAGACGCCGAAGGTGCCGGGGCTTGAACTCTTCGGGATGTGCAATCCCGCCCGCATGGTCAGCGGCGACTACTATGACTTTATTCAGATCGATCAGGACCGGGTCGGGTTAGTTCTGGGCGACATCTCCGGCAAGGGCATCTCGGCGGCTTTGCTCATGGCGGCGATTCAGTCGTGCTTGCGCGCGCAATTCTTCAACGGCCATGTCGCGACGGGGCTTGCGTCGGCGGCGCCGCTGAGAACCGACGAGGTGGTGCGGAGGCTCAATCTGCAGCTCTATGAGAGCACTTCGACAGAAAAGTACGCCACGTTTTTCTATGGGATCTACGACGCGAGGACGCGCGAGCTCACCTATACCAACGCGGGCCACTTGCCGCCCGTGGTGTTCCGCCGCGACCAGATGGAGCGGCTGGGCCGGGGCGGGACCGTCGTGGGTCTCTTTTCGCCCACGGAATATGAGCAGGCGGTGGTCCGCCTGGAACCCGGCGACTTGTTCTTCGCGTTTACAGACGGGCTCACGGAGCCCGAGAACATTTACGGCGAAGAATTCGGCGAGGAGCGCCTGCTCGCGGCCGCCCAGCGCGCGCTGCACGGCCCGCTGCAATCGCTGGCCGATGAGATCTACGGATCGGTGGCGGACTGGACGGGCGGGCCGGAGCTGCAGGATGACATGACCCTGCTCGTGGCGCGTGCCACTGCGTAGCGGTGTGCTGAAGGACCGTTCGCAATGATGTAGCGGCGGGCTTATCCCGCCATTATTCCGATGTTCGGTGTGCCCCGTGGCGGATCCCAGTCACCTCTATATAACTCATGAGTAACCTCTCAAGCGGTCGGAACCCATTGCTGATTTCCTTCAAACTCGTTACACTCAGAATAAGATTTGTATTTTCAAGGAGTTGAAGAGTGCCGTTGCGGAATCGAGTAGTGCTCGTCGTGGGGGGCTCGCGGGGCATCGGAAAGGAAATCGCCCTTACCCTTGGGCGTGCTGGTGCGCGCGTGGCGTTGACCTATCGCTCGAACAAGTTGGGGGCGCAGAAAGTCGTCGAAACACTGAAAAGCTTGAGGACGGACGCCTGGGCGGCGGAAACCGATGCCACGGCACCGGCCCGGATCAAGGCGCTGATCGAAAACGTCCTGCAGCGGTTTGGGCGGCTCGACATTCTGGTCAACAACGTCGGAGACTTCGAATGGAAGCCGGTCTTCGATACGACTCTGGAAGAGTGGCACGCCATCATGCAGTCGAATCTCTACAGTGCCTTTTATGGGTCGAAGTATGCGCTACCCACCATGCGGCAGCAGCATTGGGGCCGGATCGTTAACCTGGGTGCGGTGGGCGCCGAGCGCGCCTTCGGCCAGGCCAAGATTTCGGCTTACTCGGCGGCCAAAGCGGGCCTGGTCGCCTTCAGCCGCTCGCTGGCGTTGGAGGAAGCGCGCCACGGAATCACCGTCAACGTGGTCAATCCGCCCATCATTGATGACCAGGAGCTTTCCTTGGAGGAGGCGCAGCGCGTTGCCGACGCGCGCTTCCCGGTGGGCCGTCCGGCAACGGCGCGCGATGTGGCGGAAGCGGTGAAGTTCTTCGCGTCTCCTGAGGCGGCGTTCATGACCGGCCAGGTGCTCAACGTCAGCGGGGGATGGATGTTGTAGGGACTGCAATGATGTCATCCTGAGCGGAGTCCGTCAGCCGACGGACGAAGCGAAGGATCTGCAGTCCAAAGCAGTTTTCCTATGAATCGCCTCCTGACGGACGCTGTAGCGGCGGTCTCTGACCGCCGAAGTCATTGAAAAGACAGAGACGGCGATGAGGACATCGCCGCTACAGTTTGGTGCAAACTCTTTGAAATCCCCAACCAGCCTTAGCCGATGAAGATTCTTACCGCCCACGAGATGCAGCGCATCGACCGCCTCACCACGGAGCGCTACGGTGTGCCCAGCCTGACGCTGATGGAGAATGCCGGGCGCGGCGTTGTGGAGTTCCTCGAGAGCCGCTACGCGCCGCTCAGCGGGCAGCGCATCGTGATCCTATGCGGGCGCGGGAACAATGGCGGGGACGGATTCGTCGTGGCGCGCCTGCTCCGCGACCGCGGCGTGCGCCCCCGGGTTCTGCTGCTGGGTGACCCGCAGGGATTGAAGGGCGACGCGCGCGCCAATCACGAAAAGCTGGCCGCCTCGGGGCCGTCTGAGGTCGTGGCCGATTCCGCCGCCTGGCAGCGCGTCCTTCCCGAGATTCAGGGCGCAACGCTTCTGGTGGACGCATTGTTTGGGACCGGGTTGAACAAACCGCTCGAAGGCTTTTTCACCGAAGTGGTTCGCGACATCAATCGGGCCTTTCCGAAGGCGCGCATCGTGGCGATCGATTTGCCCTCTGGAATCTCCGCCGACAGCGGGGAACTGATCGGCGAATGCGTTCGCGCCCACGCCTCGGTGACCTTCACGGCGCCAAAAGTGGCGCACGTGTTTCCGCCGGCGTGCGAGTATGCCGGGGATTGGGCCGTCAAATTCATCGGGACGCCCGAGTTAGCTCTCACCGGCGATCCCGAACTTCAACTCAACTTAACCACGCGCGAGGAACTCGCCTGGTTGAAGGAGCCTCGCCCGCGCGCCGCGCACAAGGGCAACTTCGGCCATGTGCTGGTCCTGGCGGGCTCGATCGGCAAGACGGGTGCGGCGGCGATGGCCGCCAAAGCCGCGCTGCGGGCGGGCGCCGGGCTGGTGACGATTGCGACGGCCAAGAGCGCGCTGCCCATCATCGCCGCGCTGGGCATGGAGTTTATGACCGAGCCGCTGCCCGAAACGGACGCCGGAACGATTTCGCTGCGCGCCCTCGACTACGGCGGCCTCGACCGATTGGTGGAAGGCAAGACCGTTCTTGCAGTTGGGCCGGGCATCGGCGCGGTGGCGGAGACAGCGGAATTTGTCCGCACGGTTGTGAATCGCTACAACCTCCCGATGGTCATTGATGCCGATGGTCTGAATGCTTTTGCCGGCTGCAGCGATTCTCTGCGTGGCGAAAAACGTGTGCGCGTGTTGACCCCACACCCGGGCGAGATGGCGAGGCTCATCGGCAAATCCACGCAGGAGGTTCTCAGCGACCGCCTCAAGCTGGCGAGAGGGTTCGCCCGCGAGCGCGGCGTGACGCTGGTGCTCAAAGGATCGCGCACCCTGACCGCGGCGCCGAGCGGGGAAGTCTGGGTGAACCCCACCGGCAATCCCGGCATGGCCTCGGGCGGGACCGGAGATGTTCTGACCGGCCTCGTGGCAGGACTGCTGGCGCAGTCCAAGGGGCGAGCTGTCACGGATACGGTCGCAGCTGCGGTGTACTTGCACGGTTTGGCGGGAGACTTGGCGGCGCAAGCGGTCGGCGAAATCTCGCTCGTCGCCGGCGACGTGCTGGAGGCCCTGCCGCGTGCCTTCCGGGCGGTCTAAGGAGTCGCTGGAGAACGGTCGGCATGAGCGTAGCGGCGGGTTTACCCCGCCATTGTCTCGATGTCTTTTTGCCGAGTGGCGGCATAAAGGCGCCTCTACATCGTTTTCCAGCAATCTGTTAAGGACCCGAACAATTGCTTTCAAGCGAGAGAGTTTTGCTGCGGGAAGTCATCACCCATTCGCCCGAGGAGACGCTTGCCCTGGGGCGCGAGCTGGCCAGGGAGCTGCAACCTCCTTGCCTGGTCTTGTTGCAGGGGGACCTGGGAAGTGGCAAGACAACGCTGACGAAGGGGATTGTCGCGGGGCTCGGCGCAGCGCGGGAAGAGGAAGTTACCAGCCCGTCGTTTACTTTGGTACACGAATATGGCTCCGAGGGGAAGGTTTTTCACGCCGACCTTTACCGGATCGAAAGCACCCGGGAGCTGAGTTCCCTGGGCCTGGATGATCTTTGGGCGCAGGATGCGATAGTAATCGTTGAATGGGGCGAGAAGCTCTGGGATAATGCTCCCGCGCCTCGCGTGATTATCCAATTGGAGTATTTATCGAGTGAAGAGCGTCGAATCAGTGTTGAACGTGTGGAAACGCGGCAGCCGTAAGCTCCGGGCGGCTGCGATGGCGTTCGCCGCCGTGGCGCTCGTTTCCTGTGGGAGTGCTCCCCGGCCGAACTATTACACCTTGCGCGTACCCGCGGCGCCGGCGGCTCACGATCCGAAGGCGGCCGCGGTGCTCGGGGTGGAGCGCTTGAACGCTCCGGATGTGCTGCGCAACGATCGAATCCTGTACTACGAGTCGCCGACCCAGCTCAATTTCTACGAGAATCACCGCTGGAGTTCCGACCCGTCGTCCATGGTCCGCGATTCCCTGGTCAGCCAGTTGAGCCAGGCTGGCGTGTTCTCGGAAGTCCGGCTGTTGCCGGCTCGCGACCCGGTCGATTATCTGCTGCGCGGGCGGCTGCTGAACTTCGAGGAGGTTGATTACGAGGGCGGCGCAAAAGGACGCGTGCGGTTGGAGTTGACGTTGGTGTGCGTCCGCGACCACAAGGTTCTTTGGTCGGATGCCCGGCAGGCGCAGGTCCCCGCCCAGGGAAAAGAGGTCGCGGGTGTGGTGGAGGCGGTCAACGCCGCCAGCGATCAGGTGCTGCAAGAGCTGGTCCCCGCGCTGCTGGCGCAGGCGACGCAGGATATTCAGCATGGCGTGAAAACATCCCCTTAACAGGAGAGAAGTGAACGTATGAGTGCAACCCAAGGGCCCGCGCGATGGGCTCTCATTGTTGGTTCGTCGAGCGGTTTTGGTGAGGCGGTTGCCAGGGAACTGGCCCGCGAGGGTTTGAACATATTCGGAGTCCATTTCGACCGCCGGTCGAGCATGGATCACGTCAACGAAGTCATCGGGGCCCTCCGGGCGGCCGGGCGCGAAGTCGTCTTCTTCAATACTAACGCCGCCGACGTCACGAAGCGCGCCGAAGTCCTCAATCAGATGCAGGAGCAT
>JBEKUI010000018.1:0-28422 GCA_049515175.1 Terriglobia bacterium
GGGCGGCGGGGGAACTGGTCCTGGCCTGAGCCTCAGCCCCCGGCCCACTTTCGCTCCTGCGCCAATTGGCCCCACGGCGAGCCGTCTCAGGACACCTAGCGCGAAGTTCTGAGACAGCCTCATCTCCAGGCCTGCGTCCAACGCTATAACAACACCCCACGCAAATGCCTTCGCTTCTTGACCCCTCAGGAGGCCCTCGCTTATGCTTCCTCCCGTGTTGCACTTCAAACGTGAATCCACCATGACCGCGACGGTGGGTGGTTTGGCGCGTCCTCACCGGATCATCGAGATGCTCGCCGGGGCGAGGATCATGTTGCTGATGTTGCGCACGATCTCGCCGCCCTTGCGAATCGATTCATCCCGCAGCTTCACCCAATCGGGATTGTCGCGAAACTTTGCCCAGCCGCTCTCCCGCGCCGCCGCGTTCTCGAAGGGGATCATGTAAACCATGTTGGGCTGGTTCGGACCCGTCAGCGTGTCAGCGTAGAAAATGGGGTGAATCCCGCTCTTGTGGAAGATATCGATCTCGCCGCCGGCGAAGCGATCGTGCAGGTCGCCGAGCTGTTTCCAGGTGGGGCTCTCATAAATGCGCAACTCGAAGAGCTTGTGCGTGGGGTCGCCCGCGGCGGACGCCGTAATGGCCGGGGAGAAAGGTGTCGACGCAAGGATCGTCATGTCCTCACGAAAGGAGCCCGGCCCGTCCTTTTCCAAAGCGGCGATTGCGGTGCTCCACCCGGGATCGGAGGCGAGAGACGCCCACACCGCCTGCCGGTCAGCGAGCGAAGCATAGACCCGCAGGAGAAACACCGACGGGATGTGCGGGCCGACATCCACGGTGAAAACGCCCACCGGCCCAAACTTGTGTTTCTGCCAGAGCGGCATGGCGTGCTTGTCCAGCCAGCCCATCAGGTTGCCGCCTTGCGGCCCGGATTGCAGGCGAAAGGTAACGCATTCGACGATATACGGCTGCGCCTGAGCGTCGGGCGCCGCCGCTGCCGCCCCCGCACCCAGCAGGGCGGCGGAAGCCATGGCCGCGCCCGGAGCATTCTTCATCAAAAAATCACGACGATTGTGCATGGTTGTACCTCGGAAGACGTTTGATTTTTCCGGGGCTTACAATGCCCTGCTTTGACTCCGGCGTCAAGGGCTTTGGCAGGCCGCGCGCCGGGCGATCTCGCGGCGCTTGCTCGCGCTCTTTTCAGCAGGCATCATATCGCCTGGACCGATGATGAGACGCGCGAGGCCGATATCCGCAGGGCGATGGAAATTGCTTGTCGGGTGCTGCCTGTCCAACGTCCTGATGGGCGCTCTCTTCGCCGCTCCCGCTCGCGCCGCGGACCGCTTGCCCTCCTACGTGAAGGCCCTGATGCGGGGCCGGCAAGGTGCGGTCGTGGTCTCGAACCCGGCCACGGGAGAGATTCTCGCGGAGTGGAACCCCGAGCTGGCCTTCCAGCGCGCCTTCCCTCCCGGTTCGACGGCGAAGATCGTGACCGCCGCGGCGGCTCTGGAATCCGGCGCCATCTCGCCCCGCGATCGCATCTTCTGCCGCCGCATTCCGGAGCTGCTGGGAGAACGCTACCACTGCTCGCACCCACCCGCGCTCGCGGCGTTTACGCTGGCCCATGCGCTCGCCAATTCCTGCAACTATTTCTTCTCCGCGCTCAGCACTCACCTTTCGCCGGATTCTCTCGGGCACGAATATGCCGTGTTGGGGTTCGGGGAGGCAACGGGCGCCGGCGGGCACGCGGGCCAGCCGTTCATCCCCGACGATCCCGCCGCAAAAGCGCGTGTGGCACTCGGTGAAGGCTCCATTCTCGTCACCCCAGCGCAGTTGCTTGCAGTCTATTCCATGGTGGCGACGCGTGGCGTGGCCTTCCCTCTCCGACACGCGTCCGGCGCGAAGGACTCCCAGATGGTTCGCCGGGTCAGGCTCCAGACGACGACCTGGGAGATACTGGCCGAAGGACTCGAGGCTTGCGTTCGCTCCGGAACCGGCCAGGCCGCCGCCGTGGCGGGTGTCCGTGTCGCCGGAAAGACGGGAACCGCCGTGGCCCTCAACACGGGTGGCGCGACGCACGCCTGGTTCGTCGGCTACGCACCGGTCGAATCCCCCCAGGTCGCCCTGGTCATCTTCCTCATCCGCGGCACGGGCGCCCGCGACGCGGCGCCCCTCGCAGGGCGCATCTTGCGCCACTACTTTGCAGCTAAGGAGCGCGGGCGTTGAGATTCCGGCCTACCGGCGGCGCGCTGCTTTTCATCCTCGGTCTGTTCGCACCGGTGCATGCGCAGACGCTGCGTGTGGAGCTGTACTCCAAAACAGCTGTGCAGGAGATTCGCGTCTACGCTTTGAAGAGTCCGGTTCGACTCTGCACCGCCAAACAAGCCAGAACATGCCCCGAATTGAAGCTAGGCAGTTCGTCGGAGTGCCGGATTGAGAACGGCGGCGTTCGCTGTGGTGTGGCCAAAGGGTCGCGCGTCGCGCGCCAGCTGTGGCTTAAATCCGCTAAAGAATTTCGCCTTGAGGTCCGGCCGGCGGGCGGGGAGCAAAGTGATCCGTCACGCGGCATCCGCACGCGCGCGGCGGAAGTCCGCGCCGGCCGCGCGGGACTGCGCGTCATCGTCGCGGTTGACCTTGAGACTTACGTCGCGGGCGTTCTGGCCGGAGAAGCCGTCACGTTCAAGAGCCCGCAGGGGCTGGCCGCAATGGCCGTGCTCGCGCGCACCTGGGCGCTCCGCTCGGTAAAGCGACATCGATCGGAGGGTTTTGATTTCTGCTCGCTGACTCACTGCCAGTTCTTCCGCCCACCCCTCGAAGCGACGGAGCTCCCACCGGCGATTGCCAAGGCTGTGCAGGACACCGCAGGATTGGTCCTGAAGTATCACGGTGAGTTGATCGATGCGTATTACAGTGCGAATTGTGGGGGCATGACCGCGGCGGCGGGCGATGTCTGGCCGGACCGCGCGCGGCCGTACCTCCAGTCGGTCCGCGACCCCTACTGTGCCGGCGCCGAACAATCATCGTGGACGCAGAAGGTTTCGTGGAACGACATTCGCCAGGTTCTGGAGAAACAAGGAGGAGCGGCGCCGCGCGACGTGGCCATCGATGCCAAGGATTCGTCCGGCCGCGTTCGCACTCTGCGTTTGACGGGAGGCCGGCCACAACGGATCGACGCCAATGAATTCCGCTACGCCCTCAATCGAAGGCTAGGTTGGAACACGTTGAAGAGCAGCTTGTTCACCCTCGAACCGCAGGGCGACTCAATTGTCTTCCACGGCCGTGGGCTGGGCCACGGGGTGGGTCTGTGCCAGGCGGGCGCCGAGCAGATGGGGAAGCTCGGCATCAGCTACGACCAAATCCTCGCGCACTACTTCCCGGGAACCAAGCTGGAGAACGCGGAAAGCGCCCATCCCGCTCGCGTGCTCTCCAGTGAGCACTTCGACCTCTTCTTTCCTCCGGACGAAGAGGGGCTGGCCGCGAAAGCCTTGCAGACACTCGAAACTCACCGCCAGCGACTCGGCGATCGCGCCCGGCTCCTTCCTGCGCGCATCAGCGTCCGCACCTGGGAGACCCCCGCGAGGTTCATCCGCGCCACCGGCCAACCCGGCTGGGTATCAGGGTCGAATGATGGACGAATCATCGACCTTCAACCCCTCAGCGTCCTGCAAAGCCGTGGCAACCTGGGCGCGACTCTCCATCATGAACTGCTCCACGTTCTGATCCGCCGCATCCGCGCGCAGGAAGTGCCCCGCTGGTACGAAGAAGGTCTGATTCTCTACTTAACTGGCGAGCACCTGGATGACGAATCCGGGAATCTGCCTGTCACCCCTCCACCCGACAGAGTATTCACGAGTCCGCGCTCCGCGATCGAAACGCGACACTCGTATGCGTGGGCCCGCCAGCGCGTCATGGAACTGGCGAGGCGGAAAGGCGACGCGGCCATATGGCAGGTGCTGGAGCATCCGAGCGCCGAGGATTTGCGTTGGCTGGAGTCCGGCAAGTAATCCAGGTCAGGTGTCGCGAGAAAAGCGCGGAGTGCTCAGGCCGGAGGTAAGTCGCGAGCCGTCGCGCTCGAGCGAACAACCGAGAGCACCCAGAAAAGCCAGCCGATTACACTCCATAACAACACGACTCCCAGGCGGATGATCGCCTGCGCGTAATCGGAGAAGCCCGCCGAGGCTTTGGGGTGCCAGGTGGCGAGCAGATAAGAGACGCCGCCGAACGCTATCAGGCCAAGGCAGGTCGTGAGGAATGTCGCTCGCCAGCAGGCGTTCGCGAGAAGCTGTGGGATGGCGCGCGCGGCGGCCTTCCATCCTTGCTGCAGGGTAGCGCTCACGAAACCCAAGAGGAAGCCCGAGGCCACAACCCAGAGCAGCGCCTGGAGAAATCGGAAAACCTTTTCCACCGTCTCAGGAGCGACGGCTCTCTCGGACCGAAAAGTAAGGAATGAGGCGACCTCAAGGGCGCGATGATTGACCCAACCGAACGCCAGGGAGAGAACCAGGACCACCAGCCCAGCCACGGCCAGGGAACCCATGCAGCTCGCTATCTGGTGGAGGTTGGAGTGGGAGAGGCGGCGCACAGTGAGAGTTGGCCCCCCTTCCGCGGCGACTGCCTGGACACTTGTGATTGAAACCGTCACGAATCCCGAGAGGACCACGAACAGCGCCAGGAGCCACACGCCGCCGACCAGAAGCTGTGGCACCGAGGCTTCGGAAGGAAACCACAGCCATCTATAGGCGCCTAATCCCCACAAGGCTGCGACGATGGCTAGGACGAGCACCGCGAGGGGGCTCCGCAGCGTCACAAGCAGGCTCCACTTCCAGGTCGCCAGGGCGTTTCTCATTGGATCAATCCAAAAGTCCCCAAAATCACCGCGGGTTCACGATGACGGTCACGCTGCGCGTCGAAGCTTGGCGCGCCGGCTCATACATAGGCAGCAGGCGCGCGGGGTTCGCCTGAAACGTGCCCGGCGTCACCGCCTTCAACAGATAATGGTAGCGTGCCTGCCCGCGCTCGAAGCGCGTGGCAAAGAGCGCGGCACGGTCGTCGTGAAATTCGCGCTGTGTGCAGTAGAAATCCCACCACGGCGGTTTGGCCTTCAGCTCGTAAAGACTCTCCTGCTCGATGAACTCAAACCCGGCGGGAATCGGATCTTCGATCTGTAGATAGGATTGTTCTTGAGTGGCGTTGACGGTCAGTCGGACCACGATGATGTCGCCGCTCTGCACGGCGCCATCGAGCGGCGACTCGGCATAGACGATTCGATTCTGCACGGTTTCCGGCGCCAGCTTGAAGTACTCTCGCACGATGTTGAAACTCGTGCTGCCCACCGGCGCGGGCTTCGGCTGCCGCGAGAAGTAGGAAGCGGCCGCCGACCAATAGAGCACTCCCGGCCCGTTTTTCACCACCTGGACTTCATTCGCCCCCGCGCGGAGTTCGGCCGCGCCCGCCGTCACCATGATGGGCTGAGAGCTCGCGGCATCCTTCTCGGTCACCTGGCGCTCCAGCAGCTTCTTGCCATTCAGGAGCACCGTGACGCGGTAGTTGGGCTTCAATTCGCCGGAAACTTTCAGGTAGTCGATCAGGCCGAAGATGGCGGTCGCCGTCTGCTCGGTGGAACTCCAGTAGTAGCCGTCGGAGCGGCGGTCGATGAGCCAGCGCGCGGCCTTGGGCAGCAGATCGCTCTTCGGGTCGAGGTTGCTGAGCGCCTTGAGCGCATAGGCGGTCGTCTCGAAGGAATTATCGGAGGAGAAATCGAGCATTTCCTGACGCTCCGATTTCCACCACGCATACGGCCCCTGCGTCTTCACGGACTGTTCGAGGGCGCGGGCGAATTCCTGGGCACGCGGGTCTTTCATGCGGTGGAGGACGAGAGCCATCAGAGCATTTCCGCTGGGCGAGAATCTCTCACGCGCTTCATAAAGGCCTTCGACAAGCGCCCGGTCGGCATCGCCGCTCAGCGCCAGCGCATAAACGAGATAGGCGCGCAAATCGGCGATGGCGCGCGGGTTCTGTTTGATCTGTTGCCCGAGCGCCTCGCGTCCCCGCCGGAGGCGATTCTCGTCGATGGGATACCCGGCCTCTTTGGCCTGTGCCAGCCCGGCGACCACGTAAGCGGTCATGAAGGGATGAGTCTCATCGGTCTCCCACCAGCCCCAGCCGCCGTCCTCGTGCTGGAACTGGTAGAGGCGCTGCAAGCCGGCGGCGATTTTCGTTTCGAGTTCCACGGAGGGGGCGGGCGGCGCGAGCCCGAGCTCTTTGACCGCCTTCGTCAGCAGGATATTGGGCAGGAAGCTCGACATCGTCTGCTCGACACAACCGTAGGGGTAGTGGGCGAGGAAATCGAGTGCCGACATCAGAGTGCCAGCCACCGAGGGTGCGAGGTCGAAACGCAGTGACGAGGCCTCGGGGTTGATGTCGGCCGGCAGCACAATCTTGTCTCCCGCCTGCCCCGACTCGGCGGAGATCGAGCCCGAAAGCGCGGCGTTAAGCGCCAGGCCCCAGGGTTTCACGGGCGCGGTCAATTCCACGGCGTCGGATTCCTCGTCGGTCAGCGCCTTGCTCGTGAACGTCGCCTCGCCAATCTTCGGCGCGCGCACCACCCAAGTCACCGCCGCTTCGCCATTCTTTGCCACGGTGACGCTTTTCTCGGTCTCGCCTGTAAGTTCCACGCCCTGCGCCAGGAGCGAAACGCGGGCCGTCTTCTCGCTCTCGAGATAATTGTGAACAATGCCGGTCACTGTGGCCGTGTCGCCCTGGGTGAAGAAGCGCGGAATCGCCAGCCGCAGGATGAGGTTCTTGCGGGTAACGACCTTGTGGACAACCTGGCCCACCAGCGTATTGCGCGTCACGGCGCGGACGGTGGCACGCCAGGTGGTCAACGTATCCGGAAAGCTGAAAGTGGCGTGGGCCTTGCCGGCCGCGTCGGTCACGACCGTCGGAGCCCAGTACGTCGTATCAGGGAAAAACTTGCGAATCTTCGGCTGGTCCACACGCGCCGTCTTGAAATCCGCCAGCCGGGTGGGCGGGCGGAGCAGCGTCAGTTCCATCTTCCGGAGGCCGGAATAGCCCGTGAACCAGTAAGTCGAAGAATACTGGGTGTAAACCTGGTTCCAATGTTTAGCGTAGAACGTCTTCTCCGGTGGCCGGACGTTATCCGGCCGGACGCCATAAATCGCCTCGTCCACCACGCCCAGGCTCAACTCGGCGCTGACGGGCTTCCCCGCCTCGTCCTGCGCAGTCACAGTGTAAGTGACTTTGTCATTGGGGCGGTATTGCGGCTTGTCGGTCTCGACCGTCATCTTCAGAACCTTCTCGCTGGCCGGGACGGAGACGTTCTTGCTCCCTTCAAACAATTGCTCGTTCTTCAGGAAGGTGACGCCTAGGAAGAAGTTGGGTTCGTAACGCTCCTCGATGGGAATGTCCACCGTAAACGAGGCCTCGTTTGCAGTGTGCACCGACCAGGTGTAAACCTGCTGCCCTTCCGTCGTGACCAGGACTTGCGCGCCAGGCGTGTTGGTCACAACCAGCACGTGCGCGGTCTCACCGGGACGATAGAATTGTTTGTCCGGATAGATCTCCACCCTCCGGTAGTCGGTCTCTGGCTGGGCGTAGGCGACGCCGGCAATCCAAAGGCTCGTTTCGTGGGTGGCCTCGCGCCGGTTGTTGTCGAAGGCGCTGGCGCGCACGGTGAGATAGGGGACGCGGGGCACTGCGTATTGGAAATGCGCCACGCCCCTGGCATCAGTCGTGACCCGCGCGGTGCTCAGGACCTGGCGCGCCGAATCCCTCTGCCAGGTTTCGCGCGATTCGAAGCTGAGCTGGACAGTGGTTGAGACGGGCTGCATGTCGTAGTCCACGGTGCGCACGGTGATGTCGGCCTGGTCGCCGGGGCGATAGACGTAGCGGTTGGTATCGAGCAGGGTGACGATGGTGGAATAAACGGCGAGGAAGCTCCGCCCGCCGGTGATTTCACGGTTGCTCGCGTCGGTGACGTGCGCTTCGATGCGGTAGCGATAAGGGTTCTTGTCCTTGTCGATCTCGGTGGGCACGGAGATCTTCAGGGTTCCGTCGCCGTCGAGCTGGCCATTCCCCTGGCGAATTTCCTGATCGTACTCCCCTTCCCGATATTCGCCTTCCTCCCCTTCGTACTCTTCCGTTCCCCACAGGACCCGCCAATAGGGGAAGTAGTAGCGCGAGCGGTAGATCGAATACTTCACCTTGCCGAGCGCCACCGGCGAGCCGAAGTAATAGCGCGCGCTGACCGTCGCCTGGACCAATTCGCCCTGCAGGCAGCGAGCTTTGTCGGTTGTGATCGTCACTTCGTATTCCGGCTTGCGGTATTCCTGCACCTCAAAGCCACCGTAAACCGATTTCTCGCCGATGTGCGCGATGATCGAGTAATAGCCCAGCCGCGCCAGCGGGCTGAGCGCCAGATGGCCATTGAACGATCCGAAGGGGGAGAGATTGACCTTTTCCTGAAGGACCGCCTTGGAGGTGGAGTCCTGGATCTCCACGGTGACCGGACCGGGAATGTCTAGGCTGTACTGGTCGGCGCGGCGCGCCCGCAGGATGCCCTTGAACTGCACGTCGTGTCCGGGCCGGTAAACGGGCCGGTCAGTGTAGATGTACCCCGTGTAGGTGGTGGCAGAGGAATCATAGAAGAAGAAGGCTTCGACGCTCGTCGCGACGATGTCCTCGTCTCTCGAGGCCACCATGATCGAGTCTTCCACCTTGATCTGATCGAAGGCGGTCTGATAAACGCCGGAAGCGTCGGTCGAGCCGCGCGCCATCTCCTGATGATTGTTAAAGACGATGGAGGTCGCACCCTCGACCGGCGCGCCGGATTTCCGGTCCGCCACGAAAAGCAGAATCTGGCCCGGCGACGTCTTCGAGACCAGCGCCAGGTCGGTGATCATCAGAAGCGTGTAGGCACGCAGTTCGCGGTAAGTGACTTCGACGAGAAACAGCCCCTTCTGGTGCAAGTCCACGGGGATCTCGCGGTATTCCGAATCGCGGGTTTTGGGCAATAGCTCGCGCCAGGCAAGCACGAGCTGCTGGCGGTTGAGCAGTGGCACCTGCGCGTAGGTCGTCACATCGAGCGGGATGCGTTGCAGTTTCTGCTGCTGAGTGCGCTCGGCGGTGTACCGCGATCGCGTCTCGTAGCGAAGCTGATAGCGGAAAAAGTCGCGGATTGAGCTACGCAGATCGCGCTTCCATTCGTGAAAGCGCTCCAGCCAGGTCTTCTCGCGCGCCAACTCGCGTTTCTCGCTGCCGAATGAGTGCGCGTCGCGTAGTTTACCGAAGAAAGCGGTGGGATCTTTGACGCGATAGATGCGAAAGTCCAGCCGCTCCACCTGGCGGAACTGAAGCCAGACCTTCGGCTGCTGCGCGGGGGCAAAGGTCTGCTGCGAGCTGACCACAAAGAAAGGTTCAGTGGACGGACCTTCTTGCGCGCGCAGCGCAGACGATGCAGCCAGGGCCAGAACCAGCAGGGTCGCGAGGAATGCTCCGCGCCGGACGGTGACCAGAGCGCACGCAAACAGCGTTCCCGTGGTACGGGCGTCTCGCCCGTGGCCGGGTGGTGCCAGGATGGGCGTGCACCGCGCGAGTTGGTTCTTTCTTTCCATGCCGCCTAACGCAACAGATTGAACCGATAGACCCCCAGGAATCGTGGATTGGCCGCGAGCGGCCGCCAGCGTGGTTCGGGGTGTCCGGCGAGTACGCTCGCCTGGACGTGGCGGATGGCGCCTGCACGCCCGTCCACGTCGCCGGTGTGATAGACAATCCAATCGTTTCCCTGCGGTTGGAAATGCGAACGCCCCACAAAGATCATGGCGTGATAAGGCTCGGCCTGTTCCGGCTGATGGAAGAAGAGCAGATCCCCCGCACGCGCGGCGCCGAGGTCGCGCGAAACCGGGAAGGAATTGAAGCGCATCAGGGTCTCCGCATCCGCAAACTCCTGGAAGGCGCCACTCGCAACATCGCCAAGAGCAAGCGGCCCCGGGGCGGTGCGGAACAGGTTGTGGCCGAGCGGCCAATCCGCATAACGAAAGGCAGTAATGCTGGCGAAGCCCGGCTCGACGCGCAGGCCTTGCGCGCGACGCCACTCCGCCGTGTGCGCGAGGAGGGCGTTGCGATAGGCATAACGGATCAGCGCCGCGCAGTCGTGGACTTCCTCTTTCGCCTGTGGCGCGGGCTGGTAGTAGAGGGATTCCGCGAGATAGGTCAGCCAGCGGGTGAAATGCTCGCGGTCGGCGGCGGTCGCGAGCCGCGCGCGGTCGGGCCAGCCGTCTCCGAAGCTGTCGCGCCAGCTCTCCGCGGGCCCGGGACTGAGGTGGTCCGGAGCCACGGGCAGCGGTCGCGCGGGAGCAGACGTTCCTGACCTCTCGGCCGCAGTGGCGCGCCCCGGCTGCCGGACCGACATGACGACCGCGGCGGCGAGAAAAGCGGACGCCACGACTGCCACCCACGCGGCCCACCCTCGCACTTGCCCAGGAAACACGGGTTTATCCCCTTGCCTAGAGTTTGGCACATTCTACGCAGGCGCTGCCGTCTCTGCAAGCACCACGCGGAATTCCGGTTGAACTATTCAGCGAAGGCCGGAATAATGGTGGATTCAACTTTGCAGCGAGGAGAGGAAATGCTGAAACGCGTGATGTTGTGGGTTGTGGCCCTGGTCCTGGTGGTGGCCGCCGGAAGGACGCTGGCCGCGGAGGAGATCACGGTGCAAGGCGCTCCCGCGGACACTGGCTACAACGTGGGTTCGGAGGCGACAATTCGCGCTACCCTCGAGGGAGTGGAAGGCGACCCGAGCCGGTTCGTGGTTTTTGCCGATATCTCCTATCTCGGCACCACCGCCGTCAGCTCCGCCCAGCTCGACCGCCAGACCGGCGGCGCGCCGGGTGAGGTCTACTTCGCGGGCGGCTGGCTGATTCCCGCCGAGGCGCCTACCGGCATCTACGGCGTGATTCTGCGCGTCGAGGACCGCGCCGCACACAAGCCCATCGCACGTCAGAAGATCCGTGGCTTCGCTGCCTACAAGAAGCTGATTCGGATCGCCCGCACCGAGCTCGACCAGACCTTCTACGCGATCGGCCAGCCGATTCAGTGCGAGGTGGTTCTCGAAAACCTCGGCGACCAGGAAGCAAAGAACCTGCGCGTCGAATTCTCCAACGCCAACTACCCCTGGATTTCCCTCTTCTCGAAAGAAGGCGCTGCGTTGAGCGACACGCAGAATCCAGAGCTGGCGATCAAGGTGATGAAAGACCAGCTCACCATCCCCCCTCACCGCGAGGTCACCATCCCGATGATGCGGGCGGGCATAGCAGCCTTCCTGCAAGGCCAGCAGGTGGCGGTGATGGGCGCGGGCGGCCCGGCGCGTCACGAAAAGCTTCCACCGCCGGAAGTCGACAGCTACACCGTGGCGGTGTGGAACGCCGACCGCACGCTGCTTTATGACATGCAGTTCACCACGCCCGCCGTCCTTCGCGCTGCCGACCGCGAGCGACCCACGCCCTACGGCCGCAACTTCGTTCACCTCTACAATTCCGATATCGACTTCACAAAATATCGCGAGTTCTCCGCAGCGGACGGGATTTCAGCTGCGATCCAGCTTGATCCCTCCCGGACACTCTATCGACCTGGAGACACTGTGCGCGTGAAAGCGACGGTGAAGAATCCCGACGCCGCGGAATGGAAAGACGCCACGTTGGCCGTGGAATTCAAGGACGCGACCGGCAAGACGGTTCAATCGGCGACGCTGGCTTCCGGCCTGCGCCTCACGAGCGGCGAATCGCAGGCCGTTGACGCGGAGGCGTGGCAGATCCCCGCGCAAAGCCCTCCCGGCGTCTATCAGTTCAGGCTCACGCTCTCGACGCCTGATGGCCGGACGCTCGGGACGCTGAAGTCCGACGTTGCGGTTAACCCATTGCCCGCCTCCCTCATGCTCTTCAACGCGCACGAGGACGACGAAGGCGCCTACGGCGGTCTGATTCGTGCTGCGGTGGAAGCGGGGATTCCGGTGCGCGTGGTGTTCTTTACCAGCGGGGACGTAGGCGCCTGCGAGCGGTACTACTCGAAGCCCTGCGGCCCCAACGAAGCACGCGAGTTCGGGATGGTGCGCATGGAGGAGAGCGCCGACGCCCTGGGGCATCTCGGCGTGCCGCGCGAAAACCTCACCTTCCTGGGACTGCCAGACGGCGGCTCGGGAGCTATCTGGTTCCAGCACATCCCGGTTTCGAAACCCTTCCGCTCCGTCTATCTCGCTGTCGATCACGCGCCCTACGAGACGGTCTACCGGCCCAACCTCCCTTACGCGCGTGACGCGGTCATCGAGGCCACCAAGCAGCTCATCGCAGATTTCCATCCCACCATGATCGCTCTCACTCATCCCGACGAGCGGCACGTCGATCATCGCACGGCCAACTGGTTTGCCATCAAAGCCTGCCAGGAACTTCTGCGCGAGAAGCGGCTCGACCCGAACACCGTTGTGCTGGCCGACATTGCCTACGGCGCGGGCGGCTACAAACCCGCGCCTTACAAGTACGAAAAGGTCACCGTCCACCTGAGCGGCGAAGCGGCGGCGCTCAAGCAAGAGATGGGCTGGCTCTATCAATCGCAGGATGGAAACCTGGCGGAGGGAATGCGCAAGAGGATGACCGAGCTCCCGCGCGAAGAGCGTCACCTGCGAACCGTGGACTGGCAGGAACACGCGGGGTGGAATGAGTGACAGCGCTGCCGTGGCACCCGGTAGCTGACGGCTGGACGGCGCCGCTCATCGAGCCGTGGTGGAATCGACGGAAGTCGCCCCTGTGCGCCGAGTGATGCTACAATAGCCTTCAGCAATCGCTGCCCCGGGTCCCGCGGTTCTGAAACTTCTGCTGATGACCTTTTGTCTCTCGCAATCTGCGCCACGCTGCGGCACACTGTCTTACCCGGAATTGGAAGTGGATTTTTGACGGTTGATTGACGGAAAGGATGCAATGAACGAACTACGCAATCTGGCTTCGCTGGCGAAGCCAAGGATGGCCCCGCCTCTACACAAGAATTTTGCGCCCGCAGTGCTGGCCAACCAGGCTTTTCGCGAACTCGCCCGCAAGACCGGGCGGGCCGTGCCGCTCGTGATCGGCTTGGAGCGCGGCGACGGATCAACTTCCGTTTACCGCACCGAGTGTTTCGATGAGCGTTCCGAGAACGCGGGACTGAACCTGCCCTATGCCGAGCGGCTGGTCAAGTTCCTGCTCTGGCAGCGCGGCGGCTGGCGCGTGACGGTGGCCGGCCCGAAGAGCGTGGGCGAGTATATTCGCCGCACGTACGCGCCCGGCGGCGCGCGCGTATTCGATTTCGACTTCATGGGCGGCGTGTACGAGCACCCGTTCACCATGGAGATCACCGATCCAGAGAAGGTTCCGCCCGCCGCGGAAGGTACGATGAAGCTGGGCGGTCACCTCAAAGGCTGCCGCATCGGATTCGACCTGGGCGCCACGGACCGCAAGGTAGCAGCGGTGATTGACGGTGAAGCGGTGCACACGGAGGAAGTAGTGTGGGACCCGCGCCCGGCCACTGACCCTGCCTATCACTACAACGAGATCAACGCGGCCCTCAAGTCCGCCGCGAAGCATATGCCCCGCGTGGACGCCATCGGCGGCAGCTCCGCCGGCGTTTACATCAACAACCGCCCGCGCGTCGCCTCGCTCTTCCGCGGTATTCCCAAAGAACTCTTCGACCGCAAGATCACGCGACTTTTTCAGGATTTGAAGGAAGCTTGGAACGGGATTCCCTTTGTGGTCGTAAACGACGGCGAAGTGACGGCACTAGCCGGCTCGATGTCGCTCAACGACAATGCGGTGCTGGGCATCGCGCTCGGCTCCAGCCAGGCGGGGGGCTATGTGACCGAGAAGGGCGAAATCACCACCTGGCTCAACGAGCTGGCGTTCGTGCCCATCGATTACGACCCGCAGGCGCCCATCGATGAATGGTCGGGCGACCCGGGTGTCGGCTCGCAGTACTTTTCGCAGCAAGCGGTCTTTCGCTTGGCGCCCGCGGCGGGCATCGATTTGCCGGCCGCGATGGGCGCGGCGGAACGCCTCAAGGCGGTGCAGAAGTTGCTCCACGAGGGCGACAAGCGCGCGCGGCGGATTTTCGAAACCATCGGCTGCTACGTCGGCTACGGCGTCGCGCATTACGCCGATTTCTACACGCTGCGCCACGTGCTCGTGCTCGGACGTGTCACCTCGGGTGAGGGCGGCTCGATCATTCTGAATCGCGCCCAGGAAGTTTTGCAGGCAGAATTCCCCGAGCTTGCCGCCAAGGTGGCGCTGCATCTGCCCGATGAGTCGAGCCGGCGTGTGGGCCAGGCGGTCGCCGCCGCCAGTCTGCCGGAGATCAAGTCGCCTCGCTGAGGCGTCTCCGTGGCGGCCGGAAGGCCGGCGCTACAGCACGAAGGAGAGAACATGCAATTCCACAATCCCACTTCCGAAATCTACGTCCCGGACGGTGCGCCGGCGGACAAGGCGCTGGCGCGAACCACGCACCTGGGCATCGGCGCACACCAGGATGACATCGAGATCATGGCTTTTCACGGCATTCTGGAGTGCTTCGGCAAGAACGACAAGGGATTTACCAGCGTGACCCTGACCAACGGCTCCGGGAGCGCGCGCGCCGGCGTCTACGCGAATTACACCGACGAGCAAATGCAAACGGTGCGCC
The DNA here is from genome assembly GCA_049515175.1 of Terriglobia bacterium. GTDB lineage: Bacteria > Acidobacteriota > Terriglobia > UBA7540 > UBA7540 > JACQNR01. The sequence goes on from JBEKUI010000018.1 coordinate 14,711, forward strand.
GCACCGAGCAGAAGAAGGCCGCCTATCTCGGCGACTATTCCGCCCACGTCTCGCTCGATTACACGAGCAGCGCGGTGAAAGACGGCAAGAACACCCACGTTGTCGAAGACCTGAAGCGGTTGCTTGGTGCCACGAAGGCGCAGGTCATCTACACCCATAATCTGGCCGACAAGCACGACACGCACGTCTCCGTGGTGCTGCAGCTGATTCGCGCCCTGCGCGAGCTGCCTCCCGACGAGCGCCCGCAGAAACTCTATGGCTGCGAGGTCTGGCGGAATCTCGATTGGATGAACGACAAGGACAAGGTGGTCTTCGATGTCTCCGCCCACGAGAACCTGGCGGCCTCCCTGGTGGGCGTCTTCGATTCGCAGATTGCAGGTGGAAAGCGCTACGATCTGGCGACCATGGGCCGGCGCCGCGCCAACGCCACTTACTTTGAATCGCACGCGACCGACGCCGCCACTTCCGTCATCTTCGGCATTGACCTTACGCCGCTGATCGCTGACGTGACGCTCGCTCCCAAGGATTACGTCGCGAGGTTCATCCAGCGCTTCGCTGACGACGTCTCCAGCCGTCTGGCCAAACTCTCCTGAGGCTTGCCAGCCTGCCTCGCTGGCGCTCAGGCATTCTCGCTCAACATATGCACCTGGCTGAACTCCACCAGGATGGAGTCGAGTTCGCGCTCCACTTCGGCGCGCGAGATGGGCTGCATGACAAGCCGGTTCTTGAGGAACAAGAGTCGATTGCCGAGGTAACTCAGTCGGTGGGCGTTCCCGCCCGCCACCCCCGCCATGCGCTGTGAGAGCTGATTGGCCACCGGCTCGAAGTCGCGCAGCTGGTCGTTGGCGCGAAATTTGAGCGTGGGGAACTCGCCGGACGAAATCTGCAGCAACCCCTGGCGAAGCTTATAGAGCGGCCCCGCGACACGGTTGGAGTGGATCAGCGTGTAACCGCAGGTCAGAATGGCCGCGAGAGCCAGCGCCGTCCAAAGGCAGATGTGAATATCCGCCACCTGGTTCAAGAGCGCGGCTTGGACCATCTGATTCGGTTCCTGAGCGGCATTCCGGTAGAGCGGATAGAACATGATCATGGCCAGGAGGATGACCTGCACCAGGGCGAAGACGCCGACGGGAACCAGCATCCAGTACTGAAAGGGGGGATCTACAATCAGCCGCCGCCGCACCCAGGGCCGCGACTTGCCGGGAATGGTCTTAGGGCCTGCCGCGCCAGAACGTCTGTCCATACCTCTACCTCCCGACCACCGAAATGGTCTCGAACAGTGGAGTCTCCTGGCGCGGATCCCCTCTAAGATGAGATTTTAGCGCAAAAGCCAAGCTGGAAAAACAAGTATGTTCTGTTCCCTGCCCGGCGACTGACGCATGGAGGTCTGCCCGCGACGGGTCGCCCCTTGTCAGATATATTCAGAGATACTTGGCGATGCTTGACCGCTCGACTTATAATGACCTGGCGCGAGACGGGTTGCATAGCCCGGTGCAACGCGCAGGGGGATTAACAAGACTTCAGGCGTCAAGCATGCAATCCACGGCCTGCGGGCGCAGTTCCAATCTTCGAGTCGGAGTGTAGCGGAATGCCGGAAGAGCCGATCAAGCGCCGGAGCGATCGGGTGGCCATGGCCATCACCATTCGTATCTCCGGACTCGACGAGGCGGGAACCAAGTTCGATGTGGAAGGCCGCACCGTGAACCTGAGCCGCCACGGCGCCACGATCGTCCTGAAACAACCCCTTCAGGCCCACCAGGAGGTGACCCTCCGTTATCCCCGCGTTTCGAAGGAGGCGGCCTTTCGCGTCGTGGGGCGGATCGGTGGGGAGAGCGAAGGCCACGTGTACGGCGTCGCCCAGGTAGATCCCGCCGCCGACCTCTGGGGAATCGGCTTCCCGCCCGTGGCGGACGGGAAGCGTGTAGTGGGGCGACTGCTCATGGAATGCTCGGTGTGCGCAAGCCAGGAAGTGGCTTACCTCAACGAACTGGAGGTCCAGGTCTTCCAGGCCAACCAGGCGCTGACTCGGCCTTGCGTGCCGTGCGCACAGCCGACGCTCTGGAAGGGCGTGGGGAGTAGCGGCCCCGGGCGGCCGGCCCAGGCCGGTCCGGCGGATTCATCCGGAGAGGCGACGCCACAGCCTCAGCCCTCGACGGTGGGCAACCGGCGCAATACACGAGTCAAAGCCAGTCTGGTTGCCTGCATTCGCCAGGCGGGCTTTGCCGACGAGGTCGTGGCCACTGAAAACGTCTCACGCGGCGGGCTCTGTTTCCTGAGCCCGAAGGCCTACGTCGTGGGCTCTCCGATTGAGATTTCCGTGCCCTATTCCCGGGGCGGGGCAAACATCTTCGTCCCCGGTCGGGTTGCTCATACCTATAAGAAACCGGGAGAGAGCCACAATAAGATCGGCGTCGCGTACGTCCAGTCCGCAGACGACTTCCTACGCCATCAATGACCGGCTTCCCGCTGACCAAGCAAGGGAACTCCCCTTCAACGCGGCGGGCGACACTCTGCCGTTTGCCGTGACCAACCTACCCTTGTCCTCCGCGCAGCGCCTCTTCGCGCGCCGCCGCCAGGCTGGCTACTGCATCGTGCGTGGGAAGGAATTCCATAGTCACTGAGCCGGAGAATCTGAGCTCCACAAGTTTCCGGTAGATGTTGCGGTAGTTGATCTCGCCCGTGCCCGGCTCGTGGCGTCCGGGTACGTCGGCGATGTGCACGCAGGCCGTCTTGGCAACGTTCCGCTCCAAGTGGGCGATCAGGTTCCCACCGGAAATCTGCGCGTGAAAGAAATCATAGAGCGCCTTGACCTGTAGATGGTTCACTTCACCGATAATCTTGAATAGATCTTCCATCGACCAGAGGTAATACTTGGGATTCTCCTCGAGGTCGATGTTCTCCAGCCAGAGCGTGACGCCCCTGCCTTCCACGACTTCCGCCGCGCGCTTCAGGCCTTCGACGCAACTCTGGTGCTGGATTTCCGGCGCGAGACTCGGAATCCGATCACCCGACATGACGATGACGGCGGGAATTTCGAGCTTCTCCATCACCGCGAGTTCGTTGCGCAGGTCGGCCAGAAAGGCGTCGCGGGCGCGCGGGTCGCCCACGCCGTGGGCGAGACCCGCCGTGGTGTCGAAACGAATTCCCAACTCGCGCCGCTTGGCATTGGCGCGGCGGAAATCTTCTTCCGACCACTTCTTGTATTCGCCCACGAGTTGCACGTAGCGGTAGCCCGCTTCCGCCACCTTCTCCAGCCGCTGCTCGAAGGGCAGGTTTTCGAATACCGTCCAGAGCATCACGGAAAGCTTGTAGGGTACGCTCGCGGGTGCGGGCACGGGGGTGGCCAGCAACATCCGGCTAGGGGACGCGCCGGCGCCAAGGGCGGCACCAGTCATCCTCCGGGCGAAATCGCGTCGGTTCATGGTTTCACCTCCTGGTGGAATGCTGAATATCTTTAGGGGGATACATTAGCTTCTTCGCCGCAGCTTGTCACTTGCCCCTACAGTCGTCCGCGGCGGAACTCGTCCACCAGATATTCGCAGCCGCGGACCGCGAGTGCCATCATGGTTAAGATGGGGTTGTGACACGAGGCGGAGACGAAAGAGCATCCATCCATGACGAACAGGTTCTTGACGTCGTGGGACTGAAGGAAAGGATTGAGAATGGACCTCTTCGGGTCGCTTCCCATGCGCGCAGCGCCCACTTCATGCCGGCCATAGTCGAAACGCTGGTGAAGGCGAATCTCGCGCGCCCCCGCAGCCTCCAGCATCTCTGCGGCGCTTGCCGCGACGTCCGGAGCCATCTTCCGGGCGTTCTCACCGTAGTCCATGCTGATGCGAAGGGCGGGGATTCCCCACGTGTCCACGGCATTCTTGTCGAGCTCGCAGAAGTTCTCCCACTGGGGAACGATCTCGCCGTAGCCCTGCAGGTGCATGGTCCAATCACCGTGTTTGATGCGCTCCTTATACTCCGGTCCAAATCCCGGGGCGTGCGTATTAAACGGCGGAGAGAGATAAACCTCGTAACCAAAGCCGCGGATGTAGTCGGGGTGACGCTCGGTCAAGTTGCGGAAGCGGGCAATATATGTGCCCGTGGGGCGCTGGGGAGGACCGTACCAGACGCGCCGCTCGGCGCCGGGAATCACCCCGCTCGCTCCAAAGCCTGAGAAATGGTCCATCATGTAGTGGCCGAGGACACCGCTGGAATTCGCCAGGCCGTTCGGGAACTGGCGCGTCGCCGAGTTCAAAAGAATCCGCACCGACTCAAGCGATTGCGCGCAGAGGACGACGACTTTGCCACGTGCTTCGCGCACGCTACGCGTCTGGCGGTCCACGTAGCGGACGCCCGTCGCCTTGGCTGAGCCATGGTCACAGGTCACATGGCTGACCACCGCGTCGGTGATCACGGTAAGCCGGCCGGTCTTCGCCGCGGCGGCGAGGGTGACCGTTGGACTGTTGAAATAAGATCCGGTAATACAACCACGCTCGCATGGTCCGCAGTAGTGGCAAGGTGCGCGGCCGTTGAGCGGCTGGGTCAGATTAGCATTCCGGCCGAAGAGCAAGTGCCGCCCGAATTTCTCCTTCAATGTTTTGCGCAAGATGGCTTCGCTGCAAAACATCGGCATGGGCGTCTGAAACTTCCCATCGGGAACGTGAGAAACGCCCTCCGCCAGGCCGCTGACGCCGATGGACTCTTCCACCTTGTCGTAAAAGGGGGCGAGGTCGGCGTAGCTGAGCGGCCAGTCCTCGCCGTAGCCGTCGCGGCGGGCGGCTTGGAAATCAAGGTCGCTTAGGCGCAGACTCACGCGGCCCCAAACCAGCGACCGCCCACCCAGAATCCGCACCCGGATCCATTTAAAGGGCCGGTCGGTGGGCGTCGTGTAAGGGTTTTCAAGATCGTTTACGAACCAGTCGTAGTTGTATTCCATGCAGGCATAGAAGTCCGATTGGATGGGCCGCGTCCTGCGCATTTCCGGGGAATAGCCGCGATACTTGACCTGATAAGGTAGGACGTGCTCGGTGAAGTCTTTTTCTGGAACCAGGTTGCGGCCCGCTTCTATCACCGCCACCCGTAGTCCCGCTTCCGCCAGTTCCTTGGCGGCCCAGCCGCCGGTGGCTCCGGACCCAACGACAATGGCGTCGAAGACCTCCCTGCGAGGTGCAATCTGAGACATGCCACACTCTCCCCGGATTCGTAGCGACGATGTCCACGCGGTAGCCCTGAAGCAACACGGGGACGTTCATCATGGCATTGCAGGGAGGTGGGAGACAAGACCCTTTCCGTTCGGCTCGGATGTCGGCAGAGTGAGGGGGATGAATTTCTTTTCGGGTCGGGTCGAGGGCTCGCGAGGAACCGGAACCGCTACGGAAACCACTTCGGTGAGCGTACTGTGACCACTTCCGGGTGCTCGCGCAACAGCGTCTCGGCGATGTGGCAGTCCCAACAGACGGGCGCATGAGTGGCGAAAACATCGGGCAACTTCTCGGCCGGGATCGCGTCCCAGTAAACCGTCTTGCGTTCCGGGTCCAGCAGGGCCGGCTTGTGGCCCAGCCAATCGACTTCCTGAATGATGTGGCCGCACAGCGCGCAAGCCTTCCCCGCGTACCACTGCGTGACGATCGTGCGCACAAGGCAGCCTTCCGGGGCGAGTTCGATCTGCTGCAGGCACTCCTGGCCACACCCGGCGCGCTCCGGCCAGCGGGAGCAGCGCTGCAATTCCAAATGCTCCAATCCGGCGGAGGCAGAGAGCGCAGCGCGCGCGGCATCGACTTCAACCGCCGCCGGACGCTGAGTCTCGGGGCAGGTCACCAGCCTCTTGCCGCGAAATCTGATGTAGGAGCGGATGACGCGGACTGCTTTCGGGACTAGGGAAGCGAAAACAATCAGAGCGAGGACGGCGACAAGCCAGAAGGTTACGGTGTTCATAAGACCTCCTTTCGCCAAGAACAGGGTACCACTCTTCGGCGTGAAAAGAGATGCCCACGGCCCCCGCAAACAAACGGTGTTTCTGGAGTTTCCCCGGAGCTAGGTATTCTGGCTTTGCACAAGCTGGCGAGCGCGCTCGGCCGCACGCACGACGGCCTTGATTAACGTGACGCGCAGGCCGCCCTCTTCAAGTTCGAGCAGGCCATCGATGGTGCAGCCGGCGGGGGTGGTAACCATGTCCTTGAGTTTGGCGGGATGTTCGCCGGTGTGGAGCACCAAGGCCGAGGCACCGAGCAGCGTCTGGGCGGAAAGCTCGGTGGAGAGTTCGCGCGGCAGGCCCAGCTTCACGCCGCCTTCGGCGAGCGATTCGATAATCATGTAGACGTATGCGGGGCCGGAAGCAGAGAGGCCGGTAATCGCGTCCATGTGCTTCTCATCGACAACCACCGTCCGCCCCATGGAACTGAAGATCTGTTCCGCAAGCTTCACATCGTCGGCGGTGGCGTGTTTGCCGGCGGCGATCGCCGTCATGCCGTGGCGGATCAGGCAGGGGGTGTTGGGCATGGCGCGAACCACGCGTGCGGGATGGCCCAGCTCGCGCTCGATCAATGAGGTGGTGACGGAAGCCGCGGCCGAGATAATCACCGCGTCCTTACGCAGCTTCTTCTTCACTTGCTGCAAGAAACCCTTCACTTGTTGCGGCTTCAGAACGATGAGAACCAGGTCCGCACCCGCCACCGCTTTGCTGTTATCGGTGTGGGCCTTCACGCCATACTTCTCCGCCAGATAGTCGGCGCGCGGCTGGTGGGCGACCGTGGCCTCGACGTGCGAAACCGGCACCATCTGCGAGCCCAGCAGCCCGGAAAGCAATCCTTCGCCGAGCTTGCCGGCGCCAATCAAGGCCAGCTTGCGGACGCGGCTGGGGAGGTCCTTTGCGCCCGAGCGAGTCCTCTCGGATCCGTCCCCGCCTGCTTTCGTTGCGCTCATGCTTCTCTCCTCGAAACTCGTCTCAGGGAAATCAATGGGGCGCGGCATCCTGCGCCCCCCGAAGAACCGAAAAGGTTGTGGCCCGTTGAACCTCAGGCGCGCGCCTGGGCCTGTGCCGCAGTGGCTTCGTCTTCCTTGCGTTTCCAGGCCATCATTTTGCGCAGTTCACTGCCCACTTTTTCGATCATGTGGTTGGCGCCCTTGGCGCGCATCGCCTGGAAGTTTTTCCCGCCACTGGCGCTTTCCTCCATCCACTCGCGCGCAAAAGAGCCGTTCTGAACGTCCGCCAGAATCTTCTTCATCGTCTGGCGCACGTGCTGGTCAATGACCACCGGCCCGCGCGTGTAGTCACCGTATTCGGCGGTGTCACTGACCGAGTAGCGCATGTACTTCAGGCCCCCCTCGTAAATCAGGTCAACGATCAGTTTCAGCTCGTTGGCGCATTCGAAGTAGGCGATCTCGGGCTGATAACCAGCCGCGACCAGGGTTTCGAACGCGGCGAGAACCAGCTCCGAGACGCCGCCGCAGAGAACCACCTGTTCGCCGAAGAGATCGGTCTCGACTTCTTCTTTGAACGTTGTCTGGATGACGCCCGCCTTCAGGCAGCCCAGGCCCTTGGCATAGGCCAGCGCCGTCTCGAGAGCTTTGCCGGAGGCGTTCTGCTCCACGGCGACGAGCGCCGGCACGGCCAGCCCTTCCGTGAAGAGCTCGCGCAGCCGGTGTCCAGGAGACTTGGGCGCGATCATGATGATGTCCACCTCGGGAGGTGGCACCACAAACTTGTAGTTGATATTGAAGCCGTGCGCGAAAAGCAGCGTTTTTCCCTTACCCATATGAGGCGCCATCGCCTCCTTGTAGACCTTGGCCTGAATGGGGTCGGGGACAAGCACGGAGATCAGATCCGCGCGCTTTGCCGCTTCCGGTGTATCCACCACTTCAAAGCCCGCGGCGAGCGGCCGGGCGCGCAGTTCGGGCTTGGCCACCTCACCCACAATCACCTTCACCCCGCTATCACGCAGGTTAAGGGCGTGAGCGTGCCCCTGGCTGCCATAGCCGATGATGGCCACGGTCTTGCCGGCCAGATATTTCAAATCGCCGTCATTTTCGTAATAAACCTTTGCCACAATCTCCTCCTGAACGTAAGTCAATCTAAACAATGAACTATGGATGATGAACGATAAGACCAAAAGGAAGGCGCAGCCTTTTGCCTCTCATCCAGCGTTCATGGTTCTTCGTTGGTCTGTCAAGATGCCTGCGCCGTGATGAGTTCCGGCTGCTGAATACTGCTCCGGACGCGGACGAACGGGAGAATCTCCGCGCTGCCGCCGGCGAGACTGGCGGACCGGGCCTTGCGGTCTCCCGGGATTTCCAGCAGATACTTACCGTGGCTGGCGAAAATCAGCTTCGACTCCGGGAAGGTCTGGAGGAAGCGTGCCAAACTCGACGAGCCCGCGTCGGCGTCGATGAAGACAAACGACGCTTCGCCCAGCGGCTCGTGCTGGTAGTAAGTAACGTGCTGCACGCCTTCCACGCGCCGCAGGAAGTTGAAGATATGCTCCACCTGGGCCTCCGGAGTCTCCGCCACCGCAATCACGGAGTAGCCCTCGGGCCGCGCCGCCATCACCAGCGTCACGATGCTCACCCCCTTGCGGCGGAAAATGTTCATCAACCGGCAGGAAGTGATCGGATCACCGTTAGTCTGAAGCGCGATTAGCCACTGCATACTCAACTCCTCAAAACGAACTCAATCTTTCCCGGAATCCTCCGCCGGCCCGGGATTCAGTCCGGCGTGCCGCCTTGAAGGGGGGCGCTCCTACACCGCCCACAAGTCGTCCAGAGCTTCTTCCTCGACCATCACGCGCGGCGGTTCCACGACCATCTCCGCCAGCGACGCTCCGGGGGGAACGATGGGATAGACGTTTTCCGCCGGGTCCACCCAAAAATCGATCAATCGCGGCTCCCGATCGCTCAGGAAGTCACGGATCGCATCGGGAACGTCGGTGCGATGATCGACCCGCACGCCGCGAATGCCGTAGGATTCCGCCAGCTTGGCAAAATCCGGCGCAAAGCTCAGATCGATATCGCAATAACGCTTCTCGAAGAAGATCTCCTGCCACTGCCGGACCATGCCCAGCGCACGGTTGTTAATGATGGCGATCTTCACGGGCACGCGGTACTGCGCCACAGTGGCGAGATCGTTCAAGGTCATCTGGAAGCCGCCGTCGCCGACGATGGCGATCACCTGGCGGTTGGGGTCTGCGAGTTGCGCCCCCATCGCCGCCGGGAAGCCGTAGCCCATCGAACCCAGACCGCTGGAACTGAGCCAGGTGCGGGGCTTGTGGAATTTCCAGTACTGCGCCGTCCACATTTGGTGCTGTCCAACGTCCACGGACACGACCGCGTCATCGGCGGTATAGCGCGAAAGCATTTCGATCACATACTGCGGCTTCACAGTGTGCGCGTACTTGTCGTAGGTAAGCGGATGCTCCGCACGCCAGGATTCAATCCGCTGCAGCCATTGCTGCCGGTCGAGCGGCGCCGCCTTCCGGCCCTGGCGTTCGAAGCGCTTCAGGCATTCAATAATGGCGCGCAGCGTTTCGCGGGCGTCGCCCACGAGGCCCAGATCCACGCGGACGTTCTTGTTGACCTCCGCGGGATCGACGTCGATATGAATCTTGCGGGAGAGCGGCGCAAAATCCTTCAGGCGGCCGGTCACGCGGTCGTCGAAGCGCACACCCACGCCGATCAGCAGGTCGCAGTTGCAGATCGCCAGGTTGGTGGCGTAGGAACCGTGCATCCCCAGCATGCCGAGTGAAAGGGGATGATCGGAGGGGAAGGCGCCCAGGCCCATCAAAGTGGTGGTGATGGGAATGCGGGCGAGTTCGGCCAGCTCGCGCAACTCCTCCCAGGCGTTGGCCGCAATCACCCCGCCGCCCACGTAGAGGACGGCGCGCTGGCTCTCCAGGATCATTTCCGCCGCGCGCTCGATCTCCTCATCCTTCCACTCACGGATCCGTTCCAGTTGCCTGATGCCCGGCTCCGTCGGGTAGGACACCAGCGCCGATTCCATCAGGACGCTCTTGGGCAGATCGACAAGCACGGGGCCAGGGCGGCCGGAAATCGCCGTTTTGAACGCCTGGTGCATGATGCCGGGCAGCTCCGCCGCCGAGCGCACAAGAAATGAGCACTTCGTCGAGGGCATGGTGATGCCGATAGTGTCACATTCCTGGAAGGCATCCTTGCCGATCAGCTGGAGGGGCACCTGGCCGGTCAGGGCCACGATCGGAATTGAGTCCATCATGGCAGAAGTGAGCCCGGTGGTCAGGTTCGTCGCCCCCGGGCCGGAGGTCCCCAGGCAAACTCCCACCTTCCCGGTCACTCGCGCGTAACCGTCGGCAGCAAACGCCGCGGCCTGCTCGTGGCGCACCAGCAGGTGATGAATCCCGCTGCTGTACAGGGCGTCATAGAGCGGCAGCACCACCCCCCCGGGTAGTCCGAAAAACACATCCACGCCCTCACGGCGAAGGCTCTCCAGAAGAATCTCTGCACCAGTAGATGGCTTGCTCATAGTGTCTCGTGTTGGTGACGGCCCGCAAAGCGATGATACCGACCAGTCGGTAGGTAATGTACCACGGCCCCCGACCGGGCGTCAATACCCTTTCTGGGGCCGGATTCTCAGGCCGGAATATAGGGGAATTTGAAGCTGGGGACAGAACGCCCCCGCAACGGGGGCGCCATAATGTCCGGTCGCACCGCGTTCCAGTCACGTGCGCCGGCGTTGGTGGGCCGGTAACGGCCTGCCAAGGAATCGACGCCGTGGCGAGCAAAGCATTCCCGAACCGCGGCGACCGCCGCGAGCGCATCACTCTGGGCCAGAATCCCTACGGCGGGACCGGACCCGCAAGCGAAAATGCTGAGAACGCCGGGCAGCCGAAGCGCGAGCGCTTCTTCCAGTCCTGGAACCTTCTTCTCGCAAGTGGAATGCAGGGGATCGCCCAGCGTCGCCCCGTGACCATTGCTCGGATCGGCAAAGAACTCCCCAAAGGCGGCAGCGCGCTCGTGCCCGGAGGAGTCGACGGACTTCATTCCCCTCGTGCCAAGGCTCTCGTGCCACGGTTTCTTCGCCAGCGCTGTTTCCGGGACGACGACGTGGAGGGCAAAATCTCCGGCGACCGGCGTTCGCCGGTAGGTCGGTCTGGCCGCTTCCTCGAGGCTCGCCACAAAGCCTCCCAGCCAAGAGGCACGCAGGTTATCCTGCCGGTCCTCGAACCTTCCGGCGAGTTCCAACAGGTCTTTCTCCTGAAGACTCAGATGGAAGAGCTGATCGGCGGCGATTACCCCTGCAAGTATTGCTGCGGTGCTCGATCCCAACCCCACAGCGACCGGCACGGAACTGAAGATCGCAAAATCGGCGCCGGGGAACTCGACACCCCTCGCGTCCAGCGCGGCTTCCAGCGCCTGCACGGCCAGATTCGATCGGTCGCGCGGCACGCGCTCGCCATGCTCCCCGAAGTAGCGGCTCGCCACCTCGCCATCGGAGCGCGGAGTGACCTTCACGTTCAATGGCGCATCCAGTGCCAGGGCTGCACAGTTCGTCGCCCCGCCGAAATTACCCACGGTGGCCGGCACCCGTACCAGAACAGATTGATTTGCCATAACGGCCCCTTCGCGAAGGCCGAGTCGAGACACGACCGCACGGAAGAAAACTCGGCAGACTCCAGCATTGGCTGTCCCCCGGCATAAGTACAATTCGAAATTTTTATGAGGGGAATAGGGAAGCTCTATCCGGCCAGGGCCGGGCAACGAGCCAGAATGCCGCCAAGTCTGGGGCGCACGCGGGGAAGGAGAAACAACTCAAGGCCCGAATTGTTGCAAGCGGGGTCGTAAAGGGGGAGCGCGCTCCGGTTTCAGCGCAGCAGCTCTTCCAACCTCACCGCCTGATCCGTTTTCTCGTCGCGGTATTTGATGATAACGGGAGTATAGAGGGAAATCCCCAATTCCTTGCCGCGACCTTGGGTGACCGCGCGCGAACCGGGAACCACAACCGCGCCGGGAGGAATCATCAGAGGCTTCGCGCCATCGCGGCGATAGACAGTGTCGCGGACGAGATCGTAGACCGGCGTCGAGCCGGTCAGAATCGTTCCCGCGGCGAGCACCACTTCTTTGCCCACAATCGTTCCCTCATAAACGCCGCAATTGCCGCCCACGAGCACGTCGTCCTCGATGATTACCGGCATCGCGCCGATCGGTTCGAGCACCCCGCCAATCTGTGCCGCGGCGGAAATATGCACGCGCTTCCCTACCTGCGCGCACGAACCCACCAGCGCATGCGAGTCGATCATCGTGCCGTCGTCCACGTAGGCGCCGGTGTTCACGTACATCGGCGGCATGCAGACCACACCCTTGCCGATATAACAGCCATCTCGAATCGACGACCCGCCAGGCACGACGCGAATGTTTCTGTCGTCAGGAATCTCCTTCAGCGGATACGTGTGCTTGTCACGGAATTGCCTTGGTAGCGCAACATCCGTATTTTGATGTTGCGGCTTTTCCGTAGTACCGGCCGTTAGGCCGGCATCTGTAGCGGCGGTTTCTGACCGCCGACTTTCGTGCGCGGCATCTCCATCCTGGCGGTCTAATTGCAGTGGCCACGAAGACCCCGCCACAGGCGGCCTCATGCCTGCTCCCGGCCGCCAAACCGGCATCTCGACAACTCGCCCAATCCGGAACCCCAGCAGAATCCCCTTCTTCACCCACGTGTTCACCTTCCACCCCGTGGGCGATGCCGGGTCCGGCTCCGCCGCGCGCACGCGCCCGTCATTCAACGCCGCCTTCAACTCGTCGAAGGCTTGGAAATACTCCTCGCCGAATTCTCTAGCGTCGCGCGAGTAGAGCTCTTCGATGCGATCTTCGAGGTTCATAGGATTTCTGCTCATGCGACTCCCCCTGCGAGGAAAGCCGCGGCCGTACCTCCTGCGTCACTTCGATTTTCGGTCGTCGAAGTCTCGCCGATAGCGGCGTAGCAGCTCTTCGGGGTCGTTCGGCATGATGTAGATTTTGCCTCGGGCGGTCTTCGTCTGCCCGGGGCTGAGGCCGCCGATACGAAAATCCGAGTGCAGGCAGACAACCACACCTTGGAAAAGCTCCTGGTAAGGCTCCCAAGCCGTCGCCAGGATGTAGCGACCGTCCGCCGAGAAGCAACCAATCAGGCCGTTAGAGGGCACGTCAGGGCTGATGGGGCGAGGGTTGACGTCGCGCAACCCGATCCCCGCGGGCACATAGACTTGTCCGCCTTTGTAGATTGCCTCCGTAGTGTGCTGTGTCCTTTCGAGCGAGGTGAGCTTCCCCGCCACAAAAATAAAGCTGCGCTCCACATAGTCCTGCTGCCCTCGTCCCGTAAATGGTCCGACGCGTATGCAGGGTTGCACCCAAACCAGGTCCACGTAACCCGCGCCACGATTCATCGCCGTTACCCGAAACCCCACTTCATCCTGGCCCGCTCGGATTTCGTGCTGCACCTCGACGCCGCCTTCGAGCTTGGAGAGCAGCCTGATGAACTTCCCGTCGCTAGTTGCGTCGAGCTTCTCCGTGCGGTGGGGGATGACGGTTTGCTCCCAGGGCCGATCCGTTGAGCCGGAACGGCAATAGGCCTCAAGGTAGTTAACCTCCACGCGGCCGCCCGGGATCTTCGCGCCCCGGATGACGAGCAGATCGCGGTCCCAAGAAATCGTCAAGCCTATGGAAGAGCTTTCCTCCGACCCTGGCGGTCGAACGGCCGCTACGAGGTGGGCATCAGGCCC
>JBEKUI010000019.1:0-27778 GCA_049515175.1 Terriglobia bacterium
GCGCTACCAACTGCCGGCGAGGTTCTTTGGAGGGCGGTGATTTCAGTCCGGCTCGGGGCCGGCGGCGGCGCGCAGTCTTTGAATGGCTGCCGCCACGCCGTCCGGGGCACCGAAGACGGCCGAGCCCGCGACGAGCACGTTGGCGCCCGCTTCCACAACCTGGCGCGCGGTCTGCTCGTTGATGCCGCCGTCCACCTCGACGTCGCAGGTGAGGCGCCGCTCGCGCAGCGCGGCGCGCACCTGGCGGATTTTGCCCAGCATCTCGGGAATAAACTCCTGGCCCCCAAACCCCGGATTCACGGTCATCACCAGAATCAACTGGACGCTCCCCAGCACATCCGAAATCAGATCCACGGGGGTGGCGGGATTGATCACGACACCGGCGTTCTTGCCCAGGCTCCGAATCTGCTGCAAGGCGCGGTGGAGATGCGGCGTGGTCTCCTGGTGAACGATGATGGTGTCCGCGCCCGCGGCGGCGAAGGGCTGGATGAAGTCCTCGGGCCGGGCCACCATGAGGTGAGCCTCGATGGGCAGCCGCGTCGCGGGCCGGAGAGACTCGACAATCAGCGGCCCGAAAGTAAGGTTGGGAACGAAGCGGCCATCCATCACGTCAACGTGAACGCGGTCGGCTCCCGCGGCTTCCACCGCCCGGACCTGCTCGCCGAGGCGGGAAAAATCCGCTGCCAGAATGGAAGGCACGACCTTGATCATCCGATTCTCCCCGGAACTTCCCGCAGGCGCTCGGCTGCGGCGCGGTCAACATACCACAGCAAGTGGCCGTTCAGCGGCTTGATTCGCTGGGCGGGCAGATTGCGCGGCTGGTAAGGTCCCTCCAAAACGCGCGCCAGGGTGCTCGCCTTTTCCGCTCCCGCCACAAGAAACAGGATCTGCTTCGCCGCATTGAGGATCGGGAACGTCAGCGTGATCCGCCCCCATCCCTTCTCCCTTGGCCGGTTCGGACAAACCCACAACTGCGTCTCCTCCAGGGCCGCCGAATCCGGAAATAGTGAGGCGGTGTGCCCGTCCGCGCCCATGCCCAGTATAACTAAGTCGAAGCGCGGAACCTCTCCTTCCCTCGCCCGTAAGGTTGCGGAGAGCTCCAGCGCGTATTGGTGAGCGGCCTCGGCGGGATCCTCCCATTCTCCTGCCATGCGATGAAAACATCTTCGGGGAACGCGCGCCGGGGCGAGCAACGCCTGGCGGATCATCCTGAAATTGCTTTCGGGATGGTCTGGCGCTACGCAACGTTCGTCCACCTGAAACAGGTGAACGCGGTCCCAGGAAATCCGGCTTGAGAAAGGACTCGTGGAGAGGAGTTCATACAACTGGCGGGGCGTGGTTCCGCCGGAGAGCGCGGCGGCAAAATATCCCGCCTCGGCAATACGCGCGCTCGCCGCCTGCGCGAAGAATTCGGCCGCGGCGCCGCTCAGTGCGATGAGGTCGGAGTGGATTCGGATCTCGGGATCGGGCATGCGTCAGTGCGTGATATCCGGCTGCTGCCAGGAACGCCCGTCGGCCGCAATGAAAGCGTCCGCTTCCGCCGGCCCCCAGCTGCCGGATTCGTAAAATGCCAAACCCTTCTCGCCGTCCTCGCGCCAGCGGGTGAGAATGGGGTCCACCAACTCCCACGAAAGCTCGACCGCGTCCTCGCGGTTGAAGAGCGTGGCGTCGCCCAGCATGCAATCAAGCAGCAGGGTTTCGTAGGCGGTGGGCGGCGAGGAACTAAAAGCCTCGCCATAACGGAAGTTCATGGTGACGGGCTCAATCTGCATGATCGCGCCCGGCGCCTTGGCGCTGAAACGCAAAGACATTCCCTCGTCGGGTTGGATGTGCACGATGAGCAGATTGGGCTCGATGTGCTGGGTCGCGCAGTCGCGAAATAGCAGGTGCGGCACGCGGCGGAATTGAATGGCGATCTCCGAGGCGCGCTTCGCCAGGCGCTTTCCGGAACGCAGGTAGAACGGCACGTCCGCCCAGCGCCAGTTGTCGATATGGAACTTCAAAGCCGCGAAGGTTTCGGTCACTGAGGTCGGCGCCACTTTCGGCTCGGCGCGATAAGCGGGCACGCTCGCCCCATGCGCGAGGCCCTCGCGGTACTGGCCGCGCAGTGCAAATTCGTGGACCCGCTCGGCGGGAAACGATCGGACCGACCGCAGGACTTTTGCCTTCTCGTCGCGGACGGCGTCGGCTCGAAACGTGGCGGGAGGTTCCATCGCCACCAGGCTCAGCAACTGCAGCACGTGATTCTGAATCATGTCGCGGAGCAATCCCGCCTCTTCGTAGTAAGAACCCCGTCCTTCGACCCCGAGATCCTCCGCCACCGTAATTTGAACGTGATCGATGTAGCGGCGATTCCAAATCGGCTCGAACACTCCGTTGGCAAAGCGGAAGACGAGCAGATTCTGCACCGTTTCTTTGCCCAGATAGTGGTCGATGCGGTAGACCTGGTCTTCGTTGAACGCGGCTGTTACCACGCGGTTGAGTTCACGCGCGCTGGCGAGGTCGCGCCCAAAAGGTTTCTCGATTACGATACGAGTCCAATTCCCGCGCGGGTCCTTGGGCCGGGCTAACCCCGCACTGCCCAATTGGCCGACCACGAGAGGAAAGAAACTGGGAGGAGTAGCGAGATAGAAGAGACGGTTCCCCGCTGTGCCTTTATCCCGGTCAAGCTGGTTAAGCAGACCTTTCAATTGTTCGTAGGCCACAGGCTCGCCGAAATTTCCCGCCAGATAATAGAGCCTACTCCCAAATCGCTCCTCAAAGGCGGCTGACTCCTCGGCGGGCAAGCGGAGGAATTCTGTCACAGCCTGCCGCATCTTTTCGCGAAACTGTTCGTGGCTGAAGGGCGTGCGCCCGCAGCCAACCACGGAGAATTCCGGCGGCAGCATCCCCAGGCCTGCAAGATAATAGAGCGCCGGCACGATCTTCCGCTCTGTCAGATCACCCGACGCGCCGAAGATGACCATGGCACACGGGTCCGGCAGCCGCCGCTGCCGCCGACTCCACAAAGCGTTATCGGATAATCCAGGTAAACTCATGCTTCACCCGAGGAATGCTTCCGGGCGCCACAAGCTGCTGTTGAAGTGCGCCCATTTCCAGATTCAGTCGCGCCTCCGGCGTAACTCCACCACGGCCTTTTTCACGAAGTTTGTGATGTGGTCCAAGCCCGCGTGCGTGTTTCGTCCAAGGTGGAAGCGAATCACCGGCCGCCCTTTACTCTGCAGGGCCTCAAAATCTCCCAACGCCTGCGCCTGCTTCAAAACTCCAAAGCCATACTGTTCACCGGGAATCGGCAGGTCGTTCTCGTCGTCCGCCGTGATCAGAATGAACAGACCGGTGTTGGGCCCGCCTTTGTGGAATTGCCCAGTGGAATGGAGGTACCGGGGCCCGTAGCCAACCGTTGTGGCGAGCCTCAGGGCATCACGGAGTTGCAGGCGTAATGCCTGAATGGCCGCCTTGTGGGCGCTCGTAGGCTCGAGATAGGGAAGCAAGGCAACGTAAGTGCCCGGCGTGGCCTGGGAAAGGAATTTCGCCAGGCACGCAGTGGCCGAACCGTCCTCACCCCCCCCGGATTCGGCGACTTCCCCACTCTTTCCGGACCCACAATAGAATTTCACGCCCTCGAACACAGCGAGCGGCTCATCTTCTGGAAGACGACCGCGTGTGCGAAACTCCTCCAGCAATCGATGTGTGTTGTCCTTGCTTTCCTGGACGTTCGGCTGGTCGAAGGGGTTGATACCGAGCAGGGCACCGGCCGTGGCTGTCGCGATTTCCCAGCGGAAGAACTCCTTCCCCAGATCATATTTATCTTCCAGCGTAATCCGGACGACCGGATGCCCCGCGGCCTCCAGTGTCTCGAGCCGGCTGTTGGCGATTCGCTTGGTCTCTCCGGCAACAAACATGTGAACGAAGATTCGGTCGTTTTCATAAGCGGGGCGTTCGCCAACATATTCCCGGATCACCGGCAATAATCCCGTCCCTTCCTTGCCGGTGCTCTCCGCGATCAACTGTTCCGCCCAGTCGCCGAAGGTGTAGATCCCCGCTGACATTACCAGTGTGAGTTTGTCCCAGCCGGACCGCGCCGCTTCCGCGAGCAAGACACCCAGTGAAATCCCTGGATTCTCGGCGAGGGGAACGTCTGGAGAGCAGGCCCTGACCATTCCCTGGGCGCGTTCGAGCAATTTGCGCACATCGACACCTGCGAGTGCGGCGGGCACCATGCCAAAGTTCGACAGAGCGGAGTACCGGCCTCCGATATCGGGCTGGCCGGGGAAGACTTTTCGAAAGTGCATTTCCTGCGCGAGCTTCTCGAGGGAACTCCCCGGGTCGGTAATGGCCACGAAGTTTTCGCCCGCCGCGTCGTCTTTCGCCTGCCGCACCCGTCCGTAGAAGTACTTGAAGAAACTCAGCGATTCGACGGTCCCGCCCGACTTGCTCGAAACCAGGAAGAGAGTATTGGGAATATCGATGTCTCCCTCCACGGCGGCGACGCAGGCGGGGACGGTGGAATCAAGAACATGCAGTTCGAGGTAGCCGGGGGCTGTTCCAAAAGTCACGCGGCATACGTCGGGGCAGAGGCTGCTACCTCCCATCCCCAGTACGACAGCGTGCCTGTAGCCGGCTCCGCGCACGTCCTCAACAAACTGCGACAGGTCCTCGAGGTGGGCCAACATCAATTGGGGCGCCGTCAGCCATCCGAGCGACTTATTGATGATCCGCTGATGTTCGGGTTCGGTTTTCCAAAGGGAGGGGTCGCGCGCCCATAGGCGCTCGGCAAAACGCTCCGCCTGCAGCCGGGCAAGCGTCGTTCCTACGGTTGCCTCCAGATTAGTCAAAGTCCGTCTCCCTTCCAGCCCCGAGGAAGAATTGCTTTTCGATCATTTACCTTCCCATCAGCGCTTTCGCCCGCTGGACGACGTTCGCCGCCGTAAAGCCAAACTTCTCCGCCAGAACTTTCCACGGTGCGGAAGCGCCGAAGCGATTCAGGCTGACCACGGCGCCCTTCGTCCCCACGTAGCGCTCCCACCCGAATGAAACCGCCGCCTCAACTGCCAGGCGCATTGTGATGGCGGGCGGCAGCACTTCGTCCTTGTACTCCTGGGACTGTTTCTCAAAGAGGTCCCAACTGGGCATGCTCACGACGCGCGCCGGGATCCTCTCCGCCGCGAGCTTTTCATAAGCATCCAGGGCCACATACACTTCAGAACCTGTAGCGATCAGGATAATCTCCGGCGCTTTCTCGGACGCATCCGCCAGCACATAAGCGCCGCGCGTCAAACCCTCGGCCGGGCCATGTTTGCTCCGGTCAATGATGGGGAGGACCTGTCGCGTCAGCGCCAGCACGACCGGACCGCCTCGATGCTCGATTGCGACGCGCCACGCGACGGCCGTCTCATTGGCGTCCGCCGGGCGGAGCAGCATGAGATTCGGAATGGCGCGCAACGCTGCGAGATGTTCCACCGGTTGATGCGTCGGGCCGTCTTCGCCCAGGAAAATACTGTCATGTGTAAAAACGAAGATGGAACGCGCGCCCATCAGCGCCGCCAGGCGGACCGCCGGCCGCGCATAGTCGGAAAACACCATGAACGTGCCGCCATAGGGAATCAGCCCGCTCAGCGCCATGCCGTTCAAGGCGGCGCCCATGCAGTGCTCACGCACCCCAAAATGGAAATTGCGCCCGCCATAATTGTTCTTGCTGAAGTCTCCCTGTCCTTTCACGTACGTGTTGTTCGAGGGAGCGAGGTCAGCCGACCCGCCGAGCAGTGTCGGGAGGCTTGGGGCGATTGCCGCCAGCACTTTTCCGGAAGCCTGGCGAGTTGCCATCGCGCCGTCGGAAGATTTGAACGTGGGGATCTTATCTGCCCAGCCCGCCGGGAGTTCACCCTTCTCGAAGCGGTCCCATTCCGCTGCGAGATCAGGAAACGCCTGCCGGTAGGCCGCGAGCTGCTGCTGCCACTCCGCCTCTGCCGCAGCGCCCCGGTCAATCGCCTTGCGGAACTGCGCCAGCGCTTCCTCCGGCACCAGGAACTTTGCCTCAGGAGGCCAGCCGTAGGCCTGCTTGGTCAGCCTGATTTCCTCTTCCCCGAGCGGTGCGCCGTGCGCCTCCGCCGTGTCCTGCGCGTGAGGAGCGCCGTAGGCGATGTGCGTCCGCACCATGATGATCGAAGGCTTGCCTTGCTGCGCTTGCGCGGCGCGAATGGCAGCATCGATTGCGGCCAAGTCGTTACCATCGGGGACTTGCTGCACAAACCAGCCATAAGCCTCAAAGCGCTTGGCGCGATCTTCCGTAAATGCCAGGTCCGTCGACCCCTCAATGGAAATGTGATTGTCGTCGTAAAGGTAGATGATGTTATCGAGCCCCAGGTGGCCCGCAAGCGACGCCGCCTCGTGAGAAATGCCTTCCATCAAGTCGCCGTCGCTAACGATGGCATAAATCGTGTAGTCCACAAGGTCATGTCCAGGGCGATTAAAATGCGCCGCCAGATACTTCTCCGCGATGGCCATGCCCACACCCGTGGCAAGACCTTGACCGAGCGGCCCGGTGGTCGTTTCGATTCCCTCGACTAAGAGATTCTCCGGATGCCCGGGCGTCCTGCTTTCAAACTGCCGGAACTGCTTGAGGTCGTCGAGCGCCAGATCGTAGCCCGTCAAGTGCAAGAGGCTGTACAGCAGCATCGAGCCGTGACCCGCCGAGAGGACAAAGCGGTCGCGGTTCGGCCAATGCGGTTTGTGCGGATGGTGACGCAGGTGCCGCGTCCACAGTACATACGCCATCGACGCCGCGCCCATGGGCATTCCGGGATGGCCGGAGTTCGCCTTCTGGACGGCGTCCATAGCCAGACAGCGAATCGTGTTGATACAGAGTTGATCGAGTGCCGCGTTCGCGGTTGCAGTGTCACCTGACAAGGTATGAATCCTCCATCCCCGAATGGGCTGGCTGGCCGCGGATGATGACGAATCTTCGGGCCAGCATCACCGGAAGAGATTAAGTTAAGGATTATATAACTTCGCCTCGGTGTTGGGCAGGGACAAACCCACGAGTCGCAGAAAATCTTACCGGCGCGAATTCGCCCACCGCCGCCGTTCCCATCTGGTATTCTATTGCGCCGAATTCATATCTGAAGACAAAGGGAGACCCTTCATGAGCAAGAAGCATTTGGGAATCATTGGACTGGGCGTGATGGGCCGAAACCTGGCGCTTAACGCCGCGAGCAAAGGTTTCTCGGTCGTTGGCTATGACGCCGATGCAGCGAAGTCCCGAGAAGTCGCCGAAGCGACGGCGGGCAAGGACGTTGCGGTTGCCGCCTCTCTACCTGAGTTCGTGGAGGCGCTCGAAGCGCCGCGCCGCATCTGGATGATGGTACCGGCCGGCAAGGCGGTGGATGCCGTGCTCGCCGAACTGAAGCCCGCGCTGGGCGCCGACGATATCGTCATTGACGGCGGCAATTCTCACTTCAAGGACACGGAGCGGCGGGCGAAAGATTGGGAAACGGTCGGACTTCGTTTCTTCGGCATGGGCGTGAGCGGCGGCGAAGAAGGCGCGCTGCACGGCCCTTGTCTGATGCCCGGCGGGCACGAAGCATCTTACCGCCGCCTGGAGCCTGTCCTCACCAAGATGGCCGCGCAGATTGACGATGGTGCTTGCTGCACCTACATCGGCCCCGGCGGTGCGGGCCACTACGTGAAGATGGTCCACAACGGCATCGAATACGGCATCATGCAGACGATTTGCGAGGCCTATGACCTCCTGCGGAGCGTGCTCGGCCTGAGCGCCACGGAAATCCACGACATCTTCGCGCAGTGGAACGCGGAGGAGTTGAATTCGTTTCTCCTGGAAATCAGCATCCTGGTCCTCAAGAAGACTGACCCCGAGACCGGCAAACCGCTCGTGGACCTGGTGCTCGACACGGCCGAGCAGAAAGGCACTGGCAAGTGGACGGCGCAAGACGCGCTCGACTTGGGCGTTGCCGTGCCTACGCTGACCAGCGCGGTGCTGGCGCGCATCGTCTCCGGGCTTAAGGAGGAACGCATGGCTGCCGCCGAAAAGCTCCGCGGTCCGAAGCGCAAGTTCGGCGGTGACAGGCAGGACTTCGTGGCCCGCCTCCGCGACGCCTACGCTCTTTCCGTTATCGCCTGCTACGCGCAAGGTTTCGCGCAGATGCGCGCTGCCACCAAGGAGTACGGATATAACCTCAAGTTTCCCGAGATAGCCCGCATCTGGCGCGGGGGCTGCATCATTCGCTCCAAGCTCCTGGAACCGATCCGCGCCGCGTTCAGCCGCAAGACGGACTTACCAAACCTGATGCTCGACCGCCACTTCCGCGGGCTGATCAACAAGACCGGCAAGAACCTGCGCAAGGTGCTGAAAATCGCCATCGACTCCGGAGTGCCCTGCCCCGCGTTCACCAATTCGCTGACCTACATCGACAGTTATCGGCAGGCGCGCCTACCCGCGAATCTCTTGCAGGCGCAACGCGACTACTTCGGCGCACACACCTACCGTCGAATTGATAAAGAAGGCAAATTTCATACCGAGTGGGACAAGTAGGGCTGCCCGTTGAAGGATTGCAGGAGCAACTTGGTGTTGAATGGGAGCATGACGCCATGATGACAAAAACCTCGATTCGATTCTTCCTGCTGATTTTGGCCATCGTGCCCGTGGCCCTTGCCAAGCGGCCGATCACCTTCGAAGACCTGACGAAGATCCAACGAATCTCCGACCCGCAGGTTTCCCCGGACGGCAGGTGGGTCGCCTATGTTCAGGGCGCCGTAGATTTGGAAGCCAACAAGACCATCCGCCACCTTTGGCTGGTTCCGACGGAGGGGGGTGAGCCGCGCCAACTAACGCGCGGTGAAGGGTCCGACACGCGCCCCCGCTGGTCGCCGGACGGGAAATCCATCGCTTTCATTTCCACGCGGGGCGGGACATCCCAAGTTTGGATTGTGCCGATCGATGGCGGCGAAGCCCGGCAGGTGACCTCCCTTTCGACGGAAGCCGACGGCGTGAGCTGGGCATCCAAGGCGAACCTGCTGATCTTTACTTCCAAGGTGTACCTCGACTGCGCCGATGACGCGTGCAACAAGAAGCGCCTCGAGGACCGCGAGAAAAGCAAGGTGAAAGCGCAGGTCATTGACGAGCTTCTCTTTCGTCATTGGGACGAGTACCGCAACGGCAAATACACGCACACTTTTGTGGTGTCCCCCGACGGCGGCAAGGCGCGCGACTTGACCCCTGGCGCGGTGGATTCCCCGACCTGGTTCCTGGGCGGGCCGGACGGTTATGCGATCTCACCCGACGGAAGTGAGATCTGTTTCACCTCCAACCGCATGGCTGGCTCGCGTGTCGCTTGGAGCACTAACAACGATCTTTTCCTCGTCCCCGCGGGCGGAGGTGAGGCGAAGAACATCACCAAAGATAATCCGGGGTCCGATGCATCGCCGCAGTATTCGCCCGACGGGCGCTACATCGCCTACACCTCGCAGGCGCGCGATGGCTATGAATCGGACCTCTTGCGACTGCATGTTTACGATCGCCAGACCGGCCAGGTGAAGGATCTCACGCCGGGCTTCGATCAGTGGGTGAATAGCTTCGCTTGGGCGCCCGACAGCGACACGATCTATTTCAACGCACCCGAGCGCGGCCGCCAGCCGATCTTCAAGACATCGGTCAGTAATCCGATAGTGGAGGATCTTCTGGGAGGTATGACGGAAGATTTTCAGGTTTCTCCCGATGCCAAATGGCTGGTATTCACACGGAGCAGCCTTACCGAGCCAGCGGAGGTTTGGCGAGACACTCTTGCACTCACCTTAGTCGTGAAGAAAGGTCGAATAGAGAGTCCGCGCAAGCTCTTCCCGCTGGTCGCGAAGGTCACTCATGCCAACGACAGTCTGATGGCCGAACTCGACCTGAATCCCGCCGAAGATGTGACCACCAAAGGTGCCTTGGGCGCACAAATTCACAGCCTGCTCGTCAAGCCGCCGGGATTCGACGCGAACAAAAAGTACCCAGCCATCGTTCTCATTCATGGTGGCCCGCAGAGCGCCTGGGACGATGCCTGGAGTTACCGCTGGAACGCCCAGATGTTTGCCGCGCGCGGTTATGTGGTGATAATGACCAATTTCCACGGTTCGACCGGTTACGGCCAGGCGTTCGTCGAGCAGATTTCCGGTGACTGGGGCGGCGCGTGCTATCAGGACATCATGTTGGCGACGGACTACCTCGAATCTTTGCCTTATGTCGATAAGACGCGCATCGGCGCGGCAGGCGCTTCGTTCGGCGGCTACATGATCAACTGGGTCGCCGGCCATACCAATCGATTCAAGGCGCTCGTTTCGCACGACGGTGTTTACGACAGCCACAGTATGTACGGCGAGACCGAAGAAATGTGGTTTGACGCCTGGGAACACGGCGGCCCGCCGTGGGAAAAGCGCGAGTCTTATGAGAAATCTTCTACGTCCAATTTCGTGCAGAACATCCAGACCCCCATGCTGATCGTCCATGGCGAACTCGATTACCGCGTGCCGGTGGGACAAGGAATCCAGCTTTTCCAATCCCTGCAACGGCGCGGTATCCCGTCGCGATTCCTCTACTTTCCCGACGAGGGCCACTGGGTGCTGAAAGCCCAGAATAGCCAGTTGTGGTACAAGACGGTGCTGGACTGGTTGGATAAGTATTTGAAGTAGTCGGCAGTTGGCAGTCGAGGGTCGAATGAAGCTTGCTCTAGCGGCGTTCTCTGAGCGCCCTGATGAACGCAAGCGGTCAAATGTGGTTTGAACTTCTCACTGAAATCACCGATGCCGAGACCATAGCGGCAGGCACTTCCATCCGTGAGGTTGCCCGGCTGCGGAGGCGGTACGGGCAAGGCCGCTGGCGAAAGAGAAAAGGCGTTGGCACCGTCCGCCTGGCTGATGGTACGATATGCAAGGCGGAACTCCATTGGTACGAAGCGCACGGCGTGGGCAAGAAGGAACTGAGAGTCAAGCGCCTCCTCGAATAAGGCGATGAAGAAGAACTCGAAGGAAAAGCGGTTCGTCATTTGCGTCCGGAACGAGGGCTACGAGGTTTCCCTGGAGCGCCGCAAGGTATATGAGGTCGTGCCGGACGCGGCATCGGGACGGCACCACCTGCTCAGAGTCATCGATGAATCGGGCGAAGATTATCTCTACCCCGAGAATTTCTTCCTCTCCATCGGCTTGCCCAAGACCGTCGAAAAGGCCCTCCTAGCGGTTATGTAAAAAGCCGCCTTATTCAGATGCACTGTAGTCGGGGCCTCTCTAACCATGCATGAAATGGAACTGCGCGGGCAAAGTCCACTGAGGGACACATGACCAAAGACGAAATCATCCAAAAACATCAAGCGCATTTGTGGAAGTGCACCACAACCTACTACAAAGACCCGCTGGTGATTGACCACGCCAAGGGGCAGTACATTTATGATATCGAGGGGCGGCAGTATCTCGATTTCCTGGCCGGGATTGTGACCGTCAGCGTGGGGCATTCGAATCCCAAGGTGACGGAGAAACTCAAGGCCCAAATCGACAGAGTGCAGCACACTTCAACACTTTTCCCAACAGAAGCGATCGTGGCAGTCGCGGAGAAGGTGGCGCAAATCTCGCCGGGCAATCTCAAGAAGTGTTACTTCACCAACAGTGGCACGGAAGCGAACGAAGTCGCCGTGCTCGCGGCGCGCATGTTCACTGGCAACTATGAGATGGTGACGCTGCGCCACGGTTACAGCGGCCATTCGCAACTCACCAAGTCGATGACCGGCCTGCACACGTGGCGCAAGGCTGGAGTGATTCCCTACGGCATCGTGACCGCACCCGGACCCTACTGCTACCGCTGTCCGTACGGCCTGACGTATCCGAGTTGCGACCTCCACTGCGCGAAAGACATTGAAGAAGTCATCAAAACCTCGACCGGCGGTGCGGTGGCCGGAATGCTCGCGGAGACCATTCAAGGCCTGGGCGGGTTCATTGTGCCGCCGCCAGGTTATTTCAAGATTGTCGCCACCATTGTGCGCAACTACGGCGGACTGTTCATCGCCGACGAAGTCCAGACCGCCTGGGGCCGCACCGGCAAGAAATGGTGGGGGATCGAGCACTGGGAAGTCGAGCCGGACATCATTACCAGCGCCAAGAGCATGGCCAATGGCTTCCCCATCGGCCTGACGCTCACGCGGCCCGAGATCGCCGACGCTTACAAAGGATTGACAATTTCCACCTTTGGCGGCAATCCCATGGCCTGCGTCGCGGCCAAGGCGACGATTGACCTCATCGAAGAAGATCGCTTGATGGACAACGCCCACGAAATGGGCACTCACTTCCGCGCCGGGCTTGAGGCGCTGAAGGAAAAGCACACCATCATCGGCGACGTGCGCGGCATGGGCCTGATGCAGGGGATCGAGTTGGTCAAAGACCGCAAAACGAAAGAGCCCGGCACCGACCTCGCCGCCAAGTTCATGGAGCGCAGCCGCGCCAACGGCCTGATCGTCGGGCGCGGCGGGCTCCACGCCAACGTCATCCGCATGTCGCCACCGCTCAATATCGGCAAAGCGGACATTGACGCGGCGCTGGCCATGATCGACAAGAGCCTGGCGGAAGTCGCGGCGTAATTTCTCATCGGGAATTCATCGTGGCGTTCCGGTGGAACGTCTCGCATTGGGAGACGGCCCACCGGGCCGCCTCAACCTCAGGAGACCTCATGCGTCGTTTACTGATTGGGACCTTAACCGCTCTTTGGGCAATTTCCCTTGGGTCAGCAGAAACGGGACCGTCTCAGTCCATCGTGGGTTTTTCCGACGAAGCAGCACGCGTCGAGCGCGCCTGGCAAGCCAAATTCATGGCAATTCCCCAACCGGAGAATTTGCGTGATTACATGAAACGGCTTTCCGCTCGGCCCCATCATGTCGGCACGGCTTACGACAAAGACAACGCGGAGTGGATTCTTGCCAAGTTCAAGGAGTGGGGATTGGACGCGCAGATTGAAACCTTCGATGTTCTCTTTCCGACTCCCAAGGAACGGCTGGTTGAGATGCTGGAGCCCACGCGCTTTACGGCCAAACAAGCCGAGCCAACCGTGGCCGTCGACCCCACGTCCGGCCAGCACGACGAGCAACTTCCCATCTACAACGCCTACTCGGCTGATGGCGACGTGACCGGCCCGCTCGTTTATGTGAACTACGGCATTCCGGCGGACTACGAACAGCTCCGACGCCTGGGGATCTCCGTGAAAGGCGCGATCGTGATCGCGCGCTACGGCGCTTCCTGGCGCGGGATTAAACCCAAGATCGCAGCGGAGCATGGCGCGGTCGGCTGCCTCATCTATTCCGATCCCCGTGACGACGGATACTTCCAGGGCGAAGTTTTCCCCGAAGGCCCCTACCGCCCACCCGACGGCGCCCAACGCGGCAGCGTGATGGACATGACCGTCCATCCCGGCGACCCGCTCACACCCGGCGTGGGAGCCACGAAAGATGCCAAGCGGCTTGCGCTGAGCGAGGCCAAGTCTCTCACCAAGATTCCAGTCCTTCCGATTTCCTACGCGGACGCTCAGCCGTTGCTCGCCGCTCTCAGGGGTCCGGTGGCGCCGGAACCGTGGCGCGGCGCGCTCGGCATGACTTATCGAGTGGGTCCGGGGCCGGCCAAGATCCACCTCAAGGTGAAGGCGAACTGGGATATCAAGACGCTCTACGACGTCATCGTGCGGATTCCGGGCTCAGCCTTTCCCGACGAGTGGATCGTGCGCGGCAACCATCATGACGCGTGGGTGAATGGCGCTGACGATCCCGTCTCCGCCATGTCGGCCGAAATGGAGGAGGCACGAGCGCTTGGCGCCCTGCTCAAGCAAGGCTGGCGCCCGAAACGCACGATCATTTATTGCGCCTGGGACGGCGAGGAGGAGGGACTGCTCGGCTCGACGGAATGGGCCGAGGCGCATGCCGAGGAGTTGCGCCACAACGCCGTCGCCTACATCAACACTGACTCCAATGGACGCGGCTACCTGGAAATGGCAGGTTCGCACAGCCTCGAAACATTCATCAACGAAGTGGCCCGCGACATCACCGACCCGGAAACAAAGCTCTCAGCGTGGAAACGCCTGCAACTGAAGCACATCGCCGACGCCGGCTCACCCGAAGACCGCGAAGAGATTCGTAAGCGACCTGACTTGCGCATTAGCGCGTTAGGTTCGGGATCCGACTACACGCCGTTCCTCCAGCACCTGGGCATCGCTTCACTGAATCTGGGCTACGGTGGCGAAGATGGCAGCGGAATTTATCACTCCATCTACGACGACTACTACTGGTACACCCACTTCTCCGACACGGATTTTTCCTACGGCCGAATCCTGGCGCAGACCATCGGCGCAACCGTGATGCGCCTCGCGAGCGCCGAACTGCTGCCTTACGAGTTCTCGAACTCTGCTGAGACCATCGAGAAATACCTCGGCGAACTCAAGAAACTCCTGACAGCCAAACAAGATGAAATCCGCGAGCGCAACCGGCAGATCGACGAAGGCTTGTTCGCCGCCACGGCCGACCCGAAGAAAACCTTCCTCCCGCCGCCGCGCGAAGACATCCCTCCCTACGTGAACTTCGCGCCGCTCGAGAACGCCGTGGCGCACCTCAAGCGCAGTGCCGCAAGCTACGACAAGGCGCTGGCCAAGGCGCGCGAAAACGGCGGCGCCAAGCTACGCGGCGCCTCGCTCCAGAAGGTCAATGCCCTCCTGATCGAAAGCGAACGCCGCCTCACTTCCCCGGAAGGCGTGCCCGGGCGGCCGTGGTACCGGCACCAGATCTATGCTCCTGGCTACTACACCGGCTACGAAGTGAAAACCATCCCAGGCGTTCGCGAGGCCATCGAGCTGAAACACTGGCCGTTGGCCGAAAGCGAAATCGCGCGCGTGGCGAAGACCCTGGAATCTGAAGCAGAACTCATCGACGCGGCCGCTGAGGAGCTTGAAAAGGCCGTGCGGTAGCGGCGATGTCGTGGTCCCCGCCACCCGGGTCTCGACTCATTGACGAGGAGGTCGCCGTTACAGCCCAGCGGCCGGTGTTCTTCGCGCGACGTGGATCGTCCCGTGAGTTGCTCTTGACCTTCGGTCTCACTTCAATCTCATAATCACGGAACCTATCTATACCCTCCGGTGTCAATAGTAGTAGCGAAAGCGGCGTAGCCCTGAATCAAGGAAGCATTGGGGGGGCCGGATCTGCGGGCTTCGCGCTGGAGGTGTGCCTATGTTCGAAGGGACCCTGCTCGAATCTGCACAAGATCGTGTGTCCGGACTAAGCAGCCGACATCGCATCACGGCGATGCTGGTTGGCTTGGCGGGATTTCTGGTCACTTGGAAGCTCCTTCCAATATTGTTTCTCGCCAGCAGCCCCACGGTCGTCCTCGCGTACTCGCTGCTGCTCGGGGCAGGCGCGGCGTTGCACACGCTGATGGCTTGCTACGTCTTCGCCGAAGCGCCGCGCCTGGGGTTCAGGCGATTCCGTTGGCTCGCTGCGACGGTCTCCACGAGCGTCGTGGGGTTCACAGTGTTTCTGTTTCAGTCCGCGCGCCACACCGGTGAATGGAAACGCGTCACGGTACCGCTGGCGTCGCTGCTTGAGGTTTTGCTGGTAGGCGTTTTTGTGCTTATTCCGCTCATCCGCACTCAGGCGCTGGGATTGAACGAGTTGGCAAAGGACTTCGAACCGCCTCTTCCCCCGCCGCCGCGCATTGTGGCGGTCATCCATGAGCTTGCAAGCAAGCCTGCTCCATCGCCGGTTCGAGAGGGCGTGATCATCGCCCCGAAAGTCATTCCCGATAAGATTGCGCAGATCGTTGAAGACCCGCCCGGGCCAACTGGCCCCGATATCGGTGTGATCGGCAGTTTCAATTCAGGCGTTGGTATGCCCGACGGTGTGCTCAATGGCATTCTGACTACACTCACGAAGGTCGGCCCTCCGCCGCCCGCTCCTACTCAGTCGAAACCAAGACCCATAGTGCGGAAGACGGCCGGCGTCCAAGCGGCGAAGTTGATTTACAGCCCCAAGCCCGAATATCCGCCGCTGGCGAGGATGGCTCGCATTCAGGGTACGGTGCGACTCGAGGCCGTCATCAGCACCGACGGTAGGATTCAGAAGCTACAAGTCCTGAGCGGGCATCCGCTGTTGTTGCAAGCATCGCTCGACGCCGTGGCGCAATGGCGCTATCAGCCCACGCTGCTGAATGGCGAGCCGGTCGAGGTGCAAACGGAAGTTGATGTCAACTTTGTTCTAGGGGACTGACGGGCGTTGCTTTGACAAACGCCGTTCGGCACTTGGAGTCTTCAGACCGCGCCGCAGAATCAGTTGGCAAGGCTATTTCTTCTTCGCCGGATCTCCGGGCTTTGTTTGCGGTTTTGCCGGGGCTGGGGTTACGGCGGGTGTCGCGCCTGGCTTGCGAACACGTCGCCCCTTAAATTCAGGGACTACGTTATGGATGACCTTGGCTGGCGCACTTTGTCCACGCAGGGCGGCGCCGAGACGGCTCTCGCAAGCCGCCAGATTCGTTTGGGTGGCATAGGACACCTGATCCTGATTACGGAGCAGGTTCGAGAGGTAGGGTTGCAGAGCCTGCTGCACATCGAACAGCTGATTGGCCACCTGGCTGAACTGCGCGCCCAGGCTGGCGTTCTCCCGCTGCATGATGAGGCGCGTCACCCCATCGAGTCGCGGCAGGATGGCGTCAATGGACGCATGAGTCATGTAGCCGAGATACATGCTATCGGGGCGGGCCTCAAACTGTCCCCGCCAGCCTCCCAGCGCTCGCATCTGTTCTTGCAGGGCACCGAAAGACTCCCCGAAGGATGCGCGCGCTGTTTCAGAGATCTTCCAGCGGTCGGGATGCACCTCAGTGAGAAGGTCGTTGATACGGTACTCGGCCAGCCAGAGCCGGTGGAGGAGGTTCTTGACTTGCGCCGCCTCCATCGCGCCTTCGGGTGCGGCCCCCGCCCCGGTCACCGGCGGCGTCTGAGCTGGCCCGATGTTCTCCGTCTGGACGGGCGCTGCGGGCGCGGGAGGTGTCTGTTGTGCCGCCCCAGCGGGACGCCACGAACTCAACATCAGAGCGATGAGCAATCTCAAGGCAATTCTCATTTTTAACCTCGACGAAGTTTGGGAAGAAGAGGGGCGGGTCCTAGTGCCGTTCCAACTTTTTTTGGCGAGATTGCGCCCGCCAAGTTCTGAGCCTCTGGCGGAGGTATCGCTTACCCTTTCCCGTCTTCAGGTACTTTTCGCGGCGATAAGCATCTGGGGCATCCAGGCAAGCCTCGTAGTAAACAAGTCGCAGTGGACGGCGGAAGCGCGTCGAGGTTACCTCGCCTTGTGTGTGTTCTCTAGGGCGCGTTTTCAGGTCCGAAGTCGCACCGGTGTACCACTCTCCGTCCTTCGAACTGAGCAGAACGTAGGTGTAGTACATAGGCGAATCAAGTTGGAACGGCACTAGCTGGCTTCGGCAACGAATTGCTCGATGGCGGCGCGTACGTCATCCGGCAGATCCTTGAACATCACACCCATACCCACATCCTTGATGGCATAAGCGACTTCACCGCGGCAAGTCATCAGCACGCCGCCCGGTTTGAGTCGGAAAGAGAGGTCGACGATGGAATGCGCCGGGAAGGGATCCCGCTCGTTAAGAAACATCCCGCCTACACTCACGTCGCGCGTGACCGCCAAGCTCTCCCGGTTGAGCGCTACGCATTGCACTTGAACAATCAGCTTGGCGCGGCGATACTGGCGTTTTTCAACTTGCGCTGCGCTCAGCTCCTGTTGATTCATCGCCATGGCGCCTCGCCGCGAGAATCCCTTATTCCTTCGCCAGGCTCGACGCTGAGCGGTTACGCCCGGCAGGATCGCCACTACGCGGAAAGTTCCTGAACCTCAATGGAAACCTGAAAAAACGGACGGGGGTACCCACGTCCCCAACGGTTTACTTCCCAGCGAGCCTGGAGGAATCTGATTTCCGGCCGCTGGCTCAGGTCAAGCGCGGCGGGCGTGGCACCGCGATAGAACTTCTGGGGATAAGCGAAGAGGGCTTTCTCGCCCCACGCCTGGCCGTCCGCCGATCCCCAAACGGAAACGCGCAGAGACTCCTGCTCGATGATCTCGTCGATACGAAGCACGACCAAGACACGCCTTCCCGCCAGCGCAGCGAGTTCCAGCGCGTTACATTCGCCATTGGCGTCAATTTTCGTGCCTGGAGGGACAAGGTAGTGGCCTGCCGTTGCTACAGTAGTGCTCATGTTCATAGAGATATTCGTCGATGCCGGCGTCCAGAAGGTTTAGTGCCCCATCCTAGCACACCTCAGGGCAATTTCGTAGCGCCGGGCTGAACTCTCACCTCTGCAATGCTTGACGTAGACGTGCCTCACGCCCCATCGAGGGTGATCACTGCGATTTCCGGGTGGTTTCCCGTGCGCAAAGTGGGGCCCCAGGTGCCCGCGCCGCTCGAAGTATAGATCGTGTAGTCACCTTCGACGTGCAGCCCGTGGTAATACTTCCCGTAGATCAGTCGCGAAATAAGCTGAATGG
The DNA here is from genome assembly GCA_049515175.1 of Terriglobia bacterium. Taxonomy (GTDB): domain Bacteria; phylum Acidobacteriota; class Terriglobia; order UBA7540; family UBA7540; genus JACQNR01. Next base: position 18,555 of record JBEKUI010000019.1, read on the forward strand.
GAAAGATCTGCCCCTGGTGCGTATGCCCGGAGAGTTGAAGGTTTATTCCCGCCGACTTCGCCTGCTCCGCACGTGCCGGACTGTGATACAGCAGGAGCGAAGGCAACTGCGGATCGAAATTCCGGACCTTCCGGATTGTTTGCGCAAGATCCATGCTAACCATGCGCTCGGGATAAGCAATGCCGATGACCTGCAGGCCGTCAATCACGACCATTTCATCGTTCAAAATTCTCACCGGAGTCGTGCGCAATGCCGCGTAGGCACGCTCTACACCGAGATAGGTTTCATGGTTGCCGGTCACAAAGTACATCCCCAGCGGCGCCCGGAGGTCATCCAGCGGACGCACCAAATCCTCCAGTCGCCCATCAGCGCCATCGAAAAGATCGCCGGTAATGACCACCATGTCCGGCCGCAGGGCATTCGTCCTGGCGACGAGGTCCTCGAGGAATGCCGCACCGTGGATGTGTCCAAGATGCACGTCGGAAAGCTGAACGATACGCCTGCCCTGCCACGCGGGGGGCAAGTTCCTAATCTTCACGCGGATTTCCGTAGTCCTAGGGTGGTACGCGTTCCATACCCCGTAGCCAGAGTAAAGGCCCGCCAGCACTACCGCCGCCCAGCCGAACCAAACCGGGTCAGGTGAATGCGTGAATATCCGCGTGCCTCCCCAGGCGATCCAAGCCATCGTGAAGGCGGTAAGCAGTGTCAGCCCGATTCCCAGCCAGAGCGTGGAAGAGAAAAAGAAAAACACAAAGAGCCGGTTGGAACTCCGCCGGGCCAGGATTTCAGCCAGGATGAAACTAGTGGGCAGGAGAAACAGAATTACACCGAGGGCGAGCCTATGCCCCACTCCGGATAGGTTGAAGAAATAGACGATCGAGCAGAACAGGAAATAATGGCTGAAGTACAGAATCGTCAGAGCAATCAGTATGAAGACGAGCATTCCCAACGCGCCGATCCCTCACCGCAACCCGCGAGCTTCGCGAGCCGTTCTGCCATTCTACACCCCACGGCATCCACCGCAACAATTGCTCGGTCCACTCATGGCGTGCGACAGCGAGGACTCGGTCAAAAGGGACTGGTAACGTCCAGGCGAGGTGACAATACGTCAAAGGGCAAATAGAGCCTTGAGGAGAGCGGAGCGGCCGCCAGCCAGTTCTTCAAACACCGCCTGGGCTTCGTCCAGAGTGTGGCGGGAGACAAATACGCCGTAGGGGATGGCTTTCTGCGCCAAGAGTTCCAACGCCCGCCGAAAGTCCTCGAACCCGTATGCGTACGAACCCCTGACGGAGATCTCGCGCGTGACGATAGCGCGGCCGTCAATTTCACCGGCGTCTTCATTCAGGCCGATCCAAACCACGGTGGAACCCGCAGCCGCCGCGGCAATGCAATTCTGCCGGCAGACGGTCTTCCCTACGGCATCGATGGCGAAATCGACTCCGCCGCGGCTCCAGGCAAGAATTCGCTGCACGGGGTCTTCTCGCGATGCGTCCACGATCAGTTCCGCCCCCAATTTCTCCAGAACTTCCAGGCGGCTAGCGTTCACATCGACCACGGCCAGCCGCCTTGCTCCCAAATGCCGGGCAACGAGGAAAACGAACACTCCAATGGGCCCGGCACCGTAAATCAGTCCCGTCCGATCCTTCACCTCCGGGCAGCTAGAAAGCACGTGCACAGCATTCGCCAGCGGCTCGACGAGCGCGCCCTCGACCTGGCTCATGCCGGTGGGCAGCGGAAAGAGACAGGGACGCGGCGCCGCAACAAATTCCGCCAGGCCGCCATGGAAATCGAGGCCGAAGACCTTACGCTCCGGGCAAATCTGATGCCGTTGCGTCTGACAAAAGACGCAGTGCGAACAAGGGATCAACGGATAGACGGCCACGGCGTCGCCCACGTGCAGGTCCGTCACGCCTGCGCCGACTCCTGCTACTTCACCGCTGAATTCGTGGCCGAGGACTAGAGGCGGAACGCGCTTCTTACTCCGTCCGAGGAAGCCATCGAGATCTGATCCGCACACGCCCACGGTGCGGACCCGCACCAGGCATTCCCCTTCGCGCGCTACGGGCATGGGCAGATCCTGCAATTCCAATCGCCGCGTTGCGGTATAGACGAGAGCCTTCACGCTACGTGCCGCCTTTCTGTTTTCTAACAGTTGGTTCGCCAGTGTAGTTCCTGCGCTAATCCTTTGAAGGAGCCACGGCCCTTCTGGCGCGCAAGTGCTGTGCCCCCGCCACCAGCGCCCGCATCTTGCCCCGCGTGATCTCCAAGGGTACATGCTGAAAACCGCATTCGGAAGCCAGCAGCAGCCGTTCTGGCTCGAAATACTCCAGAACTGGCAGAGTTCGCTCCGCCACGACTTCCGGCATTTCGATCGCGTCGCTGCGCTGGTCGATCACTCCCACGGCGAATTCGCCCTTAAATTTCCACTTCTCCCAGAGCGTCAGCATGTTGTAACTGAGGGTGCAATGTTCGAGTGAGACCTGGTGAATCCGGGCGGCGGAAAATGCCTCCACCAGGTCGTCGTAGCGCGTGAAGTAGACGCGCCGGCGGCGGGCATTGCCGCCGCAGACGTGCAGACCGATTTTCACGCCCAGCCCCTCGGTGGCGCGGTTCAGCGCCTCAGCAGCCCAATGGGCTTCCTCCGGGAAGGCCGTCCAGGCAGGCTCGTCGAGCTGAATAAACTCGCAGCCGGCGCGCACCACCTCGCGTAATTCCTGATTGAGAATGTCCGCGTAAGCCAAAGCAAGGTCGCGATCGGTGGGATACAGATCGGGCCGCTGGTTGTTGGAAAACTTCGCCAGCATGTGCGGACCCGTCGCGGTCAGCTTGACCTCAACGTGCGGCGGTGCCGTCTCGCGCGCCACTTTCCAATCTCGCGCCAGCTCGAAACGGGGATTCGCAAGCCGCCCCACCACAGCAGCGATTTCGATCCCGAAACCTACCTTCCCGTAACTCCGGTATTCCATTTGATCGAACGAGAGGCCATCCAGCCGTTTCTGGAAAAAGTAGTACATGTTCTCGCGCCGCACTTCACCGTCCGTCACGATGTCGAGTCCAGCTTCGGCCTGATCCCGGACCGCCCAGCGGATCATCTCGTCGGACTCTTCGCGGGAGAGGGTCGGTTTCTTCAGCGTATCGGCGGGCTGGACCGGGCGTGGATAACTTCCGGTAACTGTGGTACGGAAAGGGCTAACCATTTCCCCCTCGTGTAATCGTTCGAGCCTCGGGCTTGGTCGCCCCGCTGGCTCCCCAAGATTTCTTATTTTACTGTACGCGTGAAAGCCGGAGGGGCTTGCCCTGCCTTCGGGCCGGGCACTACCCTCTCCAACTGCCCATCCGATTATACGTTAAGTCGGAGAATCAGCCCGCTCGCCTTGGACTGTGGCGGCCCGCCGCCCTTTTTCGAGTGGGGGCTCAGACACTTGAACCCTTGCCGCACTAAGATACATCTTCGAATCCACAATTCCTGCAGCGAGAAATTCGAAGGGCCATCAATCGTCGCCAGGAATCTCCATAGGGCGGATTTCGCGCGTGTCCTTCCAGTCAAGCTTGCCGGCGCGAGTGGGCAAGCCGTGCGCCTGGGCGTATTGGTTGCGCGCCGCGAGTGTCTGCGCCGCCCAATCGCCCATCGGCAAGAGAAGCTCCCGGTACGCAAGGTAGCTCATATCGATGGTTCGCACTGGACGGTGATCCTTCACATCGTCCACGCGGTCAAGGTAACGACGGCCATTGGCTTCGGCGACGCGCGGGAGCCACGACTTGTACCAGGTGGCGGTAGCGTTCGCCAGGGCGGCGTTCCGTTGCCGGCGAATGTTGTCCACCGTGTCGAGCGCCCGGTCGATCGCCCCGACGGCCCGCTTCGCCTCGCCGCGGCCTGCCGCCGCCTGGGCAGCCTGGAGAAACCCATTAACCTGCCCCAGGCTGAGGAGCATCAGCAGGTTTTGCCGATAGAGTTGGGCAACGGAAATGAAGACTTCGAGGTTGTATTGATTGCGCTCGACGCGCTGCAGATTCGTGTGGAGCAAATCCAGCAATTCGTCGTTCTCCGCCAGGGACTTTTCTGCTAGGCCCAATCGCCGGGCATTCTCCTGGGTCCAGTCATGACTCACCACGAGGAGTTCCGGCGAGGGCGCCGGAAGGAGCGGCAGAGTCTGGTCGTCGATGGGACGCGGAGGATCGAAAACCCGGTCGGAGTCACCAAAGAGCGGCGTGCGGGCAGCGGAAGAAACCGTCTCCCAACTATCGTCCCAGAATTCCGCCTGCTCGCTCATGAGCTGATAGAGACGACCCATGTTCACCGCCCCCGGCCCGTAGAATAACTTGTAGAAGGAACTCATCAATTCCTGTGGGTCCGCCGACGAGGCATTCCACGCCGCCGCGGGACCCGTCGCATAACCCAGCCAAAACGTTTCCGGATGCAGTCCCGCGTCCGCCCACCCTGCGACGAAAGTTCCCATGAGGTCAGCCTCTTGCCGGGCAGACGTCTGTGTAATGTGCTCGAGCATTCCGGCAACCCTGCCCGGGCCGGAGGAACCTGCGTGGAGTCGCTCCGCCGGCGGCAGATGGTAGTAATTGGGGAAAAGCGGCTCCTCACCTTGCGTGGAGGTGTAAATCAACTGGCGGATGCCCTGCGCCTTGAACACAGAGTCGTAGCCCGGCCCATAAACTTCACCGTTCACGAGGTGGGACGGCAGGGAGGGAATATCTTCGGGCTTCAACGGGTACTCGCCCCAGAAGAGGACCGTGCGACCGCGGTCGTGGAGATAGTTGGCCGTCTTGGTGACGAACTCCGCCAGCAGTTTGCCAACGCTTCCCAGTTCCTGGGCGCGGTCCGCCTCATTGCACTGCGCATTCTTCGCCAAGCCGATGTAGTACGGCTCGTCGGTGGACAGCATAAAGTACTTCCCTCCCCTGCTGGCTTCCAGGAGGTCGTCGTACATGCCGAATAGGAGCTTGTAAGTACCGGGATTGGTGGCACAGAACTCGTAGTTGCTTTCCGGATACTCCCGCAGCGCCGCGTATTCTGGGTGTTTGAGGATGAACGCCACGTGCGCGGGACCATCCAGGAAGGGGATGAGCTGCACGTGATAGCGCAGCGCATCGTCGGTCACCTCCTGCAATTCCGCGGGCGCGAGCGCGTAGGGCTCGACGATCGGCGTTGCGCTCTTGTATTGAAAGTGCCCTTCCAGCTTGACGGCAAAGCCGTTGATCTTGAAGAATGCGGCCTGACGCACGGCGCGCTTGAGGACGTCCAAATACTCGAGGTGATGAGCGTCGTCCCAGTAGATCGTTCGGAGTTCGAGATCCGGCCAGTCGGTGATCTCTCCCTCCGGCAGCCAGAAACCTCCCTGCTGCGGCTTGAGGAGCTGGACGAGTGTCTGCACGCCGTAGAAGAGACCCGTCGCCGCGTTCGCGGTGATGTTCACACGATCAGGGGCCAGAGTGAGCTTGTAGGCCTGCTCAGCCAGCGCATCTCGTGAGCGGTCCGTGGCCTCTCCCACCGCGACGGAACCCGGGGCGACGGCGAGGTGCAAAACGCCGGCCTCTGCGCGCCCTCTGCGCTGGCTGCTGAGCGACAGCCGGTAGCGATTGAGGAGTTCGTCCTTGAGGCTCACGATGGCCACGTCATCCGGGGTGACGCTCCGGTCGAGTTCCAACTGCCAGTTCTGCCCAAACTGAAAGTCCCTCGCCCCCAGCGTCACTCTCTGTGGCACCGGGATTGCCGTGTACCCCCGCGCGGCTAACACAGACAACTCTGCCGCCCTGCAGTTCGATGAGGCGAGAAAGAGGATGGTCAATCCACACAGCCAGGCCCAGTCACGTCCCTCATTTCGAGGCCGACTCATCAAAGCGTCCTCCAAGGCTTAGCAACTTGTTTAGTAGTGGGGCAAACGCACCACTCTAAAGAGTTCAGGAGTCCCTGATGAGCGCTCCCGTGCCCGTCCGAAGGTTATCACAGAGACCCGGATACTCGTCCCTACAACATCGGAAACGCCTGCGCTTCGTGTCTCTTGCCGGGCAATCCCAACTAATGCCGAGCGGCCGACAGATAAGCAGGAAAACTCACTTTACCCCTGGAGCGGCGATGGGGTAGTATGAATCTTAGCGAATGAGTTTGTCCGTGGGCCTGTGGCGCAGTTGGGAGCGCGCATGACTGGCAGTCATGAGGTCGAGAGTTCGAACCTCTCCAGGTCCACCAACCAAATAAAGAACTTAGCCTCATTCTGCCAACCACAAAAAGTACCACTTCGTACCACCTTTAGTTGCCAAGCAGCATTTTTACCACTTTGCTGTTAGCCTCACGATTTGCCGGGGCAACGTCCGACTCAATTCCGTAGCCAACAGTCGTCCTCAAGTCGGAGTGCCTCATTAGCTCCTTCTGAACTTCCAGTTGAGTACCGCACCGCTTGAGCAATGCACGGTAGGTGTGCCGGAACGTGTGCCAGCCCACCTTGCCAATTTTCGCCCGAGCCGCAGCCGGCTTCAGGTAATCCGAAAGGATACTGTCCTTCCATCGCCACTTGCCGGTAGACCCTGCGAACACGTAATCTTCGTCAGCCTTGAAAGTCGCCCGCTCCTTGTGCTGGAGCAGGATTTCGGCAAGCTCTGGGTCTAGGGGCGGGGTGCCTTCACTTGCCGTAGTTTTCGTGGGGTTGACCTCTCCCCCTACGAGGGAGCGTTGAACACTGATGGTGAGATTCTCAAAACTAACATCTCCCCACCGCAAGGATAGAAGCTCACACGCCCGCAGACCCAAAACAGTAGCGGTAATCACCATCGTCCTGTGAGGCTCCGCAAGCTCACCCAGGAATGCCTTGAATTCTTCCGGGGTCAGAGCACGAGGAGTTTTCAGCCTCTTACCTGACTGCTTCACAAGCGTGATTGGATTCCGTTCCAGCAACTCCCAGCGAACCGCCTGGTTGAACAGGACGTGCATGTATCGTCGGATATGGGCTTTCACTTGTCTGGAATGTGGGTAATTGTCCAGCCAATCTTGAACTGCCATCGTCTTCACATTCTGGATAAATACCGCCCCCCACTTAGGCTGAACATGGGTTTTGAACGAGTACCTATAGTCCCTCTGAGTGTTGAGGCGACAATGCCTAGGTGCGTACTCCTCCATAAAACGGTCTATCAACGCACCCACCGTGACGGAGTGAAACTGCCGTTGTGGGCTGTCGGCATTGATTTGCATTCTCCGATGCTCAACTGCCCTTTCCGCATCGGCCTTAGTGAGTAGCTTTTCAACCGTTCCAATCAACACTGACTTTCGCTTTCCGTTTTCGAAATAGCGAAACTGCCAGACGTCTGGTCCTTTCTTGCGTTCTCGCCTTGCTAGATTCCCGAATTGATATCGTGCCTGCATATGCCCTCCGTTCAGAATGAAGGTTCTATGCGGCACGCTTGGCATTCGGAGTGTACCTGTGACCCAACCCACGATTCAAGGTCCGATGACCGGTACCGCCAGAATTTCCCGACCTTCAATGCGGGTATGTCACCTGACTTTGCCCACCGCTCAAGGACCTTGGGGTTAACCCTCAGTATGCTTGCGGCTTCCGTCGATGTTAAGAGTGGTTCCAAGTTGCTCCCCTTCCTCTTGGCCTATGACTCGCTCATCGCCATGGTGGCGTTATGACTTCGCCTGGACCTCATGATGAGCGGGAATCCTCCCGTCCTGGACAGCCGTCACCGTTTCTTCCCACGGCTCGCTCATGGCGCCCCTTTCGCCGGGACCCGGTGCGCAGCGATGTAGCTGTCCAAATCGGTCCTCAGGAACTTTGTCGGGCTGGTCTTGCCCCCGGTCCTGACGAACGGGATTTTCCCGGTCTTCGCCAACTGCCGCATTGTCCACTCGCTGGTGGTCAAGTACCTGGCCGCCTGCGAGACCCTCAAAAGTTCAGTTTCCATTTTTCCTTCCTCCTTCATGCCGCTTCCCTGTCCTTCAGCAGCCCGTCCTGCCTTGCCCACCTTTGGACTTGCAGGTACTCCCTGTCCCACGGGTAGTCCATACCCAGTGCCTCCACCACCCTCTTGAGGTTGGAGTAGAACGACCGGGAGTGCCCCTCTCGCGAATGCCCGTTGAGCGAGGCGTCAAGGTGGTGGGCGAACTCGTGCGCCACGGTGCTCTTCCTTGATACCTTGGACAGGCAGATGGACCCGTCGGCATAGTACCCGCCGCCCCGACCGTTGAACCTGAGCCTGGGCATCCGGGTGCAGAGCCTGTCGGACAGGAACCGGACCATCGTCTCTGCGTGGGTGGCGTCCGCAAGCTCACCCGATGCAGCGAGGTCGGCGAGGCGCTCCTCTCTGTCTTTCCTGCGCTCCTCCCTGCTCTCACGCCGCCCCTGTTTCAGGTTCTCCCACTTCTGGAGGGTCTCTTCCTCGGACCTCCCCAGCCTCCTGTACGCCGCCAGCAGCTTCGCCTTGGTGATTGCCATCTGGTTGCCTCTCTCCTTTCCCTTGCCACGACGCCCCTGCCGGGGCGTTTCATTCGTTTTTCCTCGTTCCCACTGCCATCACTTGCCCGCCCCGTCGCCGGGGTTCGGTGGGACACTCGCCGGTGCCATTCTTCTACTTCTGCCGCTACATCCCGGTCAGGGGATGTTTCGCCGGGACCGCCAGTCCCGACTCGTCAGGCGGCTTTCAGTCTCCGCATGCCGTGGGCGGACACCCTGTACCTGCGGTCCTCCAGCTCTGCTCCGCCGCTGCCCCGACACTTACCGGGTACATTCCGTAAATACTGACTCTCCGGGGAAACTGCGATTCGAAAGTGGTCGGGCAATGGCGTGCGGTTTGTTCCGGCGGCCATCGTGAATCTCCCTTTTCCGGGTTATAAGGGGCAGGAAAGTGGAGCTGAACACGCCCCCGTCGTGCTGCTTTAGTTCAAGCTGTTCCCGAAGCACGTGGGCGTAGGCCTGGTCCCAGATTTCAGTCAGGCCCGGGAAGTCTGCGCTCAGGTCCTCGGTGGCGAGGTCCGCATTCACGACCAGCCTGAACGTCCGCCCGCTGCGGTGAAGTCGCCGTGACGCCGCGGATGTTTTCAGGATTTCACTCACCGTTTCAATCCACCTTACCTTGGCTTGGGGGCTGGTCGCCCAGCCCCCGGTTTGCCTAGTTCATCTTGACCAGGTAGTTCGTGTTGACGTCAGTGTTGGGACCCATCGTGGTGAAGTATGACCGTTCCATAGCGATGTCGGTGCCAGGGAAGGTCTCGCCCTTCTCAA
>JBEKUI010000020.1:0-27588 GCA_049515175.1 Terriglobia bacterium
GGCATCGCTCCAGATCCCGAACTCGTCCGCCTACTCCACCTCACCCCGCACAAGATCCTACCAACCTGGAACTACACTATCGCCCCCAATCTGTGAGGTTATTTTTGCGCGAGCCCTAAGGTGGACACATTATTGTGATTCTGCTGCAATGCTTACAGAGCGCCTGAGACCAAACCAAACAAAGGGATCCGGCGAATGGATGGAGTCTCTGGCAATCGAAGTGCTAGAATAGCAGTGATAGTTAAATTGACCTTCGGGGCAGGGTGAGGGAGGCGGCAGTCAGCTTCCCAATTCCCGATCGGCGGTAAAGCCCGCGAGGGGCATGAACAGTGGATAGTGCACAGTGAAGAGTGAACAGGAGAGACTCTGACTGTCCACGAACCACTCACCACTGTTCTTATCCCACGATCCGGTGAAACTCCGGGGCCGACGGTAAAGTCCGGATGGTAGAAGGTCGAGGTGGAATTCCGCCTAGCGAATGGGTTTGCGCCCGCCTGCTCGTGCGTCCCTTCGCGCAGCGGGAGTTTCCTTTCCTCCACCCACGCCCCGAAAAGGGGCGTTTTGTTTGGTCCCCAGCTTTTCAAGAAGACGTCAGAAAGTCTGGCTGCTATTTGCGGCGGCCGCCATTTTCCTCTCTTTGTCACATACGATTCTCGCCCAGAATTGGAACAGCAGTGTGGAGGGCACGGTCTTTGACCCTGCGGGGGCGGCGATTCCGCAAGCCAAAGTCACCCTTCGCAACGCCGCCACGGGCCTGGCAAGGGCCACGTCCACAGCCGAGACCGGTTACTACAGCTTTCCTCTCCTACCCGTGGGCACTTACGAGCTGGAAGTCTCTCATGCGGGCTTTGCTTCCCGAATCGTCTCCGGCCTGCTGTTGCAGGTGGGGCAGCCGGCACGCGTCGATGTGGCGCTGGAATTGGCCCACGCGCAATCCGTGATTCGGGTGGATGCGCAACCGCCGCTGGTGGAAACCGCTTCGCCCGCCATCGGCGACGAGATTGACAATGCGCGCGTGAGGCTGCTGCCGCTTAACGGTCGACAGTTCTCGCAACTCGCCTTGCTCGCCGCCGGCGCGGTGCCGCCCTACCCGAACGGCTCATCCCAGCAGTTCAATACCGCCGCCCTGGGAATCGGATTCTCGGTGAACGGCCAGCGAGCCGAGCGCAACAACTTCTCGCTCGACGGTATCACCCTGATGGAGCCGTTCGCCTACAGCCTGACGGTGAATCCTTCCGTTGATGCCATTCGCGAGTTCCGCGTCGTGGAGAGTTCCTACTCTGCCGAGCAGGGAATCACTTCCGGCGCGCAGGTGAACATCGCCTCGCGCTCCGGCACCAACCGCTTCACCGGCACCGCTTACGAGTACCTGCGCAACAGCGCGCTCGACGCGCGGAACTTCTTTGACGATCCGCGGCGCGCCATTCCTCCTTTCCGCCAGAATCAATTCGGCGCCAGCCTGGGCGGGCCGCTCCAACGCAATCGCACCTTCTTTTTCTCGAACTACGAGAGCCTGCGCATTCATCAAAGCCTGACCAACACGACGCTGCTGCCTCCGGAGGCGATCCGTCAGGGCGACTTCAGCGGGATCAACCCGCTCACCGGGCTTCCCTTCCCGGCCATCATCAATCCAACCACCGGCCAGCAGTTTGCCGGCAACGTGATTCCCGATTCCGAAATCACCCCGCTGGCGCGCACCGTCCTGGACCGCGTTCCATTGCCCAATCAACCGGCCGCCGCGCCCGGCTCGAACAACCAGATTAACGTCGGCCTGCGCCGCGTCGTAACCGATCAGTTCCTCATCCGGCTCGACCATCAATTGAATTCGACTCATCAACTCTTCAGCCGCTTCCTCTTCTTCAACAGTGACCAGCTGTTTCCTTTTGTCCCCAATTCCTTTGCGCAGAATCCTTCCGCGCCGCCGGGCTTCGGAACCAACAAGGACGACCGCGGGCGCAACTTCGGCCTCGGCCTCACTTCGGTGTTTCGCCCCACGCTTATCAATGACTTCCGTTTCGGCTACGCCTACTTTCTCGGCACCAAAGAAGCGCAGAATATCAACAGCAATTTTCTCCAGAGCCTCGGCATCCCGCGCGCGCCGGGGCCGACGAATCGCGGCATTCCGGCCATCAACGTTCCCGGCTACGCCGACCTGGGCGACAGCGACATCTTCCAGCCTTTCGTCCGCCGCAATCACACGTTCCAATTCACCGACAACCTCGTGTGGGTGCGGGGCCGGCACACGCTGAAGTTCGGCGCGGACCTGCGCCGCCTGCGGCTCTACTATCTGGTGGAAGACTTCGGCCAGGGTATTTTTTCGTTCAGTGACGGCTTCGGGTCCGCTTCGGGCAATGCCTTCGCGGATTTTCTGCTCGGCCGGCCGTTCCTCTCCTTTGCCCAAGCGGGCAACTCCGGCGGAAACGACCGGCTGAATTACGTGGGCGCGTATGTTGCCGACGAATTCCGCGTCAACCGCCGCCTCACGCTGAGCCTTGGTCTGCGCGAGGAATTCTTTTCGCCGCCCAGCAATGCCGATGGCCGCGCTTCGATTCTCGACCCGTCGAACGCCACGCGCTTCATCGTCCGCAACGACCGCGGCCAGGCCGAAGGATTGATCGGCAGTCCGTTCGTTCAAACCTTGCAGCAGAACTACGGCCTGCTCTTCACGACATCGCAGCAGGCCGGCCTGCCAGCTTCGCTGATCCGGCCCGACTGGTCGGGCTGGGCGCCGCGCGCGGGTTTCGCCTACGATCTGAGCGGCAAAGGCACCACCTCCCTGCGCGGCGGCTTGGGAGTGTTCAACTCGCTCGGCGAGCTCGATTACGCCGCGGAGACTCGCCTGAGCGCGCCGATTACGGAATTTCTCTTCGGCCTCGACCTCTGCCGCTTCTATGGACCCGGCGCTTGCGGCCAGAGCTGGGCGCCGCCTGTGCTGAGCTACGACCTCGCCTATCAACTCGGCAACGCGCCTCCGGTCGCCATCTCTTCGCCCCCCGATATTCGCAACGGCTATGCCTATGAATGGACTCTCTCGCTGGAACAGAAGTTGTCTCCGGCAACGGCGCTTTCCCTCAGCTACGCCGGGACGGCGGCGCACAAACTGCCGCGCCGGGCACTGCAAAATCAGGGCGTCCCCAATTTGCCCAACGAACGACGCGGCTACCATCCCCAGCCCGGCTCGAATCAGTTCGTCCGCGCCACCGACGTCAACTCGAATTACAACGCCCTGATCGTTCGCCTGGAACGGCGGGCGGCGCGCGGGGTTTCTTTCGTCGCGGGCTACACGCTCGGCAAATCGATCGACACCGCTTCCGGCCTGAACGGGACCAATCAACCGCAGGACAACTACAATCTGCGCGCCGAGCGTGGGCTGTCCGACTTCGACGTCCGCCAGCGCTTCGTGCTCTCCAGCACCTGGGAACTTCCTTTCGGCCGCGGCCGGCGATGGATGACCGACGGCCTGGGGGCGAAAGCGTTGGGCGGGTGGCAGCTTGCCAATATTCTCACTGTACAGACCGGGCAGCCGATGACGGCGATTCTGTCCTCCGCGCTGAGCGGCACGCAGTCCAACGGCACCGACCGCCCGGACCTCATCGCCAGACCTAATTTTCCCGGAAACCAGCGCAGTCCAGAACAATGGTTCAATACCGAGGCGTTTCAAAGCCCGCCGGTTTACTACGATGAACAGGGAGCCTTCAGCATTCCCGGCAACGAGGGTCGCAACGTCATCACTGGACCGGACTACAAGGTCTGGGACACCAGCCTCGAGCGGCGCGTGCAATTCCGCGAACGAATCGGCGTGGTACTCCGTGCCGACTTCTTCAATCTCAGCAATCACCCCAACTTCGACCGACCGGGGCTGATTTTCGCCACCTCGAACTTCGGGCGGATTAGCTCGGCGCAGAATTCGCGGCAGATTCAGTTTTCGGTGCGTTTGAATTGGTGAAGCAGTTGGCAGTCGGCAGTTGGCAGTCGGCAGCCAGAAGTCACAGGCCGGTACCAAGAGACTTGCATGGAGTCGGGGATTGCCGCGGAAGACTGCGTTACTTCACAGCCGCGGCAAGCAAGCTTTGTCGCAAGCGAGTGGCGCGGAGGCGATCAGCGAACAGCGGTGGACGTCCACGACGCGCAGGCAGCCGAATTCAGCTTCTCGTTGCTCTGCCAGAACAGTGGCTCTCCGCGCTTTTTCCGGGCAGCCGACAGAACGCTTCCGCAATCCCGGCCCCCACTTCCAGATGGTGTAGGCCGCGACGGCCCAGGCGAGCAGGACCCCAACAACTTCCAGCAGAATGATGTTCATGGCTCGACCTCTCTCTGCGAGGGCGGGGCGAGTCGTTCCAGGATAGGTCCTCTTCCTGAGTTCAAGCTAATCCAGGCGGAAGGAAAAAGCAAGCGGCGTGGCGGCGTCAAGCCGCCGCTACTTGTAGAGGCTCGCGACGTATTTCTCGTAGCCGTTGTAGAGCCGGGTGGGAACGACCTCGCCGGTTTCGACGATCTGTTCGTGCGCCTGCGACCAGCGCGGATGGGGCTTGTTGGGATTGATGTTGGCTTCGAAATCGTACTCGCTGGGCACAGCCTGATTCCAAAAGGTCGGTGGCTGCTTCTCCACAAACTCAAAACGCGTGATGGCCTTGATGCTCTTGTAACCGTACTTCCACGGCGTGTGGCTGCGAATCGGCGCGCCATTCTGGTTGGGCAGGATCTTGCCGTACACGCCCACGACCATGAAGGCCAGTTCGTTGGTAGCTTCTTCCATCGTCAAGCCTTCGTGGTAGGGCCACAGGGCGTCCCAGTCCGGGCTCTGGCCGCGCTGGCCGGGTGCTTGCGCGGGGCGGAAGAAGCTCATCATGCGGAGGAAGCGCGCTTTGGAGGTCGGCTTGGCGAACTCGACAAGTTTCTTCGTGGGAAAGCCGACCCAGGGGATGATGACCACCCAGCGTTCGACGCAGCGGTGGCGATAGACGCGCTCCTCGAGGGTCATCTTTTTGATGAGCTCGTCGACGTCGATCTTGAAGGGCTTTTCGATCTGCCCCTTGAATTCGATCTGCCAGGGCCGGGGCACGAACTCGCGCGCCACGCGCCAGACTTGGTCTTTGGCCTGCGTGAATTCGTAGTAGTTGTTGAAACCTGTCCCCGCGCGCTCGGAGCTGATGGGCCGGTCGGTCTTGTATTCGGGATTGCGCGGCGCGGTGAGCGGAGGCAGATTGAGTGGCTGATACGTTTCGGTCGCTCCGAGCAGCGGCGAGCCGCCGGGGAGGATAAGACTTCCGATGCCTGCCAGCGCACCCGCCCCGGCACGCGCCAGAAACTTGCGCCGGTTCAGGTAGACGTCTTCCGGCGTCACCAAACGCTCGGGAATCTCCCAGCCCCTGGGTATTTTGATTAGCATGTCGTCACCGCCCTGAGAAAGAAGTGAACATACTTATGGTATCACACCGCGTCGCACAGTTCGGGCGATTGATGATTTTGCAGGATTCAGTTCTCAGTTATCAGTTTTCAGTTCTTAGCATCTCTTCATTTAGCCTTTTCGTCCGAATTCCTAGTTCATTCTCACCGCTTGACTCTGCCGTGCCGCTGACTTATAAGAGGGCAAGACCCGAACCCTCCCAAAGGTTGTGAATATGCGACCACGCTATTACATTCTGCTAGGCCTCGTTGTGTGCATTGGGCTGCTGATGGGGATCAATGCCTTTATCAAGGGAAAAGGTCCCGACCGGAAGGCGGCAAGGAATCTTACGCACTCGCCGGGCAACACGACCTACTACGTGGACAGCGCCCGCGGAGACGACCAGCGTGACGGCACGACTCCGGAAAATGCCTGGAAAACTCTCGACCGCGCCAACGGTGTGCTTTTTGCCGCCGGTGACAAGATTCTGCTCAAAGCCGGCAGCCGATTTTCGGGCCAGCTTGCTCCGTGGGGTTCGGGGAAAGAAGGCGCGCCCATCATCATTGACCGGTATGGTGAAGGCGAGAAGCCTCGCATCGATGCCGGAGGACGGTTCCACGAAGCGCTGTTGCTGGAGAACCAGGAATACTGGGAGGTGAACAATCTCGAGTTGACCAACCAGGGCTGGGTGCAGCGAGGATTTCGTTACGGCGTGCGCGTGGCGGCATGGGATTTCGGCGAGATGCACCACATTCAACTGAAGAACCTGTTTATCCACGACGTGAACGGCATGGTGCGTAAAGGCCACGCCGAGGGGCATGGCATTCTTTGGGAAAACGGCGGCAAGAAGACTCGCAGCCGTTTCAATGGGCTCGTGATCGAGCAGTGTCACCTTCTCCGCACGGACCGCAACGGGATTTGCGGTTACAGCGAGCATTCGGAGCGTAGCGACTGGTTTCCGAGTCTGAAAGTCGTCGTTCGGAGCAATGTGCTGGAAGACATCGGCGGTGACGGGATCAAGCCCTTTGGCTGCGATGGCGTTCTGGTCGAGCACAATCGGCTCGACGGCGCCAATCGACGCGCGCCCGACTATTCGGCGGGAATGTGGCCGTGGAGTTGCGACAACTCGGTTTTCCAGTTCAACGAAGTCAGCGGTGTCGCAGGGACGCGCGACGGCCAGGCGTTCGACTCCGACGGAAACTGCGACAACACGATTTTCCAGTACAACTACACCCACGATAACGACGGCGGCTTCCTGCTGATTTGCGACGACGGCGACTGGAAAATGCCCGCCAGTGTTGGGAACCGGCGGACCATCGCCCGCTACAACATCAGCCAGAACGATGCCGCTCGAACCTTCCACCTCACCGGCCCCATCAAGGACGCGCGCATTTACAACAACGTCTTTTTCATCAAAAGTGGCATGGAGCTGCCGCTGTTCCTGTTTACCGATTACCACGGCTGGGCGGACGGCGTGTACGTTGCCAATAACATCTTCTACGTGGCCGGCACCGCCCGCTATAGCCACGGGACCAGCCGCAACTGGAACGGGTCCTACGAAACCGCACCCGGATTCGCGGAAAGCAGAAACATCAAGTTTGAGAATAACGTCTACTTCGGACGGCACGAAAATCCGCCCAACGATCCGAGCGCCAAGACTGCTGATCCTCAGCTGAGCAATCCCGGCAGCGGGACGAACGGATTCGACTCTCTCGAAGGCTACAAACTGAAGGACGACTCACCCTGCATTCGAGCGGGGGTCGCCATCGCGGAAAATGGCGATCGTGATTTCTGGGGAAATCCCCTGCCCCAAGGAAAAAATCCTTCGGTCGGCGCGGAGGAAAGGGAATAGGAAACGAAGGGGCAGCGAGTCGGGAGCCGGAAGGAGAAAATCAGGAACTACGATTCAGGAACTAAAGAAGGAGTTGGGGGCCGGATTTTGGGGTTTGTAACGCATAGGTAGATGCTAACGATCCCTCTCTGGTTCCGGCCTTTGTACTTTGTACTTTGTACTTTGTACTTCGTCCTTCGTCCTTTGCCTTTAGTCCCTACTCGCTATCCCTACTCCCGCATTCTTCTTACACCGTCCTTCGCAACCAGTATTCGCGAAAAGTACGGACCTGCTCACCATAGAAATCCGCGAACATCATGCCCGCCAGCTCACGTCGCTCATTGCTGGGGCGGTACCGGTAGTTGCAGGTCCACTCCGCCACCAGCGTGTATTTATGGTGGAACGAATTCCCTATTTTGAAGTGGATGTCGTCCTGAGTGTCGGTGGCCGCCTGCCAGTAGGAGCGGATCGCCTCGCGGCCGACGATGGCATCTCCAAAGGGGTTCTCCCAGTAATGCGCGTCGCGGGTGAAGAGCGAAGCGGCGAGGTCAGCGTCGCGCGTTTCCCACGCCTCCTTGTACTGGGCCAGGAACTTCTTGGCTGCGGTGGCCTTAAGCTGGCCCGGACGTTTCCTCTTCTCCTCGCCCGTAGACACCATGACCCACCCCCATCAAGCCACTATGGAATCGGTGCGACTGCTGGGCCGATTTTCCCGCTTCCGCGTCCCCTTCACAAGCGTCATCTTGGCGGCGCAGCGCCGCGGCCGGACGGCAACCTTCCGAGAGCTTCGCCAAGGTCCCTGCACGACTCTCCAGGGGGCAGCTACTGCGCCAGGCGGCAAGACTGCCAGGCGACCATTTGCCAGCGGCCCTGGCGCTTCACGTAAACGTCAAGGAAGCGCAGTTCCACCGCCGACTCCTGGCCCTTGGTCCGGGTTTTGAACTCGCCGCGGCCGGTGACCACAGCGGTGTTCCCATAGGTCCGCACTTTCAGACCCTCCGGCTTGATCTCGAGGTACTTCATCTCGCCGCGACGGAGGGCGTCGATGAACTCCGTCTTCGTCTGCGTCAAGCCGCTGGAATGCGAGTAGCTCATGTCGGGGGCGAGTAGCGCGTCAAGCGCGGTAAGGTCCACATCGACGATCGCTTTGAAGCGGCGCGCTTCCAGGTCCTGAATGATCTTCTCGGTTTTCGGTACTTTCGGAGCTGCGGCGGCCAGCGGGATTGAGCCGAGAAGAATCAATGACGCCGCTGCCATCCCCCACACGATTCTGCGTTTCATCGTTGCGCTCCTCCTCGGATCATAATTTGAGAAAGATTCTCCGGCGGTAAAGCCAGTAGCAGAGACCCCACATGGCGAGAAATACCGCCCAGGCCTGCACGACCGGGCCGGCCATTCCCAGAAACCAGAACTTGCCGGTGAAGACGGCGAGCGTGGGGTCCAGCCATCCTCCGGAGAGCGAGTTGCTGACGAGGTAAATGAAAATCGAATTCATGCCCACCACCACGAAGGGAAGGGCGTACTTCTCGCGCCGCTCCGCGCCGAACACCACGACGAAGAAGAGAATCATCGCCAGCACGCAGGCGGTGTGGATGAAGGTGTAGGAAGCCGTCCAGCACTTGTGAATGATAGGGATGAACGGCGAGAGGGCGAGGCCCGCCAGGAGCGACGCCGCCGCCGCGCCGGCAAGAATCGTGAGCTTCTCTTTCTGCGGGCGGCCGCTGCGCAACAGAGTGGCCGTCCACGCGCCGAAGAGCACGGTCACGGTGCTGCCCAGGAAGTTGATGACCTGCCAGTCGTAACTGTGGTCGAGGCCGAAGAGCGCGCGGTCGATCCGGATTCCCACCGCGGCCGTGGGATCGAACGCTCCCTGCGGACCGGGAAACGCCGCGTACAGTCCCCAATTGAGCGCCATCAGTGCCGCCGCGGCCACCACCTGCCAGCGAAAGCGGAGTTGCAGAATCAGCAGGCATCCGAGATAGGAGAGCGCGAGCTGCGTGAGCGTCTCAATCGGATCGAAGCGGTAGCGCCCGGCGTAGAGCGACCAGAGCATCTGACCGAAAAGGATCAGGATGAGCGTGCGGCGCAAGGCGTGGCGTAAGGTGCGCGAGAACGGCTCTCCCTCGCGCTCGCGTCGAGCCAAGGCGAAGGGCAGCGCGGCGCCGATCATAAACACGAACGACGGCATCACCAGTTCCCAGGGCACGAAGCCGTCCCAGCGTACGTGATCGAACCAGGAGGCGACGCGCGCCGCCCCCGCCCCGCCCTGCAACTTCGAGAGTCCGAAGCCCTCCGTGCACAAGTAGATCATCACGAAGCCGCGGGCGGCGTCGAGCGGCATATACCGTCGCCCCACGGGCGGGGTGGTCCTAGATGCGTTCTGATTCTCTGCGGGCAAGCGATCACGCGGCTGATCAACAGCGCTCACAAAGCTCCCGGCTGGTTGTGCAGGCGCCAGAAGTCCCTTCTTGGCCCACGTATCATACACTGGGCCGGGCGGATCCCCTTCTCCTTTCATCTCCCTCCGAACGGTGCTTTAATAACCGCCGCATTTGAAAGGTGCTTGGCCGGGACAGAGGGAACGACTCCTCGCTTGGCCATGTCCCGCGAACCCCCGCCCCTCGCGGAAAGGCGCCGTCATGTTCGCGCTCTCCTTCGGTATCCTCCTCCAGGTCCTTGCCCACGAGGCAGCCGTCGAGCAGCTGCGGAGGCTTCTTCGCGCCGACGCCCTCAACGTCCTTCTTGGCGTAGTCTTTGCGGTGGCCGGCGTCGGGGCGCTGACCCTCGCGACGATCTACCGGCGGGGCGGTGGGCACTTGCTCTCCTTCGGTCTTCTCTCGACGCTCTATGGCCTTCGTTTGCTCGCCCGTATGCCCTCGATCCAAATCTTGTTCGGTCTGCCGCCATCCTTCGGGGACTTCTCACAGACGATCATCAGCGACGTGATCTTGATACCCGCTGTGATGTTTTTCTACCAGACCGTGAACTTGTCCTGGCAACGTCTGATCCGCTGGCAGTTCTGGTTTTTCGGCGCGTATGCAGTCGCCGCAATCAGCATCGATCTGGCATCCCACTCACCCGGCAGAGCCCCCGACCCGGCCAACTTCCTGCTCATCATCGCGCCCGCCACGTTCTTCTACGGGCTGTTCTCTCGGCGTCTGCGCCTGACGATTTTCGACCGCCCGGAGACGCGCGTGCTCGCCGCCGGAACCGGAGTTTCCGTGCTCACGGTGATCAATGAACGCCTGGTGAGCGCTCAACTCGTCCCCTGGCAGTGGCGGCCCGAACCCCTGGGCTTCCTGGCTTTCACGGTTTCGCTCGGGTACGTCGCCGCGCGGCGATTCTTCGCCAGTCAGCAGGAGTTGGTGGCGGTCGCGCGCGAGATGGCCGCGGCGCGCAAGATTCAGACTTCCATCCTGCCGCAACAGGTCCCCGCTGTAGCGGGCCTGCGCGTCGCCGTGCGGTACGTCCCCATGGCCGCCGTGGCGGGCGACTTCTACGATTTTCTGGTTGTTGATGACCGTCGGCTGGGCATCCTCGTCGCCGACACTATCGGCCACGGCGTGCCCGCGGCGCTGGTCGCTTCCATGATCAAAGTGGCATTCGCGGCCCAAGCAGACCATGCCGGCGACCCGGCCACTTTGCTGTCCGAATTGAACCGGATCTTCTGCCGGCAAGGCGAAGGCCAGTTCATCACCGCGAGCTACCTGTTTCTCGATCTCGAAGGCAGCACCGCCCTGTATGCGGGCGCGGGGCATCCGCCGCTGCTGCTGCGCCGTGCAGCGACCGGGAGGGTCGAAGAATGTGAGGTCAATGGCCCGCTTCTCGGCTTTCGCGCCACGGCGATTTATTCACACGCCGGGCTCAAGCTCTGCCCCGGCGACCGCATCCTGATGTACACGGACGGCATCACGGAAGCCTCGAGCCGGGCGGACGAATTGTTCGGGGGAGAACGACTGAAAGAGTTTCTCGCCAAGGGGTCGAAGTCCGCGCCCGACGGCTTCGCCGAAGACCTGCTCCGCCACCTCGCCACCTGGAGCGGTGCGAATTCCGGACGACCTCAGGGGGACGACCTGACGCTGCTGGTGATCGACATTGAGTCGTAAGGTGCCAGGAAACGAGGCACACCAGGCAGTACCCACTCGCCGACAGCAAGATTCAAATCCACGCACACGGCTTTTGATTCAGTTTTCGTCACGACCGCAAAAGGGCGCGCCCCGCTTATGAATTCTTTTTGGCCCTAAAGACGGCGCATCTTCGCGGCGATGAGAGGTGAAAGGGCAAGCACGATTAGACCGATTGGAAACAAGCCGCCCTCCAGGATATTGAAGTCCGCAGCCAGGCTCGCCCACGAGCGATTGAAAACGAACCTCCCCAAACTCAACTCAAAGCACAAGGTGAGGCCGAGCCAGAAAACACCCACAATGATCCGCGACTTCGTGCTCTGTGCGCGGACCCATGGAATGAACAGGCATGCGACAAGTACGACGAGGAGCGAGCCGGTAAAGACGCTGACCTGTCGCGCCCGGAAATCTCCCAGCCTGGGTGATAGAAAGATCGTTCGCAGGGCGCCATGCGTGAATTCGACACCCATCATCACCAACCAAACAAACAGAGCCCTCACGAGATACATTGGTTCACCTACGAATCAGCACAATACCTTATCCCAGCGACGCTGGAAAATCGAAAGGGACCGACCGCAACACATTAGCCCCCGCCCCGCGCAATCTCGCCGCGCGCGCCCGTCGCGCTGCGCCAAACACCGCGCTCCATCGGCGAAGGCCTTACGTTGACTACTGGAGAAGAGACATCTGACTTATACTCGGGGGGATAGCGGGCTGCAATCTCGAGCATTGGACAGGGAGAAGCCAATGAGGCGCGGCGGCGAGCGTCATAGCAATTCCTGGAAGACGGTTCTGGGCCTGCTGGTCGCGGCGGTAGTTGTATATACCGGCATAAAAGTTTTCCCGCTGTATTTCCTGGATTCTTACTTCAAAACCGACCTGGAGGTCCGCGGGAGCGCCTCTCGCGGGGACGAGCAATCGGCCGAACGGTTGCGCGATGCGATTTGCAGCAATGCCCAGAAATACCACATCCCGCTCCAGCGCGAAGACGTCAAGGTGGAGATAACCCCCTCCGGCCAGCAGATCACCGCCGACTACGCGATACCCGTTGACCTGCCTTTCTATCAGCCCGCATTGCATTTCCATCATCAATATCCGGAAGACAAGCGGGCCAGGGCGATCTTCGACTACCGCACCCTTTCCGCCATCGGGCTGATGCTCGGCCTCTTCTGGTTTCTGAAGGGATTCGTGATTTTCAGAAAATACCGCGTCGTCGCGGACACGCCTCTGGTGCCGATTCGGAGCATCGCCATGGGGCTGGTGCAAATTCGCGGGAAAGCGGTGGGAGAGCAACCCCTGCTCAGCCCCGTCACCCGCCTTCCCTGCCTTTTATACAAGGTGGATATCGAACGCTGGGCGGGTGATATGAGGAGCGGCTCCGGTAGCTGGTCCCATTATCTGACGGACGCGGCGTGGGTCGGCTTCTGCCTGGAGGACGAAACCGGTCGAGTGCCGGTCGACCCGCAGGGCGCCGAGTATGATCTCGAGCAGACCGGCCAAAGCGAAGTCAGCAAAAGGCCGGGTTTGCTGCCCGGACACGCCTGGGAGACCGAGGCGCCCCTGGCTGATGGCCCGGGACTTCCTCCCTCGGAATCGCAGCTACGAAGCTATGTATCGCGGGTTGCCGCGGGCAGCAGGACCGCGCTCTATCAGGGAGCGGACTTGTCTCCCGACGCTCCCAAGGGGTCAGAACGCAAAGAATCGCGGCCCGTCATCATGCCGGCGCTCAGATTCCTGTTCGATATCTTTCTGGCGCGTAAACTTGGCCCGCTCGCCGGCGGCTTTGCTCGCTCCCCGGGAGACTACCGCTTGACCGAATATTGCATCCTTACCGAACACTCGTACGACATCACCGGGACCTGCACGGCGAATCCGGAGTCCAAGAACGAGTCCGACCGGCATGTCATCGCGAAGGGCAACAATGCTCCCATGTTCCTGATTTCCAATCGCAGTGAGAAGGACGTTGAAGGAACCCTGCGCTTGCGGGCCCTTCGACACATCTTCGGAGGCGGCCTGCTGGCTATCGGCTGCCTGGCGGCCCTCCTGGAAACCATGGGAATTCTTTAGCTGAAAAGCGAGTAGTGCGGCCGAGCACCTCCAATAACCTCGAGACAACCGCATCGCACCATAGGCAATCCCCCCCAACCGACAGACCGACGCTGCCGCGCCTGCGGCTAGCCTGGCACCACACCTAATCGCGCACATCGCGACCAACGCGATGGATGCGCACGCCGGACGCAGGCTGACCGTGCAGCGCTCAGAATGACAGAGTTGCTTGGTCGTTCAGCACCGTCTTAGGGTATGATTCCGCGACGTGGATATTCTGTTGAATGAGATTGAAGTCCGGGTGCTGGGCGCGCTGGTTGAGAAGGAGAGCACCACGCCGGATTATTATCCCCTCTCGCTCAATGCGCTGGTGAATGCGTGCAATCAGAAATCCAATCGCCATCCGGTAATGAATCTGGATGAGGACGCGGTGCGGGAGGCTCTCGACAGCCTCAATGGAAAAGGTCTGGCCGGAGCCGCTGGCGGAGCGGACAGCCGCGTGACCAAGTACGAGCATCGCCTCCAGGAAACGTTCAACTTCAGCCGACCTGAAATCGCCGTGCTGTGCGTGATGCTCCTGCGCGGACCCCAGACCCCCGGCGAACTGCGCGGCCGCGGGGAGCGACTTCACAAGTTCAACGATCTCGAAGAAGTACACTCGGCGCTTCAACACTTGATGAATCGCCAGCCACCCCTGGTCAAGGTGCTCCCCCGGCAGCCGGGGACGAAAGAAGCGCGCTACGCTCACCTGCTTTCGGGCGATGTCGAGACGTGGGAACCTGAAGCTACACCAGAAGCGCCAGCCTCCCCCGACTCGGAACGCCTCACGCGTTTGGAAGACGGAGTCGCGACTCTACAGAAGGAAATCGCCGCCCTGAAACAGCAACTCGCGGATTTTCGCAAGCAATTCGAATAGTCCGCCGCGAGTAGGAGACCCAGAGGACCCTCGCCACGCCATATCAATGGCGAGGACGAAAGTGAGCTCTCTGACGCGATGGTCGGCGCGGCCGAAATACAAATCTCGGGAGGAATCCATCAATCCCTGCGAGGAAACCATGAACACGTGTATACGAAACGCGACGTCACACTCTATGAAAAAGCGCCCCAGGGTGGGCGCGCTGGCCGGCGGTCTGCTGGGCGCAGCGCTGCTGCTCATCGTGACTTCCACGGCAGCGTTTGCCGAGCCCATCAGCGTGTGTCCTACCAATCCTCATTACTTCCAGTACAAAGGCAAGCCCGTTCTCCTGATCACTTCCGATCACCATTACGGGGCAATCATCGACAAGGACTTTGACTTCGCCAAGTTCCTGAATTACATGGGAGACAACGGCATGAATCTGACCCGGATCTATCCGGGCGGATACTTTGAAACGCCCGATGAGTTCCTCAAAGGCAATCCCCTGGGGCCCCTCCCCGGCCGCCAGATACTTCCCTGGGCGAAATCCACGCAAACCGGCGCGCATCCCGATCTCGCGGAACCGGGACAACCGTCTTACAAGTTCGATCTCGACCAATGGAATCCGGAGTATTTTTCCCGCCTGAAGGCCTACGTCGCGCTGGCCCACGAGAAGGACATCATCGTCGAAATCGCTTTCTTCAACCAGATGTACGAAGTCAGTTGGCCGATGATGCCGCTCTTCCAACGCAATAACGTCACCAACGTGGGCCACTACGAAGGTAAAGATTTCTGGCTGTTCTCGACCACCGACCCGCGCAACGCCGACGTCCTGGAACGGCAGAAAGCCTACGTCGCCAAAGTCACCAGGGAACTCAACGCCTACGACAACGTCATCTTCGATATCTGCGATGAACCCGAACTCTGGACGCCGAAGGGAACGAACGTGGCCCCCTGGATCGTGGCGCTAAAGGACGCGTTCCTCGCCGCGGAAAGCAAGCTGCCGAAGAAGCACCTACTGGGTCAGACGGTGCGCGGTGGCGCGTCACCCACCCTCTCCAGCGAAAGTTGGAACCAATGGTTGCCGACCGAATACATTACTTACGCTGAGCAAGCGCTCACCGGCGACTACGTGTGGAACAAGCCCATCGTCGTGGTGGAAACGGCCTGGTACAACGCGCTGGACATTGGCAATGGGTACAAGGATGTAAACGACGTCCGTTTGGAGACCTGGGAGTTCATGGTGGGAGGAGGCGCGGGTCACATCAATCTGAACGGGGAATATTACCGCGGGCAGGAGGCCGGCGGCGCCGATACGCAAACCGGGATCGTTCCGCAGAAGAAGGTCCTGCGGGACTTCATGAACAGCTTCGATTTCGTCCACATGTCGCGGTTGACCGATTTCACTGCACCCTCCGGCACCGTCGCCAGTGCCATGGGCGAGAACGGCAAACAGTATGCCCTTTATATTTTCCATGGCAAGCTAACAAACGGCTGCTTCTGGGTGGGCACGCCGGGCAACTATCAGGATGAGATAACCCTGAATACGATTCCTGCGGGAACGTATCGACTGGAGTGGATCGATCCTGCCACCGGAGCGGTGAAACATACGGAAACCCGCACGCACGTGGGCGCGAAACTCGTTCTCAAGACGCCTGCCTACTCGATGGATCTGGCACTGAGGATGCGCGGGGCCATGTGAGCATCACGTCTCACGGCATCCGCCGTGGGTCATATTCTTGTGCCCCTGCCGGGGCGGCGCGGCGAGGGACGAGATCGCAGACATCGCACACGACGCGATGTCTGCGCCACCCGCGGACCAAAGGGCCGATGCGCCCCGAGGGTGGCGATGTCGATCCCATGAACTTGACACGAGAGGGCGGCAGGCATATGGTTTTGCGTAGGGACAGAGTTGAAATCTCAAATTCCGGCTAGGACAGTTACGGAGGGGGAGCAGCTTCTATGAAAAGAATCGCGTATTCTTTGGTGTTGGCGTTCGCCTGCGGAGTGTTATTGATGGGAACGAGCAAGGTTTTGGCCGCCGACGAACCCGCCAAGGTTGCCGGGGCATGGGAAGTGACGTCCGAGGGCCGCAACGGTCCCATGACCCAGACCATGACGATCACGCAGGACGGCGGGAGCATTAAGGGAACCATAACAGGACGCCGTGGGGACGCGCCCCTTGAGGGTACCGTCACAGGGAACAAGCTCAGCTTCACGGTCAAGCGGGAAACTCAGAACGGCGACACGTTCGTCATGGAATACACCGGAACGGTTGAAGGGGATTCCATCAAGGGGAAAGTGCATAGCGAACGGTTCGGAGACCGCGACTTTACCGCGAAGCGCACAAAGTAACGCTGGCGGGTGGCGCGAACATCGTGGTTTGATGTCCGCGCGCCATTTGAACTCCATTCACGACTGCCAGCCTGAAGGCCGGCGGTACGTCCCATCCATCCGATGCGGGGATTCTTCGTCCCCGTCAGCCGACGGGCTGACGGACGAAGGGTCTCCGCATTTTCTTTTCTTCAGTGGGGCGAACCTCCTCGATCCAATGCAGGAATTCTTGGTCCGTCGGCCGACGGACGTCCCTGCCGGGGCTACGCTGCCCTGAGGATTTTCTATCGCACACATCGCACACACCGCGATGTATGCGAAGGTCCCCCTGCTGTCATCTCTGAAAGCGCGACGTGTCAACAAGTAGCTGCGCAGGTTCGACGGGGCCGGGCGCAGTCCGTCAGGTGACGGACTGCGCCCGGATGATAGATCAGACGAGACTAGAAGCCGAAGCGTAACCCGAAGCGGAATGACCTCGGGTCTCCCACGACACCGGTAACCATCCCGAAGCGCGTGCTATTGACGTTTCCGTTCGGGGCGTTGAAGTGTGGTGTGTTGGTCAAGTTGAACGTCTCCGCCCGGAATTGCAGATTGAACTTCTCCGTGAGTTTGAAGGTGCGGAACAGGCTGAAGTCCATATTCACTACACCGGGTGCGCGCATGGTGTTCCGACCCACGGTGCCGAACCGGACATCAGTCGGAGCGAGCGGCGCAAACGCGCTGGTGTCGAAGAAGGTGCCATCGTCACCGACTTTGCCCAGCTGTTCGACCGTGGGCTTGACCTGGTCCGGGGTCTGGGTGTTGCCCGGCATGTTCAACGAGGTGTCGTCAGCGCTCAGCGTGTACTGCCGGCCCTTGAAGGAACTGAAGATGCCGTTGATCTGCCAGCCTCCCAGGACCGTCTTGCTGGCACCACTCGTGGCCCACTTCTTGCCGCTGCCGAAGGGGAGCTCGTACACATAGGCAAACTGCAAGATCTGGGGGATGTTGAAATCCGCCGGGGCGCGGTTGCGATTCCACACACTCAGCGCGGGCCAAAGAGTTTCGGTCCAGTCAGAGTAATCGGCCATATCGATGGCCCGTGAGTAGGTGTATGCGCCCTTGAGAAGCAGGCCGCCCGTAAAGCGCCGGTTGAGGCTGACTTGCAGCGAGTGGTAATTGCTGTGCAACATGCCGTCATACAACCGGGTTGACGCGGTGCGTCCGAATTGGGGGAAGAGCGGCTGCCCCTCATTGCCGAGGCCGGGTGTTTGCCCCGCGTTGATGTTACGGAACGCAAAGTCCCTTATAGATGCCGACCCGACGTATCCAACCGAGGTTACCAGTTCGCCCGGCAGCTTGTGCTCGATGATGAAGTTCCACGATTGGATGTAGCCGCGGTGCAACAACTGGTTGGCCGCGGGGTAGCCGTCCTCGGCCGCATTCGGGATCGGAACCCTGCCCGTGTTGATGTTGAAGTCGAGGATCGATGGAATACCGACATTGGGGCCCAGCGGTTCGTTCGGGATACCATCGGCCACGTAAGTGGGGTCCGTGGTGACGGGTTGGTAGCCGTTGACCTGCGAGAACGACCCGACAACCGTCAGCGGAAACCAACCACGCAACGCTTGCGCGCCCCAGGGATGCGCGTGGTAAGTGATGCCGTAGCCGCTTCGGATCACCGTGGATTTGGTCGCTTGGTAGGCGAAACCGACACGAGGAGCAAAGAGCTTCTTGCTATACTTCACACCGTTGTCTCGGGGGACGTCGCCCCGCCCGCCGATCAAGGCCTCGTTGGTCGTGGGGTCATACGATTCGATGCCCAGGCCGGCGGAGCGCCTCCGGTTGGGGTAAAGCTCCCAACGCAGACCCAGGTCGAGGGTCAGCTTGGGAGTGGCGCGCCAGCGGTCGCGGAGGTAGAGAGCGTACTGGCCCTCCAAGCTGTCCATCTTGATGTACTGGGTGCTCTTCGCCGAGCCATCGGGCGTACCCAGCAGAAACGCTGCCAGGGCGTTCCAGTCGTTCTCGAACTGAGGATCTCCTTGGAGCTCCACAGCGCCGGGATTCAAGGCCGTAACGCCAGCACCGAAATCGAACGAACCGCGCGGGCCTCCGCCCAACTCCGGCTGAAAGTGGTTCATGAGGTGGTGGACATAGTCGAAGCCGAACCGGATCTCGTGAGTGCCCTTCATCCAGCTTGCGTTGGCGTTGAAGGTATAGGATTGGTCGTTGCGGAAGGCGGGGTTCCAGCTTTCCGGATTGCCCAAGACTGAATAGCCGCCGATATAAAAAGAGGGCATGCCAGCTTCCCGCGGGTCGGGGCCGTTGGTTCCCGGAATCCCCAGCACGTCCAATCCGAAGTTGATGCCGCTTACCTCGTCAGGGGGTTGGGCGGCCTGGCCAAATCGGGTCCAGCCGAGCGTCGCGTCAACCAGGAAGTTGGGCGAGACGGTATAGGTTTGCCCGATGGCCGCGATCTGCACGCGGGTGGCGGTCGTACCGAGGCCACCATCGCACAAGCACTCGCCGCCCGCTTTGCCGAGGCTGAAGCCACCACTAGTGAACGTCGCCCTCATGGTGCTGTACTTGAACCAGAGCTGGTGCTTGTCCGTCCGGTTCCAGTTGACCTTGGCGTCGATATTGTTGCGGTTCAAGCGCTGGGTGCCGGAGACGAAGTAGTTGTTGTTTTCCCCAGTCTGGTTGGGCTGAGGAACCAAGTCCAGCAGCGTCATCATGGGGCCGTTCAGGCGAGCCTGAGGGATGACGTTAAGCACTCCTCCGTCAGAGAAGACTGCACGGCCCGTGCCATCCAGGTTGCCCGAGTAGGGATCGAAGATCATCCCTTCCTGAAGTGGTACTGAGCCGCCCTCCGTGGTGGGCACCGAGATGGTATTACCCGAGGCGTCCAGAATCGGGGCGCCCAGGAATTGCGGTTGCGAGAAGTCGCCTTTTCGGACGCTATGCACCGGGTCATCCGTCGGGACGGATTCGAGCAGGGCGCGGTTCGTCCGCTCGAAGGTGCCTTCCCAATCGGCGAAAAAGAACAGCTTGTTCTTCTTGATGGGTCCGCCGATGCTGCCCCCGTCGAAGTTTCGAATGCCTTTGGGCTTTCTCGTTTCCCCGGCGCGATTCTCATCCCACTGGAAGGCCCGTAAGGCGCTATTGTCGTGAAAGACAAAGAGGCTGCCGTGAAAATCGTTGGTCCCGGCCTTGGTCACCACGGTGATGGCGGCGCCGCCCGTCATGCCCTGCTCGGCATCGAAGTTGTTGGTGGAGATGTTGACCTCCTCAATGCTTTCCACCGGCGCGATGTACAACGCGTGGTGAGGCAACGTGACCAGGATGTCGGCCGAACCGTCCAGACGGGTGTTGTTGGCGCCGCGCTCCTGGCCGTTGATGTTGTTTGACAAGGAGCGCCCGGGCGTATCGGCGATGGCGTTCTGAAACTGTCCCGGTGTGACGCCTGGAACCAGATTGATGAGGGTCTGATAGCTGCGGTAGTTGGCGAGCGGCAGGTTCTCCATCGCTCGCGATTCCAGGTTCACACTGACATCCGATTTCGTCGTCTGGAGGACCGCCGCGCTGGCCTCCACCGTGACGGACTCGGTGACTGCCCCCAATTGCAGACCGGGGTTTATACGTGTGACTGTGTTGATGGAGACCTGGACACCCTTCTCCAAGAAGGGGCGAAATCCGGTCTTCTTGACGCTCAGGTCGTACGTGCCTTCAAGCACATTCCGAATTGAGTAGTAGCCGGCGTCGTCGGTCGTGCCTTCTCGGGCCTGTCCGGTGTTGACGTTCGTAATGGTGACGGCGGCTTCCGGCACTACCGCGCCGGTCTGGTCCGTCACAGTTCCCACAACCGACCCGTAAAGGACCTGGCCATTCAAACGTTGAACGAACATGGGTGCGAGAAGAAACGCACCCGCTAGGAAAGCCGTGAGTATGTATTTTGCTCTTTGAATCAAGGCTGCACCTCCCGTTTATTTAGAGTTCTTAGCTTTACAGCCATGCATCTCTGCGGTGAGACATGACCGACTTTGATGGTTGACAAACTACGAGTTCACCAAGTGCATTTCGTCCGCAGTTCGCGAACGAATCTCGCATCAGATCGCACCGCAGAAGGTATAGACTGGTACAATAAGTCTATTTATCGATATCAAAGCGCACGACTACCTTGTTTCTGGCCATGGGCTAGCAGATATGTCTCCAAACTAAGCTAATTTTATGCAGGGAGTTAGCTCTTACCTATCTGACGCTAATTCAAAGATTTAGCTCAACTCGGCGGAATGAACACATTGTCCACCGTGTATGGAGTGCTATGGATTTTCATAGGTCGAATCGCAGAATACAGATTCTTGTGCAGATGGGTTTCAGTAAGTCCTTTTGTCCGAGGCTAGAGTGACTCAGAATCGCCCCTTTTGAAAAGCGTGTTCGTCAGAGGGAGATCAGTGCGGTGCGGTTGCTTCCGGAGTCCGCAGATTACTGTCGATGCTACCGAAAAACACCTCGCCCCACAGCGATCCGAGGTAGAGTGGCTTCGCCCTGCTGCGGGTGTCGGCAGCCGCGAGTGGTGCAAACATTGTGGTTTGATGTCTGCGAAGGTTCTCATGCTGTCACCCTGAGCGCCAGCGAAGGGTCTCCGCATTTTCTTTTCTTCAGTGGTGCAAACCTCCTCGATCCAATCCCCGGATTTTTCGTTCTTCGGCTGACGGACGCCCCTGCCAGGACTGCGCCGACCGCGAGGCGGCAGCCCATGCCGAGGCCCGGAGGGCCGAGAGATGCCTCGCAGAACCCGTCTGCCCGGATTTTCAGGCTACTTCACAGGAGGATCGCCCGAAGGACAACGCGCCAGCAGAGATTCAGTGGCGGCAAGTCCCACGGGCACGAGGTAGCTCCAACCTAGGAGCACATTGTGGTGATGTCAACTCGGCGTGAAGCAGAGGATGGCCTGGAACTGCAATCCCAGAAACTGGTTGAGGACCAGTACGGCCGCCGCTGCCAGCCCGCAAAGGGTCATCTGGCGTCTCCACGTCTTGCGGAGAGAAAGCGCACTGGAAACCAGAAGCGCCACCCCGGCGATCAGCGAGATGCCATAGTAAGCAATGTACCGGGCTGATAGGCTGGCCCAATCAGCTATGCTGGGGGCGCCAATTGCAATCCCCACCAGACCAAACAGGATCATGATTACGACGGCCAGGAATAGGACAATCGCCTTGAGTGACTTGACCATGCCGAAACCTCCTGGTGATCTCCCGTGCGTGCCCCCGACCTGTTCTGAATCTATCTTTTGCTTATGCTTCCATGCGCCGAGCGGAATAGCAAGGGACGGTTTGGCAAGAAGCCCTCGCCTGGTGCGCCCCCGTATAAGGGGATGATTGCCGCCGCGGAGACCCGTACAAGCCCCCAGTCGCGCCTCGGGCAAACAGGCCAGAGCAGGCCCGTGCCCAACGCGGAGGCCCGGAGGGCCGAGAGATGGTAGCCCAGGGCGGTTTCTGTAGCGGCGATGTCCTCATCGCCGTCCCTGATTGAGCGATTCGGCGGCGAGGACGCCGCCGCTACAGCCCTCTCCCTGCCACCCACGGCTCCCCGCAGGGGAGCAACGTGAATAGCCGTGCGTGCAACCCTGCGCCGTCTGTTGCAGGGTGGAACGCACGGACCAGGCGCGCCCATCGCTTCTTCACCCCACGACCCTGAAAGGGTCGAACCCGAGCGCGGACGTTGAACCCTTTCAGGGTTCATTGAGCATGTTTCCGCACGAACCGTTTCCGGGGGTTTCACCCCCGGCTATTCGTCTTCGGCCCCTTCGGGGCCGCGCGCGGGGGAGGGGGTTAGGGGGAGAGGGAGGTCTCGCCAACCCATGGCTCACGCCATGGGCTATATTTTTGCGCCCCTGCCGGGACTGCACGGCCCTGAGGATTCTCTATCGCATCCGTCAGCCGACGGACAACAAAGGCGATGTATGCGCCACCCGCCATTTCTTTTACGAGACGCCGCCCATCTTCTACATGCACGTCATGGGACACGGCAAAGCTTCGGACCTCGCTCGCATGGTGAAGCCGGGTTTGGACTTGATCGGACACGTTTCGGCTCGACATCCCGTGCCGCCGCGCCCGCAGCGAGCGTCCAGCCCGGAGAACTCGACACCGCGAAAATCGCCCAGATCGTGGGGCACGAGGGAGAGAAACTCGGTTCCGTTTGCAAGATCACCGTGGGGCGCGATGACATCGATCTGCGGGAAATGGGAGCGAAGATCAACGCCCGCATGGGGCTGAACACGTGGGCTTCGTTTGTCGGCACCAATGAGCGCGCCGCGATCGCCGGCGACGTGGCCATGATGGAAAAGGAAGTGACGCCCGTCCTGAAAGCTCTTCGAAAGAACGGGCTCGAGGTCGTGGCGATTCATCACCACATGATCGGCTCGCGCCCGACCGTCATCTTTCTCCATTACTGGGGCCAGGGGCTCGCCGAGCAACTCGCCAAAGCGTTCCGAGCCGCCCTCGACCAGACACCGGCGAAATGACCCACCTCGAGGTTCGCCTAGGGGAGGCCAACAGCTTCCCGCGGCGGCGCGCAGCGCCAATCAACACAAACGCCGGCTCCCGCTCCCGAGCGCTTGTTCTGCCCGGCGCTAGCCCTGGAGAACTGCTTGTGGAACCGAAGCTTGCCCCAGAGGGACGGAATGTGATGGAATCTACCGGGTTGATGCGGGGTCCTAAAACGACTTTACCTGGTAAGGTTTGACGATCCCCACCACGGGATAGAGCGGCCCGCGCGCCGCCAAGCCAGTGCCTGATCCGGGACCCTTTCGAGCCATGCGCAAGCAGAAAAAGTTACTGATCATCATCGGCGTGTCTGCGGCTGCCGCGCTCGCGGGACTTCTGATTACCGCCGCCCTGATGGCGCGCCGATTTGAACCCTACATTCGACAGCAGGCGATGGATTATCTGCGAACCGGGTTCGCCAGCGAAGTGGAACTGACTTCACTCCACGTCAGCATGCCGGATATCTCTGCCCTCCTGCTTCTTTTGACAGGCGGGCGCGGCGCGCTGGCGAAGGTCACGGGTGAAGGGTTGGTCATGCGCCACAAGGGGCGGCGGGACCTGCCGCCCATGTTCGCGATTAAAAAGTTCAGCTTTGACATCGATCTGGGGACGGTCTTCCAGACCCCCAAGGTCGTTCCCTTCCTCTCTCTCGAAGAAATGGAAATTCATATCCCCCCGAAGGGCGAGCGCCCAGACCTCGACATCAGCGGCGAGCAGCAGTTCCAGCAGATAACCGGGCCGACCGTCCTCATCGGTGTAGTCGAGATCAAAGATGGCAAGCTGGTGATACTCCCCAAAGACAGGGAGAAGAAACCGCTTCACTTTGAGTTGCACCGCGTCCGGCTCGAATCGGCGGGGTCTGGGGTGGCAATGAAGTACGATGCCGAGTTGAGTAATCCTCGGCCGCCCGGCGAGGTCAAAAGTCAGGGGACGGTCGGTCCGTGGGTAAGCGCAGAACCCAGTAATACACCCCTTGCGGGAAATTACATTCTGGAGAACGCCGACTTGAGCGTGTTCTCCGCCATTGCCGGGATTCTCCGATCAACCGGCGATTTCGAGGGCACGCTCGATTACTTTAACGTCAAGGGCCAGGCTTCAGTGCCGGACTTCCACCTCAGGCGGTCGGGGAACCGCGTGCCGCTTGAAACCCAATTCGAAGTGGTCGTGGATGGCACGAACGGCAATACCGTCCTCAACCCGGTCGTCGCCATATTGGGCAACACCCAGCTGAAGACCAGCGGGGGCGTCATCAAGAACGAAGGCGAAATTCGGCGTACGATCGATCTGGACGTCAGCATGCCGCGAGGCGATATGCGCGATATCCTCCGCCTGGCTATGAAAGGACCCCCGCTGATGGAGGGTCAGATCTTCCTCGCTGCTCGCGTCCAGGTTCCGCCGCTCGACCAGAAGGTCCGCGAAAAACTGGTGGTGGACGGACGGTTCCAGGTGTCGCGCGGCAAGTTCCTGCGCCCCAACATACAAGACAAAATTGATACGCTCAGCCGGCGCGGGCAGGGACAGCCGACAAATGAGGAGATCGACGAAGTCTTCTCCCGCATGACCGGCCGATTCCGGCTCGACGGTCAGGTGATCGTGTTTCGAAAGCTCACCTTCGAGATACCGGGAGCTGCGGTCGATTTGACGGGAAAGTACGATCTCGCCCAAGACGCCCTCGATTTCCATGGCCATCTCAAGCTGACCGCCAAGGTCTCTCAAACCATGACGGGATGGAAACGGTGGCTGCTCAAGCCCGTGGATTCCATCATGGCGAAAGAAGGCGCGGGCACTTATATCCCCATCAAAGTGCAAGGCAGTTCCAAAGCGCCTAAGTTCGGCAGGGACTGATCGCCATCACGAGAAAAAATAGCCCGCCTCCGTCTGCGCGGGGGAGGGGGGAAAGGGGGAGAGGGAGGATTCGCAAACCCATGGCTCACGCCTTGGGCTAAATTCTGTCGCCCCTGCCGGGGCTGCGCCGCCCTGAGGATTTTCTATCGCACACATCGCGACAAACGCGATGCCTGCGCCACCCGCCGAGCTGGGATTGTCGTCGAGCCATTCGCAGTTTATACTGTGACACGTGCCCGACGTATCGGTCCCCATCGCGGTGAATCACAGACCTCGCCGCGTGGCTTTTCTCGTCGACCCTAACCAGGAGTCGATCGACGGGATTCTCGATGCAATTCTTGAGTTTAATCTGGAATCTTGGGGCGGTCGGCACAATCCAATCGTGCCCTTGATCGAGAAAAGCATTCCTGAAGCTTATTATGCGCTCCTGGATGTGGCCGACCCAGATGTTTTCTATTCCTACGATGAGATTGAGCCCGCAACACTGGAAAAGCTTCACGAACGCTATTCGCCGGTCTTAATTCAGCGGCACTATTTGCGGCCTCCAATCGACTCCCGCTCATACAGCGTGGGCCTGCGTGAACAGGCGTCAGTTCGGCGATATATAAACAATCTTCGGGAGAAGTATCCTCCACATTTCAGACGGCCGCAGCCGTGCATTCTTGACCTCGATGACGCGCAGACGCGCGGACTGAGCCGCTTCTTTCGTTGGAATATCGGCTACACACATTGGAACCTCTTCGCTGTTCGTGATTATGGCGTGCGTGGTTGCAAGCCGAAATCCTCAAGTGACCAAGACCTGCTAGAGTTGGTAACCAGCGAACGGAATCTCGCTTGGCAAGTCCATGTCTGCGCCGACGCCCCGCTTGCTCGGACGACAGGCGAACCGTGGCAACGCGCCGTACCGATTTTCTATGGGGACAGCCCCTGGAACGCTATCGCATACTGGAACGACGGTCTTGTCTCTGGCAGGACCTCGCCGGTGCATGGGGGCATCAACCAGCTATGGTTAACACCCACCCTGCTGAAAGGCGAGGCAACTTACGAACGATTGCTTAAGTTGATTCAAATGAGGGTGTACTCCGGTAGCAGCCAGAGAGGCTTGAAGCTAATTTCCTATGACGTTGACGCAGGAGAACTGGAGCGCCTAGGAATGGAGATTGTCACACGAGCTCGCTCCAACCTTTACCCCTGCGCTTCTCTGAAATATGAAATTGGCCAAACACAAGAAGTTGAGCCCCAAGGAGCGAGGTTATTCCCCGCGCCAATAAGGCAAGTGGAATACGCCGCGGGCACAGACATACATTTGCCACTCCAGTTGCCGGCTGACGTGTCAGTGGACAGTGACGAGTGCTGGATGGTGGACCTCCGTATCTTCAACCCAAGCCAGGAGCTTAGGTACGTCAATGCTGAACCTTGGTGGTGCCTTCCGCGTAAATCATCTGTTGCGGGCCTTTTTAATCGATACAAATCCCAGCGGGTCATGTATAACCATGAGGTGTCCTTTGAAGTCTCCGCCAAGGACGCAATCTTGCACTTTGAGATTCCGTCGGAGCGGAGGCTTTTTCAGTATTTGCTTTCGCCTCAAATTCACCTCACGCTTGCGGCTGACCTTCGTTCAAGCATCAAAACAAGAGGCGGCTTCGACATTCATTTGTCTGACAAGGGAAGGTATCTAGCCGGAATCCTCAGGCTATCAAAGACTCTGCGAGACAGCTTTTACATATTCGAGCATCCGTTTTGGCGGTCCTTATTGCAAAAGCTCTCGCGAGCAGAAGCCTCCGCCTTCGTCACGGAAAAACTCGCTTCAAATGTGCGAAAGGAACTTCCAAACCTTACAAATGATCCCGACTCTGAGGGTACTCGGTCTTGGTTGGTCGAGCAAATAGTCTTCGCAGCCCAACACGTTGCAACTGCCCAAACATCGCTCACCTTCAAGGAAGTCGAGAAGCTTCATTCATCCTATCTGGAAAGCATGGACGAGGCTCGGAGACAGCGAAATGTAACAGATCTCAGGTCTGACGTCTCCGACCTAACGCGGGATGAGATTCTGTTTCAGGGGGCAAATGTACGGTGTCCCAATTGTATATCCAGGTTTTGGTACCCTGTTGGCGACGTAAAAAAGTCGATCGTTTGCCGCGGATGCCAAGTCCCTTTTCCCCTGCCTGCGGAAACCGAGTGGTCGTATCAGCTAAATGAGCTCGTAAGGGCAGGTATTCGCGATCACGGCGTCATGCCCGTAGTGAGAACCTTGGGGCGGCTTTTCGAGGATGTTCGTGACTGTTTCTTCTTCAGAGGGGGGATTGATTTCATTACATATTCCCGTGAGGGCAAGCCAAAGGGTGAGCACGAGCTTGATCTCGCCTGGATTAAGGACGGCTTACTCGGCATCGCTGAGATAAAAACCACGACCAAGCTTTTCTCTAAAGCCGATTACGACAAGCTGGTGCTCTTAGCGCAGGACATCAGACCGGACATCGTGCTGATCGCCGCGCCCGATGGTGTTGAGGCCACTCTCGAAAAAGGTAAGAAGATGGTTGAGCTAGGCCTCGCTGGCATGAATATCGACGTGTGGGCATGGGGACCTGACGAATTCAAGAGCA
>JBEKUI010000021.1:0-27375 GCA_049515175.1 Terriglobia bacterium
AGCTCAAGTACGAGCTGCCTCTGAGCATTCACGAGTCGCGGGGCTCCTCCGGCCATGTTGCCGCAGGCCTCGGAAACTCTTTGCTCGGGGTTAAGTGGCGCTTTTACTCGCACCATGCGAAAACAGCAGCGCCGGACCAAACGGGTAAGAGGGAGTCCAATTTTGCTGTGTCGATCTACCCCCAGCTCCTGTTGAACAACCCCACCCGCTCCGTACGCCGTGACATTGCGGAGCCGGGTCCCCAACTTCTCATTCCCTTGGAAGCAAACGCCAGAATCGGCCCCATCCGCATCTCCGGGGAATTTGGATACTGGTTCACCAATAAAGATTTCCCGAACTCGTGGATACGAGGCGTAATCGTCGGTCACCAGTTTAAGAAGAAAACAGAACTCTACCTCGAACTCTACGATCAGGCTGCCACCAGAGCGACTGCCGATGAACCTAAAACCCGTGAATCAACACTCGGTATCGGCTTCCGCACTCCGCTTGTCAAAAATGGATCGGTCTGGTTCCTCGGGATGGTGGGCCGCAGCCTTGTACCCGTCACTCAGACCAATGGCCAGCCAAGTTGGATCGCCTCTGTGGGCCTCCAATTTGTGACAAGTCATAAGAGAAGACATAGCATTGATTAGAGTTTCATTCGCCGTCGCTGGCTGGCGCAGAGCGCAGCTCTGCGCTTCAGCGTGCTATATTAGCGCTGGTCATGCCCACCCACATACGCCATTTTGCGCCGGAGCGGGTAGTGGGCTTTTCCCATCGACGAAAACCCACGGTCAGAAAGACACTGACCGTGCCTACCAGCTACAACCATGTCGCGCTCGACCGGGAGACCTTCGCGGCTTGTCCGATTAGGATTGATTGCGCGGGTGGCGCAGACCCGTCAGCTGACGGGTTGCTTAATGTCTGCGATCCGCGAGGCATGAATTCCTTGAGAGGTTGGCGCAGCGCAGCAGCGGGGCATCGGCGAAAGGGTTGCCTGAATCGCAGACATCACAAAGCGGTGTCTGCGCCACCCCCGTGATTGTCATTCTGAGCGCCGCGAAGAATCCCGGCAGTTTGAGCCTTTGCACACATCGCAAATAGCGCGATGTATGCGCCACCCTGCGTCATGCTCCTCAAAAATCAGAACGGGCTTACTTTATTCTGCGCAGATATCGGTTGCCATAGGAGTTGCCCAAACGTTCTTCCCAACTCGTGTCCTGAACATAATTGCGGTTTTCCGATATGAACTCCCGGGCGGCCTCACCCGGACCAAATTCTCCTTCCCACCACCACGTGCGTCTTCCGGTAGTAGCGTCTTCAACGATAAAATAGCTACCTACGGACACCAAGTCTGCGTACAACCGTAATTCGCTAAGCACATCCGCCTTGTAATGGCTTGCATCAAGATCAACGAGTACGACAGCATCGTGAGAAACCATCCCTCGAATTTGAGCAGCAACCACCGGAGAAGTTGACGAACCTGTCAGATAAGTTATGCGCGGGTGAAGGGGCTTCGGTGTCCAGTCGGTAATATCTATAGAGATAACGTCCCCGCGTGCTTCCAAATCCAACAACGAAGCGAAAAACAGCGTTCCGCCACCTTTGTAGGTACCTGTCTCCAAAATGATGTCAGGCTTAACTTGGTGGACGACCTCTTGGAGGGCCATTAGCAGGCCTGGCGTCTTCCATACTGGGGTCCCAAGCCAGCGGGGGAGTTCCGGGTCGGGGCTGACAAACCCGATCCGCAGACGGGCAGCCACGCCGATGGCGCTTGCTGCTAGGACAATCATCACTGAAACGGTCAGTAAATCGTCAAATGGTCGGGAGGGCCTGTTAGACATTTTAACCTCCAGAGTTCGGCTGATGGAACGGGCATATTCAATGATTGTTGAGAGCGCTCGCCACACGAAGACCTTGATGCCTTGGTTTCGTGACTTCAACATGCCCACGGCACATCGCCCGCGCGCGAGTGTTTGATTCCGACCGCTTTCCCCCTTCGCTCACACTGCAGAGCGCCCACAGTATGCACCACTCGCCAGGGTAAGACAAATGCCACCGTTCATTCGCGGTTTGCATAGACCGTGGGTTCTTGAACGCAATGAAGCTGGTAGCGCAGACCTCGTTCTTGAGGTCTGCGGCTCTTACTTGAACGAACGGTGGGTGGCGCATACCCGTCAGCTGAGGGGCGTTCTGCCGCATGTGTGCGGACCACTGGATTCCTGGCGCGCGGCGGGGGCCGTGTACCATCGAGATAACGGCCGCTGCGAGTTACCGTAACGCCAGCACTCCCGTATACGACTACCCGACGGGGGATGCAAGGGGGAAAAGCAGGTGTCAGGTGTCGGGTGTCAGGTGCCGGGAGAACAGTGACGAGTGACGGGGTGGGGGAAACGATGAGCGCGGAACGATGAATGATGAACGGGGAAAGGGAAGGGGAACGATGAACGATGAACGGGGAAAGCAAAGTGAACGATGAACGCTGAAGGATGAAGGAGTAAGAATTGGGATTTGGGTGTTGGGGACTGGGTGTTAGGGGAAGACCGAGGCGGGGGAAACGATGAGCGCGGAACGATGAATGGGGAAAGCGAAGTGAACGCTGACCTGGAGAGCCTGATGGCTGAGAGCTGACGGCTAAGAGCTGATGGCATGGGCAGCTGACCTACCGACCGGCCGGTAGCTGCCCGCACCAATTTCAAGGGGCGGTCCACATCGCATTTCTGCGAAAACGAGCTATCACGGAATTCAGCACGTGCGCGCTGCGGCACGCGCACTCTCCGCAAACTTGAAACTTCGCGCCGCGAGTCACCAATCTCGAATCCCAATTCTCTTGTGCTATACTGCGCGCGATAAAGGTCCGGCGCGGAAACGCATGAAAAGCTGTCCTAGCTGTCAAGGAGCTTACCCCACAAATTTCGCGGTCTGCCCGCAAGACGGCACGCAGCTGGTAGAGGTCGGCGCATGGTCGCCCGGCGCGGTGATTCGCGGCAAGTACCGCATCCTGGATAAGATTGGTCAGGGCGGGATGGGCTCCGTCTACAAGGCCCTGCACGTCACCTTCGATGAGCTCCGGGCGATCAAGGTCATCAGCCCCGAACTCATCAATGACCAGCTCTTTGTCAAGCGCTTTAAGCACGAAGCGGTCATCACCCGCAAATTGCAGCACCCCAACGCCGTGCGCGTGGACGACATCGACGAGGCCGAGGACGGCCGTCCATTCATCGTCATGGAGTTCATCGAGGGTGAAAGCCTGCGCAAGCTGATCCAGGATCAGGGCGCCATGCCCGTTCCGCGCGTCTGCTCCATCATCAAGCAGACCGCCGCCGCGCTCGATGCGGCACACCGGTTGGGCATGATCCATCGCGACATCAAACCGGACAACATTGTGCTCATTCAATCTCCGGAGGGTGAGCAAGCCAAGGTACTTGACTTCGGGATCGCCAAGCTTAAGGAGGGCCGGCGGGGCGCGGTCGCCGGGATGACACTGACGGGCACCGGCATTGTGATTGGCACACCGCAGTACATGTCGCCCGAGCAGGCGATGGGGAAACGAGGCGAGGAACTGGACGGTCGCTCCGACCTCTATTCGCTGGGCATCGTCATGTACCAGATGCTCACTGGAGATCTGCCGTTCAAGGCCGACACGACAATGGAGATGCTGCTGGCGCACCTCCAGCAGCAGGCTCCCAATGTGCGCGCTGTCCGACCGGAACTGCGGATTCCCAATTCCATCGCCAACGTGGTGGTGAGGCTGCTCGAGAAGAAGCCCGAGAACAGGCCGTCGAACGCCCAGGCTCTGATTGAAGAAATCGAACGAGCTGAGGCGAATGGCGGAGATCCGGGCGCTACCCAGGTTGTGTCTCCGGGGTCTTTCTATGACCAGCCGATCAACGCCTCCCCGCCCGCGGCTTCGCCCTCGCGGCAGGCACCCAGGTCCGGCCGGGCAGCTACGCCCCCCTCTACCTCTGCGCCTGAGCCTCGGCGAGCCCCCGAGCCTGCCACGCCGATGCCGTCAAGACGGGCTCCGGCGCCGCGCCCGGCGGATCCTGCCCCAGCGCCCGTGCCGGTGGTTCGCCCGAGGAAGACTACGCAGTGGGGGATCTGGGTGGCGCTGGGCATTCTAGTTGTTGGGTTGGGGGGCGGAGCTTGGTATTTCACCGACCGAAGGCCCGCCGAACAGCCTCCACCGCAGAACCCGCATACTCGGCCGCAGTCCGCACCCACTCAGAGTCAAGCTCCCGCCGCGGGAACCTCGGTGGCTCCAACCCAGCCAGTGGAGACGCAGCCCGCCACAAAGACACAGGCGGAGCCTTCCAGTCCGTCGCCTGCCGACCTTGAAAGCGCTCCTGCGGGACAGACCCATTCGCCCGCCAAATCCGCCGTTTCTAAAGGCAGCGTCAAGAAGACTGTGCCCGCATTTGTCCAACCGCCTTCTCACTCCATCCAGGGTGAACCCGCCGCGGCTCGCGCGCCCGAGGCCGCCCGGTCTGCCCCTCCGGTTGACACCAAGAAGGTCAAAGCCGCCATTTCGATGGGCGAGTTCTATTTTGACCATGGTGACTACGAAAAAGCGATCGATGAATTCGAACAGGGGCTCGCGCTCGACCCTGCCAATATGGACCTCAAAAGCAGGATTGCTAAGGCGAAAAGGGCCAAAGCCGCGGAAGAGCAACTCAATCGCTAGCCGATTCGATCCACTAAATCTATTTGAATTCTCCGGCGGGGGGCCTAGGTCATCGTAGGCTTGGCTTGACGACTGACGCAGTGCGGTCTATAAATGGCTTGAGGCCATCTCAGGGCAGGGGAATCCATGATCTTGCGCAAACGTCAAGCTATCCTCACGCTTCTTCTTGCTTCCCTGCTTGTCAGTATCGCATTTAGTTTCGCGCAGAAGCCCCGGAAGACGATGACTAAGACCGAAGTTATCGAGCTTCTGCAGAACGGTGTTTCTTCGACGCGGGTGGAAGAATTGGTTCGTGCGTATGGGATCGCCTTTGAGGTGACCCCCGAAGTCGTGACGGAGTTGCGCGATGCTGGCGCCCGAGAAGACCTCATCAAGGCGTTGCGCGAAATCGCTCCCAAGCCGGAGGCTCAAGCACCTGCCAGTAAACCCGAAAGCGCTCCAGCTTCGCCGCCGTCATCCTCCACTCTCGCGCCAGCCCCGGCTCCTCCAGTTCTCATGATTGAGACGACGCCGCCAGGTGCGGAGGTCTATATCGATGAGGAGCGAGCGGGGAAGACAAGTCCGGAAGGTAAACTCAAGGTCTCCACGCTCAGCGCCGGCTCGCATAGCGTCCGCGTGTCTTCCTCCGGCTACGACGATTTCAGCCGGAGCGTGGACTTGGCTGGCGGTCAGTCAACTGTGCTCGCCGTAACCCTCGTGGCGACGAAACCGGCAGCGGTGGAACCAGCCGCGACTGCGCCACAACCTGCCAGCAAGCCGGCGAGCGGCGCGAGTCCTCCAGAGAACCAATCACCTCCCGATTTCTACAAAGCGATGATGGGTGCCGTCACCGGCCAGACGGGCGAAGGCCAGAGTGATCCCAACGTCAAACGCTTCTACGTGATGCACCAGCACGGCGGAGGTGGTCGACGTGCCCTCGGTTATGGCGGCGGCATGTGCGCCGGTTGGTTGATCATTGGTAACGGCCATATCCAATTCAGCACCAACAACGAAGACCACGCCTTTGATGCCTTAACCAGTGAGATTTCGGATCTACAGCTGAAGAGCAACCATATTCATTTCAATGTCAAAGGCAAGAACTATCATTTGATGACCCAGGAGATGGGGATGTTTGGCGGCGATGCTCAAGGCCCCGGCTCCTTGCGCAAAGCCTTCGAAGCCGCCGGTGTCAAGGCCAAATAGCAAATCAAGACGGCGATTGCACGAGTCCCTACGGTTTGTTTTATGTGCCCGTCCCGCCGAACAACCGAGCGTATTGCCTCGGTGTACTATTCGAGAAGTTTTTCTTACATCCCCATGGCCTTGAAAGCAGGTCAGTGTGCGGATAAACTCTGCTCTGTGCCAATCGGTGACGGTGCGGTGACCCGCCACGGCCCATTTCGTAGACTGCCTTCCGGAGCGTGCGTGATTGCTCTCGCCGCCCTTCTCTGCACAGCCTTGGGAGTGCGGGCTCTCGCAATCCCTACACCCGGGAAGGCCATGAGCAAGAACGAAGTGATCGGCCTTCTCGAAAGCGGCGTGGATTCCGCCAAGGTGGCGGAGGCGGCGCGCGAGTATGGGATTTCTTTCAGTGTGACAGCGGAGGCCGAGAGTCAATTACGCGACGCGGGCGCAACGGATGAGCTGATCAAAGCGCTACGCGCTCTCGCTCCCAAAACACCTGTTCCGCCGGCAAAGCCTTCACCGCCGCCGCCCGCCGCCTCCCCGGAGTTGTTGG
This sequence comes from Terriglobia bacterium, assembly GCA_049515175.1. Lineage (GTDB taxonomy): Bacteria > Acidobacteriota > Terriglobia > UBA7540 > UBA7540 > JACQNR01. The sequence continues at coordinate 6,381 of JBEKUI010000021.1, forward strand.
TGGAAGTGACACCGGGCGGCGCGGAGGTTTACGTTGACGACGAGCCCATGGGGACGACGAGCCAGGCGGGGCGGTTGAAGCTGACCCAGCTCCAGCCCGGGCAGCACATCGTTCGTGTGTCCCTGGCGGGTTATCGGGACCACGAGGAAAGCGTGGAATTGACCGCTGGCCAGACCTCCCAGATGGCAGCCACGCTAGAGCAGGCACCCCCCCCTGCTGCCGCCGGTTCGCAGGCTGGCGCTTTGTCGTCAGCCACGCCTCCGGTCGCTGCGAGCTCCTCTACCGAGCCTGGAGTTCTGGGTACCCTGGTTGCTTCGCAGACTCCGCCAGGCTGGCGCGGTGCGTACATCAAAGATGTAGTCCCCGGCGACCCGGCGGAAAAGGCGGGGCTCCGCAGCGGCCAAGCCATCCAAAGTGTGAACGGGCAGCCCATCAACTCCCCTCAGGAATTGCGGGACACCTTGGCGCGGTTTCAAGCCGGTGACGTCATTCAGATCGGTTACACCGACGGCAGGGCGCAATACGTGACTCAAGCCCGACTGGCAAGGCGGTCCAGCGCCGCTTTGCCTTCGCAGCCCACTTCTACGGCGGCAGCGGGACTGCCCGGCGGCCTCAGCTCGCCGGGCGTCAATCCTGCTGGCCCGCCGGCGCAGTCGGGAATGCCGGCCGCGACTTTTGCGGTCGCCCACGACCATGGCTCCGGGGGGAGGGACTATTGCCAGGGCGTGATCACCGTGGGCGGTGGTATGGTCACGTACCGCAGTGCAAACGGTGTCCATTCCTTCGATTTCCCCTTGAAGGAGATCAAGGAAGCCAGGAAGAATTCGGTCTATCTGGTGGCGCACGGCGCCTTTCACATTCGACTTCAACAGGGGACGAACTACAACTTCGTGGTCCTGAACGCCGCCGGGCAGCATCAGCCTCCTGATCCGCTCCTCAGCGTCATCGCCCAGGCAATGGGGGAAAACTGATTTCCATTCCCGCCGGGAATTCTGGCGAGCAAGCAGAACTCCTCGAGCTGCTTTCCACGTCGCCGTCTTGACTCACGTTGGGGGCACGGCCATACTGAGTTTTGCAGGACAGGGGCGGCATGCGATCTTCCTCGAGTTTTTTGGCTCGCTCCCATGTTGGATCTCTGCCTGGCAGACCGCGCCTGTGGTTGACACTGCCTCCAGCATGATTCCAGAATCCCAACCCAGCCAGGCCTTGTTGGTGGATCTCTACGAGCTCACCATGGCGGCGGCCTATTTCGAGCACCGCATCGATTGCCGCGCCACCTTTGAGCTTTTCGTCCGGCATTTGCCGAAGACGCGGACTTACCTGGTGGCGGCGGGCCAGGAGGCGGCACTCGACTATCTGGAGAACCTGCGCTTCACGCCGGCGGATGTCGCGTTCCTCCGCGAGCAACTGGCCTTCAAAACGGTTTCTAGCCAATTCTTTGATTATCTGCTCGAGTTTCGGTTCAGCGGCGACGTTCACGCTGTCGAAGAGGGGTCGCTAATCTTCGCTGAGGAGCCGATCCTTCAAGTGACTGCGCCGGTGCTGGAGGCGCAGATCGTCGAGACCTATTTGCTTTCGGTCATTAACTTTGAAACGCTGATCGCCTCGAAAGCCGCGCGAGTGGTGACCGCCGCGCAAGGCCGGGGCGTGCTCGAATTTGGGACGCGCCGCGCCCACGGCCCAGAAGCGGGCGTGAGGGCCGCGCGCGCAGCCTACCTGGGCGGCTGCGTGGCCACTTCCAACGTGATGGCCGGTTTTCGCTACGGGATTCCACTTGCCGGAACGGCGGCGCATTCCTGGACGCAAATTTATCCGACCGAGCGCGCGAGCTTCGAGGCGTTGCTTGAGACCTTTCCCGGCCGAGCAATTCTCCTTATTGATACCTACGATTCGCTGGCGGGGGCGGAAATCGTGGCCTCATTGGGACAGTCGGTCCCCGGCGTGCGGCTCGACAGCGGTGACCTGCTCGAGAAGAGCCGCCAGGTCCGCGCCATTCTCGACCGACGCGGCCTGACCGAAACCAAAATCGTCGCCAGCGGCGACTTGAACGAATACAAGATTCGGGAACTGGTCGTGCAGGGCGCGCCCATCGATAGCTTCGGAGTGGGGACGGACCTCGCCACCTCGCGCGATGTCCCGGCGCTGGGCGTCGTTTACAAACTCGTGGAGACCGAGCGCGCGGGCCGTGTCGAATACAAAACGAAATTCAGCGAGGAGAAGGTTCACTGGCCGGGACGCAAGCAAATCCACCGGTTCTCGCGAGGTGGCGCTTACGAGTGGGACGTGCTCAGCCGTGCCGGGGAATGTTTCGAGGGTGCGGAGCCTCTGCTGAGCCCGGTGATGGTCGCAGGCCGGCGCACGGTACCGCGCCACTCGTCGGCGGAGATTCGCGCGCGGGTCTTTGAGCATCTCGGTCGCCTGCCCGCGCCCTATCGCGCATTGAGTGATGCTCCCTCCTATCCTGTGAAGAAGAGCGCTGCGCTCGAACGGCTTCTCGAGGAAGTCCGCGAGCAGTATTGGGGTGCGTCCCGCCTGACCGAAAAGGGATGACTGAAGGACGGCTCGCTGATGAGCGAACTCCTGGCCTTCTTCGATGTCGACACGCAAATCGATTTTATGCTGCCGCAGGGGAAGCTCTACGTTCCGGGCGCAGAAGCCATCATCCCCAACCTGTCGCGGCTGATGGCCTGCGCGCGCGAGCACGCGATCCCAGTGATCTCCTCGGCGGATGCTCACGCTCCGGACGATGCGGAATTTGCGATCTGGCCGCCGCATTGCGTTATCGGGACGCCGGGGCAGCAAAGGATTCCCCAGACGCGGTGGCCCGAGCCGCTGATCGTGCCCAGCCTCCCTGGTGCTTTTGTCGCCCCCCAGGATTGGCCCCGGCAAGTGGTTATCGAGAAAGCAGCTTACGATACGTCGGCCAATCCTAATTTTGATGCCATCCTGCGCGCCCTCGGCCCGCGCCGCACCGTGGTCTTTGGTGTGGCCACGGAGTTTTGCGTGTGCGCCTCTGCGCTCGCTCTGCGCGCGCGAAGTTTCCCCGTGGATTTGGTCGTGGACGCCATCCAGGCCATCACCGATGAAGGCGGACGGAAAGCCAAAGAAGAGATGGTGGCTGCCGGTGTCCGTCTGGTGACGACCGACGAGGTGCTGGGCTTCTTTACTGGCAAGACGGAGACTCCGGGGAGGGTTTCATGACCTGCAAAAAGGGCGTCGGGCGTGCTGTGAACCTCGCGGCGTTTGCGTTGCTGGGTTGGGGAGCGCTGGGAGCCGGGCTAGCGCTCTCGGCGGACCTCGAAAAGGCACGGGCGGCTTACCGCGAAGGGAACCAATTGTTTGACGAGGGGCGTTTCCCGGAGGCCGTGGCAGCATACACCCGGGCCCTGGCGGAGAATCCCCAGTACGTCGAGGCCTACCACAACGCGGCCATGGCCAGTGAAATGGTGGACCGCACACAAGCGCTGGAAGCCTGGAAGAAGTTCGTCGATGTCGCTTCCGGTCAGGAGGCCTTCAAATTTGATGTGGCGCGCGTGCGGGCGCGGATGCAGATTCTTGAGGCAATGCTTCCCCTGCCTGAATCGATGCAGCCGAGCCACTACTTGAGTTCAGCGGGCGACTACTACTGGCAGATTTCCAGAAACTCGGAAGGGGAGGAGTGGAACCATCTCCCCGTGAAAATATTCCTGGGAAGCGCCCCGGAGATGAAATGGCAGCAAGGCGCGCGCGAGGCCTTTGATGTTTGGAGCGCCTTGTTCCCGCTGCAACAAGTCGCCACGCCGCAAGACGCCGACATTCGCATGAGCTGGGAAGCGGCGGATCTTGAGGAGGGGCGCGCGGGTGACGAAATGGATTGGGTGCAAGTCAAGCCCGTCGGTGGCGCGCTTTCGGCGCGGCGGGTGGCCATCATCAGGATTGACCTGAGTCGCCGCTGGTCAAAGGATGAGATGCGGGCCATTGTGCTCCACGAACTCGGCCATGCGCTGGGCATCAAGGGCCACAGCGACAGCAAAAAGGACATCATGTTCTGGCAAATGCAGGAGAAGGCCCGCCAATTACCTCTCCCCGGGCCGATACCCCTCTTCTGGCGCTCGCTGGTGAAACAGCCCAGCCAGCGTGACATCAACACGCTCATCCGGCTCTACAATCACCCCGGGTCAAGTGTCCGGTTCCGCTAATCCCTGAGCCTTCCGGCGGCCAGAATCCTCCGCAGAAGGAGCGCGCGGCTTGAAAATTCCGAGTGCGGCGCATATCCTTGCGTCTGTTCGGGCAGCAAACGGAGGATGATATGGCCAAGCCCAAGGTGATGGTGGCGTTGCGGGACCGGGAATCGGCGGAGAGTCTGGTGACGCTGGCCTGCCAGGTGGCGAACGGTATGGGCACGGAGTTGATGGCGCTGCACGTGGTCGAAATCCCGATGGCCACGCCCATCGAGGCCGATGACGCCGTGCTCGACAAGCAGGGGAAAGAAATTCTGGCGGCGGCGGAGCGGTATGCCGCAGAGAGGTTCTCACGCCCCCTTGCGACCGAACTCCTGCGCGCGCGTCGGGCCGGGGAAGCCATCGTGGGCGTGGCGAAGGAGCGGGGAATCGATTGCCTCGTCATGGGGCACCGCCGCCTGACCGTCATTGGGGAGATCCTCCTGGGCTCATCGGTCCAGTACGCGGCCCGCCACGCAGCTTGCCGCGTCATCGTCGAGATCCCTGCGCTACAGGGGAGTTGAGTTCCCTGGGCGCTGTCCTGCGGGCATGATTCCGGAACCTCTATCCGATGAGCAGTCGCTTGCCCGCTTTGGCTACCGGCAAGATCTGAAACGGTCGCTGGGGTACTTCTCGAGCTTCGCGCTCAGCTTCTCGATTATTTCCGTCACCACAGGCCTTTTTGCCAACTACGGCGCCGGGCTGTGCACCGCCGGGCCGGCGTTTATCTGGACCTGGTTGATTGTCGGCGCCGGGCAGTTGCTCGTAGCTCTGGTCTTCTCGCGCTTGGCGACGGCCATTCCACTCTCCGGCTACGCCTATAATTGGACAAGGCACCTGGCGGGCCAGGGGCTGGCTTGGTGGGCAGGCTGGCTGATGATCGTCCAATTCCTCACCGGCATGCCCGGCGTCTGTTATGCCCTGGCCAGCTACCTCGTGCCCTATCTGGGACTGAATCCTTCCAACCGCAACGTAGTCATTGCCACGGTGCTGGTGCTGGCTGCCATTGCGCTCCTCAATCACTACGGCATTCGGCTGGTGAGTCTCGTCAACAACGTTTCCGTGGGGGCGGAGATTTTCGGAACGGTTCTCGTCGGCTTGCTCCTCTTGGCCGTGGCGCTGATCCGCAGGACGAATTCCGTGGGTTTCTTGTTCATCCATCCTGGTCAGGCGGGAGGATTCGCCTACTTGAGCGCTTTTGGGTTTTCGTCGCTAATGAGTGCTTGGACGCTGACCGGATTTGAAGGCGCCGCCAATGTCGCCGAGGAGACTCACACGCCCGGCCTGCACGTCCCGCGCGCCATCGTTCTCTCCGAAATCAGTTCCGTGGTCCTGGGCTTCCTGGTGCTGGTGGGATTCACGCTGGCCATCCCTTCGTTGGATGCTGTGGCCAACAATCCCACGCCGCTCCTCGCCATCATCAGCCATTATTTTCCGCCCGTGGTTACGCATGCAACGATGGCGCTGGTTTTCGTGTCCATCTTCGCCAGCGCGCTCGCCAATCTCACGACGCTTACGCGTATGGTCTGGGCCATGGCCCGCGATCACCAACTGCCGGCTTCCCGCTGGCTGGCGCGCGTGAGCGGACATCGAGTGCCTGCCAACGCCATCTGGGCCGTCACCTGCCTGTCCATCGTATTCGTCGTCTGGGCGAAAGTTGAAGTGGTCATCACGGGTATCGCCACGCTCGCGGGATACGCAGCTTATGGGCTGGTATTGTTTGCAGCGCTCCGCAATCCCGGACGCGTGAAGCTCGACGGTTCTTCGGAACCATTTCGGATCTCCCGTGCTCTTCGTCTGGCGGCATTGGCTTGGACCGTGCTCCTCGTCGCCATGCTGAGCTTGCCGCGGCAGGCGTGGACGAATTCGCTCGTCGCGCTCGGCGCTATCGCCGTGGGAGCGGCCTGGTTCCTCTTCGGACTCCGAAGGCGTGGCTAACTCCTGCCGGCGGGAATATGAGTATCCGGCCAACTCACGCGCTATGCGCTTGACTCTGGACGCGCTTTGCAATACATTGCGCCCCGATTGGGTGGTCGCAAGAGGCTTTTCCTTTGAAACCGCTGGAAGCTCTGCCGCACTTGTCCGGGCCCTTCATCTGCGCGCGCTGGCGGGTCAAATTCAGAATCACGGGAGGGAATTTCGATGATCAAGCGGGCTCGAATGCTAGGTTTATTGCTGTTCGGATTGGCGTCGGTCCTGATCCCAGCCAGGACTGTTCTGGCGCAAGAAAGCAGGTCGGGTGACGCCGCCGTGGTTGCCGCCCTCGGTGCGTTTGCCCTCGTGTTTGTCGTCATCGGTCTGGCCGCGTACGTTTACATGGCACTCGCTCTGTCGACAATTGCCAAGAAGACGAACACGGAGAATCCCTGGCTGGCCTGGATTCCCGTTATCAACATCATTCTGATGTTGAACATTGCCAAGAAACCTCTCTGGTGGATCATTCTCTTCCTCGTGCCGTTTGTGAACATTGTCATCCTCGTTCTGGTCTGGATGGCGATTGCGGAGGCTCGCAAAAAGCCCAATTGGTGGGGAATCCTGATCATTGTTCCCTTCGTGGGCCTGATTGTGCCGGGTTATCTGGCTTGGGCGGATTGAGAGGCAGTGACGGATGGTATTGCCCCGGCCCGTTTTTCCTTGTCAGATGAAAAGCGGGTCCTCGCCCTCCACGAGATCAGCTTCGGTTTTCAGGCGGTGTTTCGTTGCAACTGCCTCGCTCGGTCGAGGCTTGACCAAGAGCACCGCCAGCACCAGCGATCCAAAGAGGAGAATTCCAGGGTGGCAACTCGCCCAAAGCTAAGGTCCGCATGGCGAGGGATAAGCAGGGATCGCCTTCGGGTGTTGTAGCCAGCACCGTTCTGTCCTTTTCACTCACCTTATCGACCAAACCGGGCCTGACATGAGACGTCAGTCCTGGGGCCTGCCTGGCTGCCCGCCGCGTGCTATACTCGGGCCGGATTCGCACCCAATATCATAAATTCCTAATCGCGGGGTGAGAGAGCCATGATCATCGCATCCCAGCTTCGCCCCGGAGCGGTACTGAAGATCGGCGAAGAGCTATTTAAGGTGGAGGAGTGCGTGTACCACCTCGGGCAGGGGAAGATGCCCGGTAGCGTGCACGCCAAGCTGCGCAACGTCTTGAAGGGTTCCTTCAAAGAGTTGCGCTGGCGCCCGGAGGAGCGGCTCGATGACGTTCTGCTGGAAAAGCGGGAAATGGAATTCCTCTTCAGCGACACGGATTCCGCCACATTCATGAGCCCGGACACTTTCGATCAGGTTTCGATCCCACTCGAATCTATCGGGCCAGCCCAACGATTCCTGAAAGTGGAAATGATGATTCCCGTGGAGCTTTACGAGGGAACTCCTATTAGCATCGTCTTCCCGCCCGTAGTGGAGACGAAGGTCGCGACCACCGCGCAGCCCGTCCACCAGCAGCAGGACAATACCTACAAATACGCCACGCTGGAAAACGGCATGGAAGTTATGGTGCCGCACTTCATCCGCCCGGGAGAAATCGTGCGGATCGAGGTCGCCACGGGAAAGTACGTGGATCGCGTGCGGACTGACACCAAACGGGTGTAGACCGAGGTGGCGCTGGAGCAGGGGTCGGCGGGCTCCTATGCCTTTGGCCTCGCGTTTCATGAGCGCAACCACCGACCGCAGCGGGAGAATTACTTCTTTACAGCGTCTTTAGGTATTCCATGAGGTTGTCGATTTCAGCCGGCTCGAGCTTTTTCGCAAAGGCGGGCATGACTTTGCTGCCTTTCTCGATTTGTTCGCGGACGACGGCGTCCGAGACCGGCCGGTGACTCTGCGGAAGCTCTTTGTTCTTGAAGAGGTCTTTCAGCCCCGGGCCCATTTTCTTGTCCGCCTTATCGGGGAAATGGCACATGTTGCAGCTCTTCTTATAGACCGCCTCGCCCTCAGCCACCTTCTTATCGTTGTCTGCCCTTAATACTCCCAGTGGAAGGATCAAACCGAGAGCGATAGCCGCAGATACGCCGGCGACCCGAAGTCCGTGCATTGTCCACCTCCATGCCTTCCAGTGTCCATCCCTGCCTCTATCCGGACTGCCTGACGTACGAGGCCCCCGTGCTGCTCAACGCTTCGCTTATTTTGATGCGCGAGGTCTGCGGCGGGTTGACGACGCCAACCAGGATCATGCCGTCGGAGACAGCGCGATCGTAAACCTGAGCTCCCCAAACGGGCAGACGCGCGGAGATCAAAAGCGCGGCGAGGCTGGTCAGGATTGCACCGAGCATCGTCAGTTCGTAGATGATGATGCCGTTCGTCCACCAAGGGGACACCGGCATCCCCCCCGTGATAAGCGGATAAGACTTCTGTGTCAGAGAAGTCAGAGCCCAGGCCACTGCGCTGCCCGCGAGCCCTCCCGCCACCGCCAGCCAGGGCATCCTCGTCCGTTGCTCGCGCCGGGTGAAATCGTAGTTCTCAAATGGTTCCGAGGAGGCGACGGCGATGTGGCGATCCTTTATGCCTATCCCGAGCAGCGCATCGACTGCTTGCTGCGCAGAGTCCGGCGTTGCGTACAACCCGTAAATCGCATTCACCACTTGTCTCTCGTTTCTTTCCCCAGCTCCGATTTTCCAGCTTTCAGCGGGCCGGGCCGAACCCGGAAGCCATAGTCGACAGTTTCTTACTCCCTGCTTCCTACACCGTGCTTTCCAACTTTCAACTCCCACACCGAAATGATCGGCACGGCTTTCGAGAACAGAACATAGAGTAGCGCCATGCCGGCAAAGGTTCCCGACATGATGGTGATTTCCACCCAAGTCGGCCGATAATCTCCCCAACTGTAAGGGAGGTACTTGTGCGAGAGCGAGGGAACGATAATCAGGAAGCGCTCGAGCCACATTCCGATCACGACCGCGAGCGAGGCGACAACCGTGCCGGTAATGGTTCGCAGCCGCTTGATGGCCAGGATGGGGAAGGGAATCAGAAAATTGCACACCACCATTGTCCAGAAAAGCGGCGCGAAGGGGCCGCGCTGCGTAGCCCAGACAACCACCATCTCCGCCGGATCGTTGCCGTACCACGCCGTCAGGCGCTCGGCGAAGACGAAATAGACCCACAGCAGGCTCATCATGAGCAGCAGCTTGCCGAGATTATCGAAGTGCACCGGCTGCAGGTATTCTTCGAGGTGCAGAAACTTGCGCAGCAGCGCCATGGCGATGATCAGTCCCGCGATGCCGCTGAAGATCGCCCCCGCCACGAAATAGGGGCCGAAGATCGTGGAGTGCCACATCGGCACGGGCGCCATAGCGAAATCCCAGGAAACGATGGTGTGGACCGACACCGCCACGGGAATGATGGCGATGGCCATGATGTGCATGGCGGACTCGAGCCGCGCCCATTGCCGCGGCGTGCCGCGCCAGCCCAGTGCCAGAATCGTGTAGACCCTCCTCCGCCAACCCTCCGCTTTATCGCGCACCAGCGCCCAGTCGGGAATGATGGGCAGGGTCAGAAACACGACGCTCCCGATGAGATAGGTGTTGATGGCGAAGAAATCCCACGCCAGGGGCGAGCGGAAGTTGGGCCAGATTTGGCGCTCCGAACCGTAGGGGATCAGCCAGAAGGCGAGCCATGGCCGCCCCAGGTGGATGATGGGGAACATCGCGCCGATGGAGAGCGCAAACGCCGTAATCACTTCCGCGCAGCGCGTCACCGGCCGCCGCCAAGTGGCGTTGGCGAGGCGCAGAATCGCCGAGATCAACGTGCCCGCGTGGCTGATGCCGATCCAGAAAACAAAATTGGTGATATCGAACGCCCAGAAGACGGGGCGGCGAATGCCCCACACGCCGATGCCCGTGTACACCTGATAGGCGTAGGCCGCGAACGCCGCCACGACGAACGCGCCCAGAAACGCGACGACCGCGAAGAACTTCCAGGAGGTCTGGAAGATCGGCCGCAGCAAGTCTTCGGTAATCTGGTTAGGAGTTTTCTCCGTCATGCCACGACTCGCGTTCGAGATAGATCACTTTGGGTTGTGTGCCAAGCTCTTCGAGCAATCTTGTCGCGCGATTCGATTTCGCGAGGCGCGCCACTTCGCTAGCGGGATCGTTCAGATCGCCGAACACCAGCGCCCGCGGCGCGCAGGTCTGCGCGCAGGCCGGTTGAATCTCACCGTCCTTGAGTTCGCGTTTCTCCGCCTGGGCGTCGATCTCCGCCGCCTTGATGCGCTGTACGCAGAACGTGCACTTCTCCATCACCCCCACCTCGCGGACGGAAACGTCCGGGTTCAATTGCAGGTGGAGCGGCTTCTCCCACACCGGATTGTAGAAGTTGAAGAAGCGGACGTTGTAGGGGCAGGCATTCGCGCAGTAGCGTGTCCCAATGCAGCGATTATAGACCTGGCCGTTCAGCCCTTCGCTGGTGTGATAGCTCGCGTACGTCGGGCAGACGGGCTCGCAGGGCGCCGCGTCGCACTGCTGGCAGAAGACGGGGCGGAACTTCGCGCGCACGTCGGGGAACTCGCCCTCGTAGTAGCGTTCGACGCGAATCCAGTGCACGGCGCGGCCGATGGCCGCTTCCTTCGCGCCCACGGTTGGAATGTTGTTCTCGGCGTGGCACGCCACGACGCAGGCTTCACAGCCCGTGCAGCGGTCGAGGTCCACGACCATGGCCCACTTCTTTTGCGGTTTCGGTTCCATACGTGTCTCTGCTTTACCTGTGTTCGTGCGGATGTTCTCGCAGTTCCGCTCCAAACAACGCCAGCTTGCCTTCGCCCACTTTCGTGATCTTTACTCGCGTCGCCGCCCAGGCGAGGGAACCCGTCTCCGGCACGACCATCGGTGCGAGAATTGAGATCGGGTTCGCTCCTCGCCCGCTCGCGTAGCGGGTATAGTTTGTGTGGCCCTGTCCAACCGGCATCGCGATCACATCCGGCGCAATGCCGGGATTGATTAGCGCCGGCGCCTGCAACTTCCCATGCTGTGACTCCACCTCGACCTGGTCACCTTGCTTGATTCCCAGCCGCTCCGCAGTCTTCGTATTGATCTCCACCCAGGAACTCCACATGGCCGTAGAAAGCGGGTCGGGCGTTTCCTGCAGCCACGGAAGATGTGCCAGTGAGCCGTCGGAGAGCAACGGTGAGGCGCAGAGCAAAAAGCAAAACGGAGAGTCCTCCTTGTGGTCTGCCCGGGCTGCTCCCACCGGGGCGAATCGCTGCCTGGTTTCCGGAGGTCTGGCCGGTGCCGGTCGGATTTCTGTGCTCCACCATCCTCCCTGCGCGAGCAGCTTGTTCCAGAACTCGTCGGAGTCCTTGGCAGCGAGCGACCCGGGAAGGGCCTGCAGAGCTTTCGCGCCGGTCTTGAGCGCTTCCTCGTAGGTTTTCCACGGCAGGGCATCAGCCACCGGACCGCCCAGCCGGTGTGCGACGTCAAGGAGCACGTCCAGCATGGCGCGCGTATTGTGCAAAGGCCGCACGGCCGGGGCCGCGATACTCACGACGGCGTGCTGAGCGCCCGCCTCGGGCGTGCTATCGACCCACGATTCGAGGGGAGAGTGGTCCGGCAGAACCAGATCGGCAAAAACGCTCGTGTCGTCCAGAAAATTGCCGAAACTCGCGATGAACGGAATCCGCTGGAGGGCATCGCGAATTTTCCACGCGTCCCCGAGTCCAAAAACGGGATTTGCCTGATCAAGGAGAAGGGCCGCGACTGGCGGTGTTTCCCTCGAGTCCTTGGGAGCAAGAAGCCCGAGCCGTTCGGCGATGCTTTCCGGGCGGCGAGTCGTCGCAGGCTTCGGCTGCGCCATCGGCGGTTGCGGCGTGAAGAGAACTCCGCCAGGCTTCTCAACACTGTCCAGAAGAGCGTTCAGCGCATTAACTGCCAGTGCCCTCGCGAGGCCGTCAGGAGTTGCCAGCGGAGCCCCGCCGATTAAGGCAACGGCCGGCGTGTGGGCGGCCAGTTCCCGCGCCAGGCGAGTAATGACCTCGGCGGTCACTCCAGTCCTCGGCGCGATCTCTTGCGGGCTGTAGGCGGCTAGGCCGCTCGACCATCCCTCAATGAGAGACCCAGCGCGACCAGCCGCAGCGCCGGTGTGCAGCTTCTCCTTCATGATCACGTGCGCGAGACCCAGCGCCAGGATTCCCTCGCTTCCCGGCCGGGCCGGGATCCATTCGTCGGCGTTCGCGCCGGTTTGGGACAGCCGCGGCTCGACCATGACGAATTTCGTGCGCTGGCCAGGCCGCCCTTGCCGCATCTTCCCGAAAGCCACGGCTTGCGCGACCGGCGAGTTCCACGTGCCCAGAAAGTCCGCGCCGAAACCAATGACGTAGTTGGCGCGCGCCAAATCGTAAGTGGGCACCTGCGGCCGGCCAAAACTCAATTCGTTGGCGCGCCGCAACACGGCCTCATCAAACACTTCGAACGCGATTGCAGGCGGAGCTCCATAGGTGCTCAGGAAGCGCTCAATCAGCTCCCGGCGCTGGCCGCGCAATGGGTTGGTGAGGAAGGACAGCGAGGCTTGCTGCTTCGCGGCCTGAAGCTCCTGAAGCTTTGCAACGAGTTCCTTGATGGCGTCGTCCCAACTGATTTCCTGAAATTGGCCGGAGCCGCGCGGGCCGGTGCGCTTGAGCGGACCTTTGATTCGGTCGGGGTGATAGGTGACTTGCAGCATTGCCTGGCCGCGCGGGCAAAGCTTGCCCTGACTGATGGGGTGTTTGGGATTGCCTTCGATCTTTTTCGCAAGGCCCATTTTCATGATGCCGAGTGTGCCGTTGCGAATGACTTCGGCGTCGCCATCCATAACTTTGACAAGCGTGCCGCAGCCCGCCGGGCAGAGCGTGCAAATGCTCGGTTTCCACGTGGCGACGCCCGGCATTAGCTCCTCTTCCGGGATGAAGCGGATGAGCTGCACGTCGGGCTGGCCGCAACTGTCGAGCGCCGCTGTCGCGCCGGTTATCGCCGAGATTTTGATGAAGTCACGACGTTCCATAAGAGCAGTGGACAGTGAATAGTGAACAGTGCACAGCAAAGGGCGAAACTAGAAACTGGAAAATGGAAATTCGAAAAACGAAAATCAACCCCCAAGAAGCGATAAACGAAAACTCAAAGCGAAAAGTGAAAACCTCAGCACCCAAATCCGAACCCCCAATCCCCAGCCCCTAAAAGTGGCATGTAATGCAATCCACCGACGCCTTCTTTTGCTTGTGGCAGTCAAGGCAGAAGCCCATGTTCAGATTTACGGCGCGCACGGCAACGGTTTGCTGGGTCATATCGCCGTGGCAGGTCTTGCACTCGACGCTGGCGCGAATGTGCGGCGCGTGGTTGAACTTGACATGCGCCGAAGGCGGATAGTCGTAAACGCGTTGCCAGGGAATGTCTTCGCCGCGCGCCTGGTAGGCCGCCAGTTTCTTGATCTCCGGTTTCTCTGTGGCGATCGCCTGATGGCAGGTCATGCAGACTTCCACGCCGGGAATGCTCGCCACCGGGCCCTTCTCCACCTGGACGTGACAGTCCACGCACTGCATGCTGTTCGCGAGGTGAACCTTGTGCGTGTAGGCGATGGGCTGGACTGGGTCGCGCCGCACGTTGAAGAATTCGCGCATGGCGTCGAGCACGGTGGGGTGAGCGGGCGTAAACACCGGCGACGTGGACGGATTTGCGCGCTCGCAAGGGGCCTCCGCCATGACCCTTGCGGCAACGAGAGCGAGGCCCGCGACGAGAGCGGCAATCGCCAGGAGAAACCAACGCCGATGCGGTAGGCGCGCCAAATTGCTTTTACCTGCCCTGAAAGGCCTCCATTGAGAGACGACAATGTTACACAGCGTCTTGCGCCGTGTAAACACTTTGCGCCAAGTCGTGCCGCGGCACGCCACGAGAGGGTTAGATTTTTGTCAAAAGAGGGTCAGTTCGGCCTGGTAGCGGTGAGTTTACCTCGCCAATTGACGGCGTAAAGCCGTCGCTACATTGAACCGGCCCGCCACCCCCTGAGGAGTTGCTTGGTTCACGCCGATCTTGCTGGTAGAATCACATTCGGCTGCCATGGAACCTGTACCCAATTCACAATCTCCAACACCGCGCCCGCAATTGCAGATTCGCCCTGCCGAAAGGCGCGATGCCGCGGCCATTGCCAGCATCTATCACCAGGCGACGCAGGATGGGTTGGCGTCGTTCGAGGATTTTCTGGTCACGGCGGAGGACCGCGAGCGCTGGGTGCAGGAGCACTCGGGACCGTATCCACTGCTCGTGGCGGAGTTGCGGGGCGATATCCTGGGTTGGGCGTCGCTCAGCCCTTATCACATCCGCCCGCGCGTCGAGGGGGTCGTGGAACTCCTCATCTATATCGAGCGCGATTTCCGGCGGCACGGGGTGGGAAGGGAACTGATGCGCGCGCTGCAAACGGCGGCGCGCTCCGCCGGGCACCGCAAGATCATCGGCCGGCTGGTCGCTCACAACGAGGCGGGGCGAACCCTCTGCCGCCTGACGGGCTGGCGGGAAGTCGGCCTCCACCTCAAGCACACCCGCATCGACGGCCGCTGGCACGACGTGGCCATCGTGGAATACCTGATCCCCGAAAATCTGACGTAGCGCCCGCCTTCAGGTGACCCATGCCTTTGTAGCGCCGGGCTTTAGCTCGGCACCGTCTGCGGGATGCCGGCCCGAAGGCCGGCGCTACACGACACTCGCCTCCAGCGACACGATGGAGGGCAGATGAACGGGCAGCATCTCCCAGGAATTTCCACTGTTGCGTGAGATGAGGAGCTCGCCGCTCGACGTCCCCACGTAGATGTTGCCCTCGTCACTGTCGGGCGAGGCTTCGCTGGCCGTCGCGTGCCGGAAGACATGCCAATAGGTATTCTTCTGGGGCAAGCCGCGTGTGAGCTTTTCCCACTTTCGCCCGCCATTCCGCGAGCGCCAGACCGCGAAGCCCCCATCCGGGGTGTAGCGATGCTCGGCGTCGATCTCGGGCACCACATAGATCGTCCCCGACACGCGCGGGTGCCGGGCGATGGGGAAGCCGAAGCGTGAGGGCAGGCCGCGCGAAACGTCTTTCCATGTCGCGCCCGCATCGTCGCTGCGGTATTGGCCGCAGTGATTCTGCTGGTAGAGAACGTTGGGATTCACCGGGTCCATGGTCATGCGATGCACGCACTGGCCGACCTCCGGGAACTTCTCCGGCTGGAAATCCATGCGCACGCCCTTGTTGAAGGCCTGCCACGTCTGGCCATCGTCATCGGAGCGGAAGCAGCCGGCGGCGGAGATGGCGACGAAAATCCGCTGCGGGTTCGCGGGATCAGGAACAATCGTGTGCACCATCATCCCGCCCGCGCCGGGGTTCCATTTGCCGCGCGTCGGATGTTCGGTGAGCGACCGGACTTCGGCCCAGTTCTTGCCGCCGTCGTCGCTGCGAAAGAGCGCGCCGGGATCCACACCGCACCACAGCACGTTGGACCCGGAATCGCAGTCCGGGAAGATATTCCATATTCGAGCCAGCTTCAGCCCGCGATCCTCGGCAAATCCCAGCCCGGCGCTCGACTTCTGCCATTTCTTCCCGCCATTGGTCGAGACGTGAAGCTCATTCCCCCACCAGGCGTTGTTGGCGGCGGCGAAAATGTGGCCGTTGCGGGGGTCACGGACGAGGTGGTTCACCTCACAACTGGTGAAGAACGGCCCATCGATTCGCCAAGTCTTGCGACGCAGATCACTGCGAAAGATGAATCCCTCCTTGCGGGTTCCCACGAGCAACTCGACTTGCCGCGGATGCGATGCTTTCCCCCGACCAGGCATGATTCTCCTCCTTCGAGTAGTTATCGGACGATTCGATCAAATGTTGCACAGCCCCTGAGATACTAATTTTAGTAGCAGATTTTCGCCGCAAAGCCAACTGCCATTTTGCATTTCCCCTAGCGGGCCGGTCCGACGGGTGAAAGCACGTTGTTACGGAGGGTGGACGATGTCCCGCGGCGGCGCGGCGCTACTTGGCGAATCGGCGCCAGATGAAATAGGCCGGGATGCCGGAGAGGACCAGAGCGAGGCCGATCAAGGATTCGCGGGGGGTGCGGAACAGCGTGTTCAAGACGATGGCAATCGCGGCCACGGAAAACGCCACGGGCACGACGGGGTAACCCCAGACGCGATAGGGGCGCGCGAGCTGCGGCTGCTGGCGGCGCAAGACAATCACCGCGGCGGTGGAGGCGGAGTAGAAAATCCAGGCGGCAAAGATGACGTAAGTGTAGAGCTGCTCGTAGGTGCCGCTCACGGCGAGCACCATCGCCCAGACGCCCTGGAGGACCAGCGCGGCGGCGGGCGTTTCAAAGCGCGGGTGGACTCGACCCACCGCCGGGAAGAACGAGCCGTCGCGCGCCATGGCGTAGAGCACGCGCGCGCCGCCGAGAATGTTGCCGTTAAGCGCCCCGAAGATGGAGCAAAGAATCATGCCGGAAACCAGTGTCGCGCCCCACGGCCCGGCCAGCAGTTCCATGGCTTTGGCGGCGACGCGCTGATGGTCCGCCAGCGCCCCGAGCGAAAGGACGCGAAGGTAAGCGAAATTGGCGCTGAAATAAACGATGATGACCACCGCCATTCCCAGCAGGAAACTGCGGGGCAGGACGCGCGCGGGGTCCTTCACTTCGCCCGCCGCGTAGGAAAGATGATGCCAGCCGTGATAAGCCCAAAGCACTCCGACGAGCGCCACGCCAAAACTTCCCCAGGTCGTCGCCGGAGTGGGAAGAGGCTGGCTGGCGGGGAGCGCCGTGACGCCGCGCGAGAAGATTGCGAAGCTGATAATCATCGCCAGGCCCAGGAGCTTGGTGAACATGAAGATGACCTGCACCGCGGCGCCCTTGCGGACCCCGGCGATATTTACGCTGGTGAGCAGGACGATGACGCCGCAGGCGATGAACTTCTGTTGCCAGGGATTGAAGGGGAAGAAGGCGCCGCTGTAGATGCTGAAGGCGACGGCGAGGGTGGCAATTCCGCCGGTTTCAACGACCATGAGCATCGCCCAGCCGTAGAGAAAGGCCACCAGCTTGCCGTATGCCTGCCGCAGATAGACGTAGATGCCGCCCGCTTCCGGCGTGGCAGCGCCCAGTTCCGCCAGCGACAGCGCGCCGGCGAGCGACAGCACTCCGCCCACAATCCAGACGAGGTAGAGGCTCCCAACCGAACCGACGTGGAGCGCCACATTGTGGGGGACCAGGAAGATTCCCGAGCCGATGATCGTGCCCACAACGAGCGCCGTGGAAGCCAGCGAGCCGATCGCCCGCGGCAGCCCGCCCGGCCCCGGATGCTCTTCGGGTTTGGCAGTGAGGGAGGACATGGAGTGATTCAGAATTTCTTTACCCGCCCCGAGCGCGCCATTATACTGGGTGCCGTTCCTTTTGCGCGAAAAAGTTCGTGGTGGTCCGATTTGACGGGGTAGCGGCGAGTTCATCTTGCCCGGCAGCGGGTGGAAGGTGCAAAGTTAGTGCTGTCCGGCGGCGTAAATCCGCCGCTGCGTCCCGAGAAGATAGACGAAGGAGCATTGAATGGCGGTTAAGATGACGACGGCGGAGGAGGCTCCGTTCATTCCGCACCGGTTCGACGGCCAGGTGGCACTGGTGGTGGGCGGTGCGCAAGGCATCGGGAAGGCGATTGCCGTCCGCCTGGCGCGGGAGGGTGCGCAACTGGTCATCGCCGATGTGGACCGGGCGATGATGGCGCGGACGGAACGCGAAATCGGCGCGGAGGGCGGACGCGCTCAGACCATCTTCTGCGACGTGAACAAGCGCGCGCAAGTGGACCGGATGGTCGCACAGACCCTCCGCCGGCACCGGCGCATCGACGTGATGGTTTACGTGGCGGGGGTGGTGCGCGGCCTGCCCTTCGAGAAGACCGAAGAAAAGGACTGGGACTACGTGCTCGACGTGAACCTCAAGGGCGCGTTTTTGGCGGCGCGGGCGGTCGTGCCGCAGATGATCAAGCAGCGGCGCGGCAAGCTGGTCTTCATGGCTTCGACGAACAGTTGGGATGCCGAAGCCGAACTCGCCGCCTACAACGCTTCCAAGGCGGGCATCTTTTTGCTCGCGAAAACCCTGGCGCGCGAGCTGGGGCACCACGGAATCAACTCCAACGCCGTCGGGCCGGGACTGATTCGCACCCGCCTCTCCGAGCCCTTCATTCAGGACCCGACATTCATCAAGAAGTATGAGCACTTGATTCCCGTCGGGCGCATCGGGGTTCCCCAAGACGTCGCCGGGCCGGTGGCGTTTCTCGCCTCGCGCGACGCGGATTACGTGAACGGCGTGTTGCTTTTTGTGGACGGCGGTCAACTGGCCTAGAGGAGGAAAAGGAGTCATGGCAGTCATCATGCGTTTCGTGCAACGTTTTCAAGCGGACAAGCGGAAGGAATTCATGGAACTGGAGAAGGAATTCGCGCGCCTGGAGCACCAGGGCACGCTCACGCCGGGTTTGCGGATGGCGCCGCTGGCAGCGCGCGAGCCGGGAAACACTTTGGTATGGGAGTCCAAGTTCGACGACCTGGCGGCCGCCGAACGGGCGCTCAAGACGCTCGAAACCAGCGGCGACCATCAGCGCCTTCTCGACAAACAGATTCCCTATTTTCAGGAAGCGTGGGTGGAGTTCTACGAAGTTCTGGATTTCTAGCGGGCTGCCGCGCGATTCATCGCGCGCGGACCGATTCAAGACACCATCTCTATTTCAGGAGCGACTATGCGCAAAGTGATACAGACCAGTGAGGCACCTCTCCCTCGGGGGGTCTATTCCCAGGCGATCGTTTCCGACGGTTTTGTGTTCGTGGCCGGGCAGGCTGCTGTTAATCCGAAGACCAACGAGCTGGAATTCGGCGACATCAAATCGGAAGCGCGCCGCACGCTGGAGAACATCCGCGCCATTCTGGAAGCGGCGGGCAGCTCGCTGCGCGATGTGGTGAGGGTGGGCGTGTTCCTCTCCGATATCAACGACTTCGCGGCGATGAATGAAGTCTACAAGCAATTCTTCTCCGAGGATCCGCCGGCGCGCACGACGGTGGGATGTCAGTTGCCCAAGATCAAGATCGAGATCGATTGCGTGGCGCGCGTGCGCTCGTAGGCTGCGCGCGGGCGCAAGTAGGGGCACCGAGCCTTGTGCCCCGGTTGTGGAGGATTCGATGCACGTCAATGAACTGTCCACGCCGGCGCTCGCCATCGACCTGGATGTTCTGGAGCGCAACCTCGACCGCATGGCGAAGATGTGCCGGGAGCAGGGGGTGGGCCTGCGTCCGCATATCAAGACCCACAAGACGCCGGAGCTCGCGCGCATGCAGGTCGAGCGCGGCGCCGTCGGGCTGACCGCCGCCAAAGTGGGGGAAGCGGAAGTGATGGCGGGTGCCGGGCTCGACGACATCCTGGTCGCCTTCCCCATCTTCGGGGCGGAGAAGTTGCGCCGCCTGGCGGCCCTTGCCAAAGCGCGGCGAATCCTGATCTCGCTCGACGACGAGGCCACCGCGCAGGAGTTGTCGCAGGCGGCGAGCGCCCAAGGCGTGACGGTGGGAGTTCTCGTCGAGTTCGACGCGGGATTCCACCGGTGCGGCCTGCGCCCCGGCCCCGACCTCGTGGCGCTGGCGAAGCGGATTGAGGCGTTGCCCGGCCTGCGGTTTCGCGGTCTGATGACCTACTTCGGAAACGTCTGGGGGCCGCGCGAAGACCGCCAGAGGGAAGCGCGGCAGGTGGCGGGAGAAGTGGCGAAGGCGCACGCTGCGTTCGCCGAAGCCCGCCTGCCGGTCGAAATCGTTTCGGGAGGCTCGACGCCTTCGGCGGAATTCGCCGGCGAAATCGGCGGGCTGACCGAAATCCGGCCCGGCACTTACGTTTACAACGATCTCAACACGCACTACCAGGGAGCCTGCCGGCTGGAAGACTGCGCCGCCCGCGTCGTGGTCACCGTCGTCTCGACCGCCGTGCCGGGGAAGGCGATCATCGACGCCGGATCCAAAACGTTTTCCTCCGATCTGCTGGGCTCGGGTCCGAAAACCGGGTACGGGCTCGTGGTGGAGGCTCCCGACGCTCCCATCATCAAACTCAACGAAGAGCATGGCCATCTCGACATCACAAAATCCAGCCACCCATTTCGGGTCGGAGAAGTTTTGACCGTCGTCCCCAACCACGTCTGCACGTGCGTGAACATGCACGAAGAAGTATTCCTGGTTCGGCAGGGCGAGGTCACGGGCTCCTGGCGCGTGGCGGCACGCGGGAAGATCCGCTAGAGGATTGCTGAACAATGATGTAGAGGCGGCTTGATGCCGCCACCGGGACGGAAAACCCTCGACTTCTTGCGGGGCAAACCCGACGCCACGGTGTCAGGCGGGATACCCCCCCCAGGTGAAGTTCGGTGGTTATTACGATCAACTCCGAGCTGGATGACCCCGGGAGCGTTGTTCAGGCCTTCCGACGTGAATCCGGCCGGCTTCGTTCGCTCACCAAAGTGGTAATCGGCCCGGCGAAAACGGTCATCCAGGATATCAATCGTGACACGATGGAGTTTGAGGGGTTGGGATTTGGAGCGTCGGCGCTGCAAGCTCTTTTGCGCGAGCTGGGCGTGGTCTGCGAAGCGCAGGTTCTCCAAAGGGCCGCGGCCGAAGGACACGACGTCGAGTTCCCGCTTTCGGCGCGGTTCCCATGGGGTTGGGAACGAGTCAGTGGCTGAGGCGCGACACCAGGCCCTTGGCCGAAGGGGCGCTTCCTCCGCCCGCCGTGTTACACTGGTCGCTGGAGGGATGGGTGAGCGGTTGAAACCGGCGGTCTTGAAAACCGCTGTGGGGGAAACTCCACCGGGGGTTCGAATCCCTCTCCCTCCGCCATT
>JBEKUI010000022.1:0-27267 GCA_049515175.1 Terriglobia bacterium
TCGACCCCGCCGAAGCGCCGCAACGCCGCGTAGCGCGCCTCCTAGCGGCTCATCCCCGCCTGGACGTTCGCTTCGATCTGGCATTCGAGATGGAAACGCAGCTCCTCCTCCATCTCGCGCTCAACTCGCTCGCGGCGGAAGAGCGAACGCACACGCAGCGCCATCTGGTCCAGCCATCGCATCGGATTACTCCCTTAACCAGCCCCCCCGCTGTGGGACCACTCTCTCGCAGCGGAGAGGACCGGGATGAAATTCTCTCGTCACTTGTCACCTGTCACTCGTCACTGATCTAGTCACGCCGTTTCGAGAATCTGCGCCACGGCCGCCGAGAGGCGCAGCCAGTCGGAAGTCTCGCGCTCGAGTTGCTTGCGGCCCGCGGCCGTCAGCCGGTAGTACTTGGCGCGGCGATTGTGTTCCGAAATGCCCCACTCGGCACTGGTCCAACCCTGCTGCTCCAGACGATGCAGCGCCGGGTAGAGCGAGCCTTGCTGCACCTGAAGGACGTCGCGAGAGACCTGCTGGATGCGCTGCGCGATGCCCCAGCCGTGCATGGACTCAAGCGTAAGGCACTTTAGAATCAACAGATCGAGCGTGCCCTGCAATAGGTCGGTGGATTCACCCATAATGGCTCTCATCTAGATATTCGACAGGAACAGTAAGTCCGTTCCTGTAGATTGTCAAGGGGAATAGGAAAAACCCTGAGACGCCTGCGATGGAGGCGGCTATTGACTCTCGGGGAGTATCGCGGCCCGAAGCTCGGCCACGCGTCGTTCGAGGGAGGCGCAGGTCTGAAAGATCGAGATGCCAGCGATGCCCGTGGCGCCAGCTTTGAGACATGCTCGGGCCCGATCGACGGTGATGCCGCCCAGCGCCAGAATGGGGACGCTCACCTGTGCGGAAACTTCACGGAGCTTGGCCAATCCGAGCGGAGGGCCGTACGCGAGCTTGGAAGGCGTTTCGAAAATGGGTCCGAGAAGAATGTAGTCGGCGGGCGCGGTTGCTGCGGCCAGAGCTTCTTCGAGCGAGTGGCAGGAGACGCCCACCAGAAAACTCGGCGGAACGACTTCGCGCACAATCGGCGCGGGAAGGGAATGATTCCCCAAATGGACTCCCGCCGCGCCGAGCCCCAGCGCCACATCGAGGCGGCCGTTGACAACGAGGCGTGTTGAGCTGCCGCGCGTCATCTCGACGCCTGGCCGGACAATGTCGATCAATTCGCGTGTGGGGAGATCCGTCTCGCGAATCTGGATGAGATCGACGCCGGCGCGCACCGCAGCTTCGATGCGGGGCAGCAGTGCCCCTCCTCCTGGAGCCTTCCGGTCGGTAATGTAACAGAGCTGGAAACCCATGAGGTCTGCGCTACCGCTCGGCACGCGGTCGGATTGGGACGAATTGCCGCATCAGCCGCCAGAGTTCGTAGAATGCCAGCCAGATGTCAGCCAAGCCGAGTCCAGAGATGGCCCCGCGTGTAAAGTAATTGAGCGCCAGGGCCGAGAACCAGGGGAACTCGGCGACAAAGTAGTTGTGGGTCCAGAGCGAAACCCAGGGTAGAACCAGCAGAAACACTCCGAGTTCGAAGCAGAAGAGGATGTACAGGATGGTCCAAGCTCGGCTCATGTTCGGGTTCGGGAAATCGACTACGAGTGAGACCGCATGACCGTCGCCCAGGCCAGAAGTCTAGTGCGGTCCCAAATCTCTGCGCCTGCTCGCCCCGAGCCGCGTCGAACTGCCGGTGGGGGCAGCCTGACGTGATGCGTTGCCTCGATAAGCTGGAACGGCACTAGTGTGTCTTTTGTTGGAGGGTGCGAATCTTCTCGGCGACATCGCGGTAATCGATATTCTGGCTGTAGACTTCAGAGAACCTCGCCAGGGCGTTGTGCGTTTCGCCGGCCTGTTCGTAAGCGACGCCCAGATCGTATTCCAGGGCGAGGGTCGATTCCTCGTTGAGATCGGGGGTCTCCAGCGCGCGCGTGTACCACCGGGCCGCGATTTGGGGCATCCCTTTGTCCATGAAGCTGACCGCGAGCAGGCTGCACGCCTGCAGGAAATTAGGTGGATAACTCCCTTTCTGCACACCCTTCACGACTTTCTGAAATTCGCCGATGGCTTCATCGAGCAAGCCCATCTCGCGGAAAGCTACGCCCAGGTTGTAATGGGTTTCCGGATCATCCTGCACTGACACTTCAGGGCCCGCTTCGCCAAGTTCATCGAGCCAGCCGCTGAGGGGTGAAGCTTCCACCCCGTCGGGTGCAGCAGATGGCTTTGTTTCCTTCGGAGTGGGCGGTGGCGGCCCCATGTTGCCCAAACCGGCCAAACCGTCAGCGAGGTCCCCCGCGAGATCGCCAAGCAGGTCTGCTCCGGCGGCGGGTGGAGGTTCGACGGCGGGCGGGGGCGGCATCTGCGGCGGCGGGGCGGCCGTCCAGGCTTCCGGCACAACCGAAGGGAGCGCAGTCTCTGCGGGTTGGGACGGAGCCTCCGGCGCGGCAGCCACGGCCTCGGCTGGAAACTCGAACTCCGCAGGCGGGGCCTCGGCTCCGGCGACTGGAGTGGGAGCTGCGGCTCTACCCTCCAGCAGCTTGCGGAGGCTGGCAACCTGCGGATCGCCGGGGAATCTCCCCTCCAGTCCTTCGACGGTGCGCCGCGCTTCATCGGCGAATCCCTGGGAAAGATAGAACTCCACTTCGACTCGTGATTCATCGAAGGTGAAGCCCGGAACTGCCTCGGGCACCGCCTCGACCGCGGGAGGTTCCGCCGCCAGAGCGCCGAAGTCACTGGAAAGGTCAATTTCCTGTGCTGCGGGAGATACGGCGGGGGTCTCCGGAGGGGGCGCCATCGGGACAGGAACTTCCTGTGGGGCAACTTCCGTCGTCGGGGCTTCTTCAATCGGCGTCGCAAAAACCTCGGAAAAATCGATTTCAACAGGCGCTGGCTCAGAGGGTGGAGCAGCAGGAGGCTCAAGAGCAGCGGGGACAACCTCAGCCACCGCCGCCCCGGGTTTTCCTTGGGCCAAGCCTTCGTAGGCCCCGGCGCTTTTCAGGTCGCCCTGCTTCGAATAGATCTGCGCCAGCGTCTCAGCCGCCTGGCGGGCGCGGGCCGGCTGTGTTCTCTGACAGATTTCGAAGATGCGGCGATGAATATCCACCTGCTCGGGATAGCTCGCCAGAACTTTCTCGAGCTCCGCCAGGGCTTTGTCAATCAGGCCGTAGCGCGAATAGAGATCACCATTCTCGAGCGCCTCCTTGACCATCGCGACCTGTTTTTCATCCACGGCCGGGAGAGCCTCAGCCACGGGCACTGCTAGCTCCAGGCTCTCCAGCGCGGGGCTCGCCAGGACTTCCTCACCCTTGCCCATCCTCCGTTGCACACCCTTGAGAAGCGCGCCGTACTCTTCATTGGCGGGCTCGTTCTTCGCCAGCCGCTGGTAAACCGTCTCGGCTTTCTCTAGGTCGCCGCCTTCGGCGTAGGCATGTCCCAACGCTCCCAGGACCTCGGGCAGCGCCGCTTCGTCGTGAGTCTGCTCGGTCACGGCCAGGATGAGTTCCATGGTGGCCAGATGGTCCGGGTGGGCAGACCAGATGTGGCGCAGCACGTCCATCATGGGAGCAGCCTGCGCCCTGTCAGTGATCAGTCCCAAGACTTCTTTGAGCGCCCCGATAGCAGAATCTACGTTGCCGCCTTCCAGGCAGAGCCGAGAGTAGGTCACCAGCGGTGAAAAGTCCTTGGGGTTGGACTGGAAAGCTTCGACGACCAGTTTCTTGGCTGCGTCAAGCCGTTGGGTCGCCAGGTACGTGTCCAGAAGGAGATGCCGTCCCGCCTCGCTGCCCTTGAGCCTCGCGTCGGACCCGAGGATTTGCTCGACCCGGGCATAGTCTTTCTTACTGGCGGCCAGGCGGGCCTGAAGCAATTGGGCCTGCGCACTCTGCGGTGAGAGCTGAAGCGATTTCTTGAGCGCGGCTTCGCTTGCGGGAGCATCTCCGGCGCGGAGTGCCGTCTCCGAGAGCTCAAGATAGGCCTTGGCGGCTTCGTCCTTCCGGCCCAGTTGTTCAGCCATATCCGCCAGCCGCGCCCGGAAAGTCCGGTTCTCCGGGTCGAGCGAGACGATCTTTCGATACGTTTCGAGGGCGCGGTCGGGAAGGTTCTTCTTCTTGAAGTACTCCACCGCCTGGGAGTACTGCTCGCGCGCTTCGCGGTTGAGTCCCTGGAGGGTGTAGAGTTCCCCGAGTTTCAGAATCGGGTCGATCGTTCCGGGGTCGAGCTTAGTGATTTTCTTGTACATCGCGATGGCCTTCAGCGTAAATCCGTCTTTGGTGTATGCCTCGGCCAAGCGGCTGAAGTACTTCAGGGCTTCGCCCTGCTTGTTATCGCGAATATACAAGTCGCCTACCGTGTTGAGGATGCTGATCTCGGAGGGGTCCTTCTCCAAAATAAGGAGGTAGTGCTTGATGGCGTCAGCGAGCTTGCGCTGGCTTGCGAGCTTATCAGCCTCCTGCAGGGCTTTGGCCTTATTAAAAGCCATTCACAGGCTCCACACTCACTTTTCTGGACAATTGCGGTACGCTAGCATACGAGGCATCCGAAGTCAATCAACTCCGCGCGCCAGCGCCGTAAGTTATCTTGCTAACCCTGTGCAGGGAGAGGATTTGCCGAGACCGCGAGGGCCGGCCGGCGTGTGGTTGCGTCGCCTTCGTCTTTCCCCTATAATCAGCTTACCTGGGAACTGCAGGACTTTCGCCTATGCCCGCGCACATTATTAAGAAGCTTGAGGAGGAAATTCATACCCTCGAGTACGAACTCAGCAACGAGCTTCCCAAAGAGCTGAAGCGGGCCCGTGCCCTAGGCGACCTGAGCGAGAACGCCGAATTCCACATGGCCAAGCAGCGCCAGGACATAGTGGCCGCTCGCCTGGTTCAGCTCAAGAAGCGCTTGGCCAATCTATCGCTGGTCAATCTGAACAATATCCCTAAGGACCGTATTGCTTTCGGCTCGCGTGTTGTGCTTTATGACCTGGACCGCGACGCCGAGGTCGAATACAAGCTCGTAACCAGCGAGGAAACTGATGTCACCAAGGGACTGATTTCCACCACCTCGCCAATTGGCCGCAGTCTGATGGGCAAGCAGGTCGGTGACACCTGCAAGGTGGCTACCCCCAACGGCACGCGGGAGTTTGAAGTTCGATCCTTGCAGACGTTCCACGACGAGGCGTAGCGAAAAGCCACCTTTTGCCTTGCAATTCTTCTTCGCCGCGAGCCGAATCCTATGCTCACCCGTAAAATCGGCGATGCCTGCAACCTGCTGCTCAAGGCGATAGTGCGCGCCTTCGCCGCCAGCCACATCAATCCCAACGCCCTGACCGTCATCGGGTTTCTCATGAACGTCCTGGCGGCGTATCTCTTCGCCTACGGTTACTTCCGCTGGGCGGGGGGGATGGTCTTCCTGGCGGGGCTCTTCGATATGCTCGATGGGCGCGTCGCGCGCCTCTCCAATCGCGTCACCCCGTTCGGTGGGTTCTTCGATTCCGTTCTCGACCGCTACTCCGACCTCAGTCTGATGATCGGCCTGCTCGTCTTCTACGGCCGCATCAATCGGTTCTGGTACGTCGCCCTGGTGGCGATCGTGATGATCGGCTCGGTGATGGTCAGTTACACGCGTGCCCGCGCCGAGAATCTGATTCCCACCTGCAAGGTCGGCTTCCTTGAACGCCCCGAGCGCATGGTCCTGATCCTCATTGGCGCCTTCTTCGATCGCATGGCGCCGGTGCTCTGGGTCATCGCCGTGCTTTCCACCCTCACGGTCATTCACCGCGTCGTCTATACCTGGCAGGAAGCCCGCCGCTTGGCTACCCGCTAGTGCCGTTCCAACTTATCTGGGCGAATCCCGGTCCGTGAGGTTAACCCAAATCTTTGATCTCAGGGTGCATAACGTAGGTGTAGTACATAGGCGAATTAGGTTGGAACGGCACTAGCCGCGATTCCCCGATGCTCCGCCGCCCGGTGGCGTTGACTTGGCCTCCATCCCGACATATCCTGACGGCGCCCGCAGCGATCTCGTCAGTCAATCCCGGGCCATCCTCGATTCATGGGAGACGATGAACATGCGCAGTCGGTTGGGCCTCATAGTTCCGACGATCATTCTTGTTTCAGTTGCCGCCGTTGCTGCCCAGGAGTGTCGGCAGCCCGACGAGGAGCGCCGCAAGGCCGAAGAGCTCCGGGACTACATCAAGGCGAATTACACCAAGTACGAGTACCTGGCGCCGATGCGCGACGGGGTCAAGCTCTTCGTGGCGGTATACGCCCCCAAAGACAGCTCGAAGCAGTACCCCATCTGGATGATGCGCACTCCTTATACGGTGAGCCCCTATGGGGTGGACAATTACCGCCGGTCGCTGGGCCCTTCGGAATTCTTCGCGCATGACGGCTACATCTTCGCCTACTGCGACGTCCGCGGGCGGGGCAAGTCGGAAGGCAAGTTCGTGCATGTCCGCCCGTTCATTCCTAACAAGACCGGGAATCAGGTGGACGAAGCGAGCGACGCCTACGACACGATTGAGTTCCTGCTCAAGACAATTCCCAATCAGAACGGCCGGGTGGGTACGTCCGGCACTTCCTACCCCGGTTTCTATGCCACCATGACGGCCTTGAGCGGGCATCCGGCGCTGAAGGCGGTCTCCCCCCAGGCGCCGGTCACCGAATGGTTCATCGGCGACGATTTCCGGCACAACGGCTCCGTCTTTCTGGCGCACGCGTTTGGCTTCTTCTCCGATTTCGGGCGCCCGCAGCCGGGGGAAAATGAAGTGCAAGGTCCGCGATTCGATTTCGACACGCCGGACGGCTACGACTTCTTCCTGCGGATGGGCCCCCTCGGCAACGCCGATACGAAGTTCTTCAAGGGGCAGATCGAGTGGTGGCAGGACCTCATTTCCCATGACACCTATTCAGACTTCTGGAAATCCCGCGACCCGCTCCCCTATCTGAAAAACCTGAAAGCCGCCGTGATGACGGTGGGCGGCTGGTTCGATGCCGAAGACGTGTATGGGCCGCTCCACACTTATGCGGCGGTCGGAAAGCAGAACCCCGGCAACGTAAACATCCTGGTCGAAGGTCCCTGGTCGCACGGGCAGTGGAATGGCGACCCCGCCGACCAATTGGGTAACGTGCGTTTCAATCAGAAGACCGGCGAATTCTTCCGCGAGAAAATCGAATTCCAATTCTTCCAGCGCTTTCTGAAAGACAAAGAGGAGGGAAAACTCCCCGACGCCTACGCCTTTGAGACGGGGCGCAACGAGTGGCATCAGCTCGACGCGTGGCCACCCAAGAACGTCGCGAAGAAGACTTTTTACTTTGAAGGCGACGGCAAGCTGGCGACCCAGCGGCCGACCTCTTCGGGCGAGGCCTTTGACGAGTACGTCAGCGACCCGAATAAGCCGGTCCCGCATATTTCCTGGACCAGCACCTCGATGACCTACGAATATATGACCGGCGATCAGCGCTTCGCTTCTTCGCGCACCGACGTTCTGGTCTATCAGACGGAGCCGTTGGAAGAGGATTTGACCGTTGCCGGGCCGCTCACCGCCTCGCTCTTTGTCTCCACCACCGGCACGGACTCCGACTGGGTCGTCAAGCTGATTGATGTTTACCCCGGGAATTATCCGGACCCTGACCCGAACCGGCGGGAGCAACTAAACCCCGAGAAGATCGAGGTGCGCCTGGGGGGCTACCAGCAGTTAGTGCGCGGCGAGCCCTTCCGCGGGAAATTCCGGAAGAGCTTTGAGAATCCGGTGCCTTTCGAACCCGGCAAGCCGGACAAGGTGGAGTTCCAACTTCCCGATATCTTCCACAGCTTCCGTCGCGGCCACCGCATCATGGTGCAGGTCCAAAGCTCGTGGTTTCCACTCACCGACCGCAATCCCCAGAAATTCGTGAAGATTGACGAAGCGCGCCCCTCCGATTTTCAGAAGGCCACGCAGAGGGTCTACCGGTCCGCGAAATTGCCGTCGAGTATTAGTGTCGGCGTCGTTCCGTCACCACCCGAGTAAGAGGGGCCAGGAGCGGGCCGCGGGTGACCATCGCCGCTGGCCGTCGACTCGGCCACGCCAAAATTTCGCACCCGAAGGTAACTCGCCGACAGAAAAGGGTTGCATTACGCGGCGAATCGCAACACTATGGGCTTGTCGTCTGGGCCGACGATCAGTTTCACGACAAGACTCCACAATGAACTCAACCCTTCCAGCGGAGGGAGGGCACCGGCTCAAGAGAAAAAGATCAAACACGCCTGATTCCGGCTCTGGCCGGAATCCAAGATCCGCAAGAATACCGGGAGGTAAAGACGGCGCATGCGTGCCTACACCTACTACGAGATTCTAGGCGTTTCGCATGATGCTTCTGCGGCCCAGATCAAGAGGGCTTTTCGTGAAAAGGTCAAAATCTATCATCCCGACAAGACGCCGGGAGTGGATGGAACCAGGTTCAGATCCATCATGGAAGCATGGGAAGTCTTGTCGAATCCCAAGAAACGCATCGAGTATGACCGCGAGATCGTGGAAGCCCGCCCAGAGACCAACTGGTATCAAGCAAAATGATCTGCCCTGATCCGCGCGCTGCCGGAATTCAGAAAAACTCTGACATACCGGTGGCGGGCTGAGTTGCCCATGGGTGCGCGGCGTCCAGCGCTCCGGCCGAGAGCCGTTAAGTGGGCCGTGTCCTGAATTGCAGTGCAGCCCCGGGCATCAGCCACGTATGCGTCGGTTGACGGACCGCCCTGAAGTGCGGCGCTACGAGTGAGATGAGGACGTTCACCGGCTGCGAATCGCCTTGAAAGTTTTTCCGTCCGCCATTAAAATAGGAAATTGCGCTTCAAGCCTGAAGGAGATCTATGAAGACGGGGATTCATCCCAACTATCGCGAAGTGACGGTGGTCTGCGCCTGCGGCAGCGCGTTCACGACCCGCTCCACTTACAAGAGCGACATCCTGCATCTGGAAATCTGCTCGCGCTGCCATCCTTTCTTTACCGGCAAGCAGAAGCTGATCGACAGTGCCGGGCGCGTCGAGCGATTCCAGCGCAAGTATGCGGGATTCAAGAAGGCCGAGTCCGCCCCGGCTGCGTCGAAGAGCTGAGCCGTCTTACGGGCTTGCGGTGCGCGCAAAAGGGGCTGAAGCATGAAGGATGATGAGGGCGGTTGCGCAACCTCCATCCTTCTAGCTCAAGAGACTTCATCTTTCAACCTTCATCCATCTGGGCTAACTCCTGAAAGCTGGCAGCGAGCCTCCGGTCGCTGAGGACTGATGTCCACAACCTCCAACTCTCCGGCCGACATTTACATTACCAAGCCCAAGGTTTACGTCGTGGGGCGGCAACAGATCGTGAGCGAAGAGGTTCACCGCTTCCTCGCCGACGAGGGCTTGGTTTTCACCACCGACACCGAGGCGGCGGCGGAGATCGTCAGCGAGATCGCCGGGCGCACCTGCTACATGTCCTTCGGCAAGGGGCGGAAGAGCAACAAGGAGTATCTCGAGAACATCCTCGTCTCCAAGCACGGGAGCGTCTTGGAGCATGCCGTCTGGTGCCTGCTGATTACCGGCGTCAGCCGCGCGCTCACCCACGAACTGGTGCGTCATCGCGCCGGGTTCGGCTACTCGCAGCTCTCGCAGCGCTACGTCGATGAGAGCGAAGCGCGCTACGTCGTCCCGCCCCTCTTCCAGGAGAGCGACGCCTTGCGTGCCAAGTTTCAGACCACCATCGAGCACCTCCGGGCCGCGTACACCGACCTTGCAGAGAGGGCAGCGCAGCACGTCCAGCAGAAGTATCCCGAGCTCTCGCCGCGCGACCGCCGCAAGTGGGCGCGGCAGGCGGCACGTTCCATTCTCCCCAACGCCTGCGAGACCAAGATCTTCGTCACCGGCAATAGCCGCGCTTGGCGGCATTTTTTGGAATTGCGCGGCAGCATTCATGCCGACACCGAAATCCGCCTGCTCGCCGTGGAAATCTACCGCGCCCTCAAGAAGGAAAGCCCCAACATCTTCCAGGACGTGGGAATCATCGATGAGCCCGATGGGATGCCTTCCGTCCGAGTAACTCACTCCAAGGTCTAGCGCGGCCCCTGGTTGAACGGATTGGGAGAACGCCCCGCCCCCCTGAGTCATTTCCCGCAAAGTATTCGGCATTTGGCGCAAGTGGTTTAGTTCCAATCAGGTAGGGAATGTCACCCAACCCGTAACTCCTGCCCCATCATAGCTGTTCAGGGAATCAACAGTCATGTGGGCTGGTAGCCAGAATGCTCTATGCAACGATGCTGATGTGTCGTTTGGGACAGAGTGTCGTAGTAGGGGCACACTCTGTGGCTGCCCGGGGCAACAAGCACAAGATCCGCCTCTACAACCAAGGAGTTACGTAATGCCACGAGAAAAAGTCACGATTGATGGCAACGAAGCGACGGCGTACAGCGCCTACGGCGTCAACGAGGTAGTGGCGATCTATCCCATCACTCCCTCCTCTCCCATGGGCGAGTGGGCGGACCAGTGGGCCTCGGAAGGCAAGCCCAACATCTGGGGCAGCGTGCCGGCTGTGATCGAGATGCAAAGCGAGGGCGGCGCGGCGGGCTCGCTGCACGGCGCGTTGCAGGCGGGGTCGCTAGCGACGACGTTCACCGCGTCGCAGGGCCTGCTCCTGATGATTCCCAACATGTACAAGATCGCAGGCGAACTCACCTCCGTCGTGATTCACGTTACGGCGCGCACGCTCGCCACACACGCGTTGTCAATCTTCGGCGATCACTCCGACGTCATGGCCACGCGCCAGACAGGCTTCGCGCTGCTCGCTTCCAACTCCGTGCAGGAGGCGATGGACTTCGGCCTCATCGCTCAGGCCGCGACGCTCGAAACGCGCGTGCCCTTCCTCCATTTCTTCGACGGCTTCCGCACCTCCCACGAAGTGGGCAAGGTCGAGCAGCTTACCTCCGACGACATGCGCGCCATGATCGACGAGGAACTGGTGCGCGGGCATCGCACTCGTGCTCTCTCCCCCGACCGGCCGTTTATCCGCGGCACGGCGCAGAACCCCGACGTCTTCTTCCAGGCGCGCGAGACTGTGAACCCGTTCTACCTCGCGGCCCCGGGTTTCGTTCAGGACGTGATGGACAAGTTCGCGAAGGTTGTCGGCCGCAGCTATCACCTGTTCGATTACGTGGGCGCGCCCGACGCCGAGCGCGTCGTCATCCTGATGGGCTCCGGCGCCGAGGCGGCGCAGGAAACCGTCGAGCACTTGACGGCGCAGGGCGAGAAGGTGGGCGTGCTGAAGGTGCGGCTCTACCGGCCATTTTCACCCGAGCATTTGGTGGCGGCTCTACCCGGCACCGTCAAAACTCTGGCCGTTCTCGATCGCACTAAGGAGCCGGGCGCCGCGGGCGAGCCGCTCTACGTGGACGTCGTCACTGCGGTCAGCGAAATGATGGCGGCGGGCCAAGCACCGTTTAAGGCAACGCCACGCATCATCGGCGGCCGCTACGGGCTTTCCTCCAAGGAATTCACACCCGCCATGGTCAAGGCAGTGTTCGACAACGCGGCGCTGGACAAGCCGAAAAATCACTTCACGGTCGGCATCGAAGACGATGTAACCCACACGAGTCTGAAGTACGACCCCGAGTTCTCCGCCGAAGATCCCCAGACCGTGCGCGCGCTGTTTTATGGCCTGGGCTCGGACGGCACAGTGAGCGCCAACAAGAACTCCATCAAGATCATCGGTGAAGAAACCGAAAGTCACGCACAGGGCTACTTCGTGTATGACTCGAAAAAAGCGGGCGCCGTGACGGTATCCCACCTGCGCTTCGGGCCGCGGCCCATCCACTCGACTTACCTTATTACGCGTGCCAGCTTCGTGGCCTGCCATCAGTTTTCCTTCCTCGAACGCGTCAACATGCTGAAGTCCGCCGCGCCGGGCGCGGTCTTCCTGCTCAATAGCCCCTATGGCCCCGGCGAGGTCTGGGACCATCTGCCCCGCACCGTGCAGGAGCAGATCATCAGCAAGAAGCTGCACTTCTATGTGATCGACGCGTATGCCGTCGCCAAAGAGACCGGCATGGGAGTGCGAATCAACACGATTATGCAGACCTGCTTCTTTGCGATCTCCGGCGTCCTGCCGCGTGAGGAAGCTATCGCCGCCATCAAGCACGCCATTGAGAAGACCTACGGCAAGCGCGGCGAGGCGGTGGTGAAGAAGAATTTCGCCGCTGTGGACGCAACGCTCGCCCACCTGCACGAAGTCGCCGTGCCGGAGCAGGTAACGAGCACCTTCGATCTGCGGCCGCCCGTGCCGGCGGAGGCGCCGGAATTCGTCCAGAACGTCACGGCACAAATCATCGCCGGCAACGGCGACGACCTGCCGGTCAGCGCCTTCCCGCTCGACGGCGCGTTCCCGAGCGCCACGGCGCAGTGGGAGCGCCGCAACATCGCCCTCGAAATCCCCGCCTGGGACGAGGCGCTCTGCATCCAGTGCGGCAAGTGCGTGCTGGTGTGCCCGCACGCCACCATTCGCGCCAAGGTCTATGAAGACTCTGTGCTCAAGGATGCGCCCGCAACATTCAAGTCCTCCCCGGCGCGCTGGAAGGAATTCAAGGAACTGAAATACACGCTGCAGGTTGCGCCGGAAGATTGCACGGGCTGCGGGCTTTGCGTGCAGGTCTGCCCGGTGAAGAGCAAGACGGAGGTGAAGCACAAGGCCATCAACATGCAACCGCAGCCGCCGCTGCGCAAGCAGGAGCAGGATAACTGGGAATTCTTCTTGAAGCTCCCCGAGACGGATCGCAGCGTTTTAAGTCCCAGCCAGGTGAAAGACGTACAACTGCTGCGCCCGCTCTTTGAGTTCTCCGGCGCGTGCGCGGGTTGCGGCGAGACGCCCTACATCAAGTTGATGAGCCAACTGTTCGGCGACCGCGCTTACATCGCCAACGCCACGGGCTGTTCGTCGATTTACGGCGGCAACCTGCCCACCACACCCTACGCCATCAACGCCGAGGGCCGCGGCCCGACGTGGTCAAACTCGCTCTTCGAGGACAATGCGGAGTTCGGCCTCGGCATGCGCCTCGCCATCGACAAGCAGGCGCAATACGCGAGGGAACTCGTGGCGCGACTGGCGCCGGCGCTCGGCGATGAGCTCGCGCAAGGATTGCTAAACGCCAACCAGTCGAACGAAACGGGCATCAAGGAGCAACGTGAGCGCGTGCGTCAGCTCAAGGAGAAACTGAAGGCGGTCGATTCGCTGGAAGCGCGCGACCTCGCGGCCGTGGCCGACGCGCTGGTGAAGAAGAGCGTCTGGATTGTCGGCGGGGACGGGTGGGCCTACGACATCGGCTACGGCGGGCTCGACCACGTGATCGCCTCCGGGCGCAACGTCAACATCCTGGTGCTCGATACGGAGGTTTACTCGAACACCGGCGGCCAGATGTCCAAGGCCACACCGCGCGGCGCTGTGGCGAAATTTGCCGCCGGCGGAAAGCCCACACGCAAGAAAGACCTAGCGATGATGGCCATGGCCTACGGCAACGTGTACGTGGCGCAGGTGGCCTTCGGTGCGCAGGACATGCAGACGGTGAAGGCCTTCCTTGAAGCCGAGGCCTACGATGGGCCGTCACTGATCATCGCGTATTCCCACTGCATCGCGCACGGCTACGATCTGGTCCACGGACTGGAACAGCAGAAGGCCGCAGTGCAATCGGCGTACTGGCCGCTCTTCCGCTTCAATCCGAAGCTCGCGGAAGAAAATAAGAACCCGCTGCAACTGGACTCGAAGGGGCCGACGCTGCCGCTCGAAAAGTACACCTACAACGAGACGCGCTACACGATGCTGGCGCAAAGCGATCCCGAGGCGGCCAAGAAGCTGCTCGATCTGGGGCAGGCGGACGTCAACAGCCGCTGGCATCTCTATGAAAGCTGGGCGGCGATGAAGCTGAACGGCGCGAAGGAGGAGAAATGATCGACCTCACGACGAATTACCTGGGATTCAAGCTGAAGAACCCGCTGGTGGTCTCGGCCTCGCCGCTCAGCGAAAAGCTCGACAACATCCGCCGCATGGAAGACGCGGGCGCCGCCGCCGTCGTGCTGCACTCGCTCTTCGAAGAGCAGATCAACCTCGAGAGCCAGGAACTCGACCGCCATCTCTGGGCGGGGACGGATAGCTTTGCGGAGTCACTTACTTACTTCCCCGACATGACGACCTACAACCTCGGGCCGGACGGCTACCTCGAGCACATCCGCAAGTGCAAGGCGGCGGTGAAGATTCCCATCATCGGCAGCCTGAACGGCGTCTCCACGGGGGGCTGGATCGAATACGCCCGCAAGATGGAGCAGGCCGGCGCCGACGCGCTTGAGCTCAACATGTTCTACATCCACACCGACCTGGAGATGACCGGCGAGGATGTGGAGCGCACCTACTGCGAGCTGGCTGCCAACATCAAGGCCAGCGTGTCCATTCCGGTGGCGGTGAAGCTCAACATCTACTTCAGCACCGTGGCTCATATGGCAAGGAAACTGGAAATGGTGGGCATTGACGGGCTGGTGCTCTTCAACCGTTTCTACCAGCCGGACTTCGACCTGGAGAACCTGGAAGTTGTTCCCCGTCTGATTCTGAGCAGCCCCTACGACCTGCTGCTGCGCCTGCACTGGGTGGCCATTCTCTACGGGCGGGTGCGGCCCGACCTGGCCGTGACCGGCGGCGTGCACACCGACCTCGATGTGCTCAAGGCCATGATGGCCGGCGCGCGCGTCACCATGATGACCTCGGCGCTTCTACGGCACGGAATCGAACACCTCAAGGCAGTTCAAACGGAACTGGTGCGCTGGATGGAAGAGCACGAATACGAATCCATCCAGCAGATGCAGGGCAGCATGAGCCAGCGGTCGGTCGAAGAGCCCAGCGTCTTCATGCGCGCCAACTACATGAAGGTCTTAAGTTCGTACTCCCTCCGGTCTCCGCGCGAATAGGGACGCTCCTCGGCGGTGCCTTACGCCATCCGCTGCGAGGTCGGGACCAAGGGCCGGCCCCACATTCCCATCCCAACCGGCCGGTCGATTTGCTACAATATGGGCTCATCAACGGCACGAGGCGATGGACTACGACCAACTGAACAGTTTCCTCGAGGTGGCGAAGCTGCAGAGCTTCTCGCTGGCGGCGGAAAAACTCTTCCGCACCCAGCCGGCGATCAGCGCCCAGATCCGCCTGGTCGAACAGGAGTGCGGCGAGAAGCTGTTCGACCGCAGCGGCAAGAAAGTGATGCTGACGGCGGCGGGAGAAATCCTGCATCGCTACGCGACGCAGATGCTGAACCTCCATCGGGAAGCACTTCAGTCGATCGCGGAGCTGAATCAGACCCCGCGCGGCAAGCTCTATATCGGCGCGAACGAAGCAACCTGCCTTTACGTGCTGCCCAAAACCTTCGCCAAATTCAAGCAACTGTATCCGCTCGTGCAGATCAGCATCTATCGCAACTTCAGCCACAAGATCCTGCAGAAGGTGCACGAGGGCGCGGTGGACCTGGGCATCGTCACTCTGCCGCAGAATGCCGACAACATGGAAATCATTCCGGTGTTCCGCGACGAGGTGCAGGCGGTGGTGCCGAAGGACCATGTCCTGGCGAAAAAGCGCAGCGTGACCTTGGAAGAGTTCTCGCACTATCCGCTCATCCTGCCCAAGACGGGCCACACGCGCGTGATGCTGGACCGCCTGCTGCGCGACTATCGCAACAACATTCAGATTTCGATGGAACTGGCCAGCGTGGAGACCATCAAGAAGTTTGTGGGCGCGGGGCTGGGTATTTCCGTGATCAGCCGGACTTACGCGCAAGCCGAGGTCGCCGCCGGACTGTTGAAGCTGATCCCCCTGGAAGGCCAGAAACTCTACCGGGAACTGGGCCTGATTTACCGCCGCGATCGTCATCACTCCTTGCCTGCCAAGGTTTTCATCGAGGTGGTGCGCGAAGCCGCCAAGTCGCCGGACTCCGGTTCCTCCTCCACGACGAAGACGAACACGATTCGCTGACGGGCCGGAGACCCATTGCGCTCTCCGGTCCGGTCGAGCGCGGGGTCTCCGCCCGTAGGAACTCTGAGGTGATATCTCAATGACGCAGAGCAAAGGGAAAAAGCCGCTGATCGTAATGAAATTCGGCGGAACCTCCGTGGGGACTCCGGAGCGCATGAAGTGCGCGGCGGAACTGATTGCCGAGCATTCCAAGCAGGCGGAAGTCGTGGCCGTGGTCTCGGCCATGGGTGGGGTCACTGACCTGCTCATCAAGGCCGCCAACCAAGCCGCCCAAGGTGATCGCGAGCACTCGAAGGGCGTCCGCCAGGACCTGGCCCGGAAGCACCGCGAGGTCGCCGACCAGCTTCTGACCGCCGCCGAGCAGGCGGAGACTCTGCCGCGACTCGCTGAGCAATTGGCGAACTTCGAAAACCTCTGCTCGGGCTTTTCGCTGGTGCGGGAAGTGACGCCGCGCGCCATGGACACGCTTTCGAGCCTGGGCGAGGTGATGTCTGCCATCCTGGTGGCGGCGATTCTGCGCTCCATGGGGTATGGCGCCGAGGCCGTGGACGCCACCGAGCTCATCGTCACCGACGACAATTTCGGCAGCGCCGGGCCCCTCTTCGACGAAACCAATGCCCAGACCCGACAGCGTCTGGCGGGGCTGCGCAAGAAGCGGACGATTCCGGTGGTCACCGGCTTCCGCGGGGCAACGCGCGAGGGACTTTGCACGACGCTCGGGCGCGGCGGCTCGGACTTCAGCGGAACGATTGTGGGCGGCGCCCTCGACGCCGACGAGGTCTGGATCTGGACCGATGTCGACGGCGTGATGACCGCCGACCCCCGCCTGGTGCCGGGGGCGCGCATCATCCCGGAGATTTCCTATCGCGAGGCGATTGAGCTCTCCTACTTTGGCGCGAAGGTACTGCACCCGAAGACCATCCAGCCGGTCATGAAGAAAAAGATCCCGGTCTGGATCAAGAACTCCTTCAACCCTTCCTGCCCGGGGACCAAGATCGTGCCCGTGCCGGCGGACCGCAAGCCGGGCGTCAAGGCCATCACGGCGGTGAGCAACGCCGATCTCGTGACGATCAGCGGCCGGGACACACTGAGCTTTCCGCGCCTCGCCACGCGCGTCTTCAACGGCCTGCACCTTGAAGACGTCTCGACGCTGATGGTGACTCAGTCCTCCGCCGATAACGTGCTATGCTTTGCCATCCACAGCGCGGACCTGCCGCGCGTGCGGGCGCGGCTCGAAAAGACTTTTGAGTTGGAAATGCTGCACGAGTACGTGGGCACGCTGGAAGTGATGCCCAAGATCGCCATCATTGTGGCGGTGGGAGAGAACATGAAGGGCACGCCGGGACTGGCCGGCCGCTCCTTCAGCGCCCTGGGGAGGAAAGGGATCAACATCATCGCCATCGCCCAGGGTTCGTCCGAGCTGAGCATTTCCTTCGCCGTCAAAGCTTCCGATGTGAAGGATGCGGTGAAGGCGATTCACGAGGAATTTGCCCTTTAGACTTTCAGCAAGAGGTCGCTGAACGTCTGGGGGTTGGCTGCAATTTGATGGCTTACGGCAGACCGCTTGACATGTCGACTGCCTACCTGCAATGCATCGAAGAGACCTGCGGCCGCGTGCAGGACCCGCAGCGGGATTCGCACTTCTGCGCCTATTGCGGTGGGCTGCTCGATGTGCGTTACGATTTCGCGGGGTTCGATCCCGAGAAGATGCGCACGACCTGGCACCAGCGGCGATTGAGCGGCGAGCCCATCGACCGCAGCGGTGTGTGGCGATTTCGCGAACTGATTCCTTTCACCGAGCCGGGCCATCGCATCATCTCGCTCTCTGAAGGTTCGACGCCGCTCGTCGGTACGCGCCGCACCGGCTGGTGGGCCGGCCCCGTGCATTTGACCGTCAAGCACCAGGGGAACAATCCCACGGGCTCGTTCAAGGACCTCGGCATGACGGCCTGCATCACGCGCGCCGAATCGCGCGGGGTGCGCATGGTGGGTTGCGCCTCGACCGGAAACACTTCCGCCTCGATGGCTGCGTACGCGGCGCGCGCCGGCATGAAGGCATTGCTCTTTGTCCCGTACCGGCAGATTTCCGCCGCCAAGCTCGCCCAGGCCATCGATTTCGGCGCCCTGGTCGTTGAAGTCGGAGACACGTTTGATGAAGCTTTCAAACTGCTGCGCGAGATTGCCCCCGAGATCGACCTCTACCTGGTGAACTCGCTCAACCCCTTCCGCATCGAGGGTCAGAAGACCATCGTCGCGGAGATGCTCGAGCAGCGCGCCTGGCGCCCGCCGGATTACATCGTTGTGCCGGGAGGGAATCTTGGAAACTCTTCCGCCATCGGCAAGGGTCTGCGCGAGTTGAAGGAGCTGGGCCTGATCGAAAAGGTTCCCAAGGTGGTGGTGGTGCAGGCGGAGGGCGCGAGTCCTTTCTATCAAATGATGGCAACGGGGGCCGAGGAACTGACGCCGTTCGAGAAACCCAACACGCAGGCCACGGCCATCCGCATCGGACACCCTGCCAACTGGAAGAAAGCCCGGCGAGTGATCGAGTGGACAGGCGGATTTGTCGAGTCGGTGACAGATGAAGAGATTCTTGAAGCCAAGGCGGTGCTTGCCGAGGATGGGGTGGCCTGCGAGCCCGCTTCCGCCTCGACGGTCGCCGGCGTGCGCAAGCTGGTGCGCGCGGGCAAGATTCCCTGGCACGCCGACATCGTCTGTGTCCTCACCGGCAATCAGCTCAAGGATACGGAATACATCATGCGCCACCGGGCGGAATCCCAGGACACGCAGCAGCGCCTGCGCGTCGAGCCGGATTTGGACGCACTGCGACGGGCCCTCGAAACTGCACTCGGCGTGCCTGCGTAGCGACGCGCTTCAGCTTGGCGCGCAGCCCTTGAACTCCAACCCTGATGGACGAGACCCTGCGACATGAAGTTCGGCTGCTGACGACCCGCCTGGGGGTGATCGTGCGGGAGCAGTGCGGGCCGAAGACCTTCGAGGCGATCGAAAACCTGCGGCAGCTCTCCAAGCAAATCCGCCAGAACGTTGATCCCAAACTGCTGGAGGCGAAGACGCGGGAAGTGAACCGCCTGCCGCTCAGCCGGGCTGCGGAAGTCGCGCACGCTTTCAGCCTTTTCTTTCACCTGGTAAATCTCTGCGAGGAGCGCCAGCGGGTGCGCCGCCTGCAGGCTCACGACCGGCAGGACATTGGAGCGCCGATGTCGCTGCGGCACACCTTGGGCGAATTCCGCCGTCATCGTGTACCGCTCAAAGCCATCCAGCAACTGCTCGACTCCATGCGCATCGCGCCCGTCCTGACGGCGCATCCCACGGAAGCGAAGCGCCGCAGCGTGTTCAACCATGTGCTGCGGATCGGCCGCACGCTCGACGCGCTGGGCGGCGACTACGGGCCGGGAGTCGAAAAAGCCCTCGACCCCTGGATCGAAGCCCTGTGGCTTACCGATGAGGTCCGTGAGCGTCACGTCACGCCGCGTCTCGAAATCGAAAGCGCGCTGGTCTTCTTGGAGCGGACCATTTACGACCTGGCGGGGATTTTCTGGGACCGTTTCCGCGACGAGCTCCAGCGGTTCGATCCCAGGCTCGCGCCGCCCGCGCCCTTCCTGCGGTTTGGCTCCTGGGTGGGCGCAGACCGCGATGGCAATCCCAGCGTGACGCCGGAAACCAGCTTGGAAGCGGCAGAGCGGCTGCGCAAGAGCATTCTGGAATACTATCGCCAGGTCTGTGACCGCCTCCTGGGGATCGTTTCCTTCCCGTCCAAAGAGAAAACGCTGGCCCAGCGCTTGCAGAAGGAACTGGAGCGCGACATGCGCCGGTTCCCCGCCACGCGGGCGTTCCTCGAGGTAGATCAGCCGCACGAACTCTATCGCCGCAAACTGCGCGTCATTATTTGGCGGCTGGAGAGCACGGCCGGAAAGGCTGAGGGAGCTTACTCATCGCCCGAGGAGTTCGGGCGCGATCTGGCATTCGTGGAAGAGATTCTCTCCGCCCATCCCAGCCCGCGCGTGGCGCGCCTGGGGCCCGGCCGCCTGCGCGTAGCTTCCCAGGTTTTTGGATTCCATGGCGCGAGTCTCGATTTCCGGCAGCACTCCTCGGTGACTCGCGCCGCGGCGGAGGAACTGCTGCGCACCGCGGGATGGAAACCTGAAACGACGGAAGAACGAGTTCAGACTGTGCAACGCCTGCTGAGCCGCCCGCCGGTGCACACCCCGCTCTCGGTATCAACGCAGCGGGCGCTCGCTGAATTTCGGGCGCTGAAAGAGATTCAGTCGCGCTATGGCGAGGTGGCCGCGCCGCGCTACATCCTGAGCATGACCGGGAGCGCCGCCGATATCTGGGACGTGCTTCTGCTCGGACGCCAGGCGGGACTGGTCGAGCCGGGCCGCGGGGGTGAACTGAAGTCCTCCTTCGATGTCGTCCCCCTTTTCGAAACCCTCAATGACCTGGAGGCCTGCCCCGAGATCATGGAGCAGTTGTACAGTGATCCTCTCTATCGCCGGGCCTTGCGTTCGCGCGGGAATTTCCAGGAAGTCATGCTGGGCTACTCGGACTCGGTCAAGGACGGTGGATACCTCGCCGCCAACTGGGCGCTCTTTCGCGCGCAGAAACGGCTCTCGGCAGTGGCGGATAAGCACGGCATTCGACTGGGACTTTTCCACGGTAAGGGTGGCACCATCGATCGCGGCGGAGGACAGTCGCATCGCAGCATTCAGGCCCAGCCGCACGCCGCACCCGGCGGACGCCTGCGCATTACCGAGCAGGGTGAAGTCATCGCGCTCAAGTACGCGAATCTCGAGATTGCGGAACGCAATATCGAGCAACTTGTGACGGCCGTGCTCGACGGTCACATGTTGCACAAACGGCGTGTCTCCCAAGATCAGGTGGCGGAATGGGAAGGCT
Source organism: Terriglobia bacterium (assembly GCA_049515175.1). Classification (GTDB taxonomy): domain Bacteria; phylum Acidobacteriota; class Terriglobia; order UBA7540; family UBA7540; genus JACQNR01. Next base: position 20,936 of record JBEKUI010000022.1, read on the forward strand.
ATCTCGCCGAGATGTCGGCAAGCAGCCGGTCGTTCTATCGTCAGCTTGTCTACGAGACGCCAGAATTCCTCTCGTACTTCTGGCAGGCAACACCCATCGACTTGATTGAGAGGCTGCGCCTGGGATCGCGTCCCAGCCGGCGTTTTTCCTCCGATGACTTACGCGACCTGCGGGCTATTCCCTGGGTGTTTGCCTGGACGCAATCGCGCCACTTCCTGCCCTCGTGGTACGGCCTTGGACACGCGGTGGAGAAGTTTGCGGCGGACCATGCGCCTCACGGGCAGAACCTGCTTCGCCAAATGCATCAGGGCTGGCCGTTCTTCCGGGTGATTATCGACAACGCGGAGATGTCGCTCGCCAAAACCGATCTCTACATTGCCGGACGCTACGCCCAGCTAGTTCGTCCCTCCAGCCTGCGCGACACGATTTACCGGAAGATCGAAGAGGAGTTTCGGCGCACGGTACGCGGCGTGCTCGACGCCTGCGGCGCGGCCCACTTGCTCGAGCGCCAGCCCGTGCTGGCCGAATCGATCCGCCTCCGCAATCCCTACGTCGATCCGCTCAACTTCCTTCAGATCCGCTATCTCGCGGAGTGGCGCCGCAACCCTCGCGCCTCCGACGACTTACTCCATCTGCTGCAACTCACCGTCGGGGGCATCGCCTTTGGGATGAAAAGTACGGGATAGGAATTGCAGCTTAGGAAGGGCACACATGCCATGACCACTTTATGATTATTTGACTGAGATGATAGAGCAGCTGCAGGAGGACACACGAGCGCGAAGCACGGGAACAGAAGGAATATGAGCGATATATTGATTATCTGCTGGGGCAACTGGAAGGATTCAGCGATGCCGAAGCAGCACGTCATACGGTGCTCTTGCGGGAGCACGGAGGCCCGATTGTCGACGGCATGTTTGCCGATGCGTTTCTCCGCGAAATGTTCAGGAGGATTCCAGAATTGGTCGCAAGGGCAAGACAAATCTCTCCGCTCGCACCCCATGAAATTCCGTCTGACGCCACCCAAGTTTACTTAAGAGAGGCCACTCGATGCTACTTGTTCGGATTCTGGGACGCTTCTATGGCCTTGTCCCGAGCTGCATTGGACGAGGGCCTTTGGACCGTTGCCAGGGATAAGCTAAAACGTAAGCCAGAATCGTTGCGTGAACTCTTGAAGGCCTGCATTTGGCTGGGCATATTAGATAAGCCGATTGCGGATTTGGCGGACAAAGTCGTGTTGGCGGGTAACCGCGTACTCCATATCCAGCCAACAAACCGGGAAGAAGCATGGGATGCCCTTTGCGCCGTATGTGGAGTTTTGCTGCACTTGTTCAGTCGCGGGTGAGGCAAACGCGCCTTTCCATTGGGTATGCCCGCTATTGTGTGATCCTCGCCTGACATGGGCAAGAACAAGCAGTTGCGGAAGCGAATTGCGGGTCAGCTTCGAGTTATTGCCATGCACGAGAAGAAGATCGAATCCGAGCTTCGTAAGCAGGCGCCCGATTTGGGGTATGTCAGAAAGTGGAAGCGGGAAATTGACACGGCGCGGAACAACATGAGAAAGTTGGAAGAGCAATTGGAGAATTAGTCATGCCTAAATCAAAAGCTTCGGTCGTTCCCGACACGCACGTCCTCAAGCGGCTCATGGAAGAGTATCTTGATATGCTGCGCGAGACCGAAAAGATCGTGAAAAGAGCCCTGGTGCTTGACCCCGAGAAGGAAGAATACTGGGATCACCTCAGCGAGCACGCCGCCGAAATCTCGATGCTGGAGATCCGTTCGAAGACGATCGTCGAAGAAATCGACGACCTCATTGACCAGCTTCCCGAGGATTAGGACGCGGGAGCACCCCCCGCATCACCGTGGAACTCGTGTATTTTGGGTATCGCCGCGAGCGGGAGCCCATCTCTCCTTTCCGCTTCTCACGGGTACACTTCAACCCCACAGGGGGGATACGATGTACCAAGGCAGTCCCACGCCTGGCCGCAGCTTGACTTAGTTTGGGGCTCGGGTTAACCTAACAATTTGACCCTTTGATGAATTTCTACACAGGGAGCAAGTTTCTTGAAGCGAACCTATCAGCCTAATCGACGGCGTCGCGCCAAGACGCACGGTTTCCGCGTCCGCATGAGGACCCCCGGAGGGCGGCGGGTCTTGAAGAGCCGTCGCCGGAAGGGCCGTACCCGCCTGAGCGCATGAGTGTCTCCACGACCCGGCGGAATTTCCCCAAAAGAGCACGTCTGTTGAAGCGGGGGGAGTTTCGGCGGGTGTATGATGAGGGGCAGCGCCGGAGCGGACCACTCTGTGCGGTTTTCTACCGCCCGAATGGGCTGGGGGAGACACGGCTTGGAATTACGGTGCCGGTGCGCGTGGGTAATGCCATCGTCCGTAACCGCGTCAAGCGTCGGCTGCGCGAGGCGTTTCGGCTCCAGCGCCCCCTGCTCGCACCCGGTTGGGACATTGTTCTGAACCCCCGCGAGCGGGTGGCGCAAGTGCCATTTCAGGCGCTAGAGAAAGAGTTGGTGCGCCTGTTTCCGAGCCAGCCCCCGCAAACTGGATCCAAGGAATCACAACCGCGATGAAATTTGCCGCGCTGGCGCTTATTCGGGCTTACAGGTTTTGCGTTTCCCCGCTCCTGCCGCCCGCCTGCCGCTTCCACCCCACCTGCTCCGAATATGCTTTCGAGGCGATCGAGAAGCGGGGATTGTGGCGGGGAATGGGCCTGGCGCTGCGGCGTCTCGCACGGTGCCATCCATGGGGCGGCTATGGATTCGACCCGGTCCCTGAAGGACAGGGATTAGGCGTTAGGGACTAAGGGAAAATTGCCAACTTGCGCCGTTGCTTGCCTGACAACGTAAGTGCATAGATGGCTGGGACTTGGTATTCGAGGCGTGATGATCATGCTCTGCCATTCCGCCCAATCTCTGACGACTAATTCCTAATGCCTGCTTTTCAACATGGAAGACAGCAATAAGAAGGTTCTCCTCGCATTCGCGCTTTCCTTTGCCGTGCTGATGTTGTGGCGCTTTGTGTTTCCGCCACCCGTCGAGCCGCCAGCGAAGAACCCCGCGCCCGTTCAGGCTCCTGCCGCTCCCAAACCAGCTGCTCCACCTGCATCCACGGCGCCGGCTACCACTTCCGCGCCCACCGTGGCAGTGGTCCTCCCAGTTCAGCAAGGAAGTAAGGCCGAGGAAATTGTGGTTGAGAGCGACGTCGCCCGCGTCACCTTCTCCACTGAGGGCGCTGTCGTCAAGAGCTGGATTTTGAAAAAGTTTGTCGATGAAAAGGGGCAACCACTCGATATTGTGAACGATTCGGCGTGCAGCACCCTGGGATTCCCCATGAGTCTCGGGCTGCCTGACCAGGAGCTTGCCAAGAAGCTCAATGCAGGGATCTACCTGGCGACGCCTGCCGGCGCGACGCTTGCCGTCCCCGCCAAATTGGAGTTCGTCTTCAGTGATGGCAAGATTCAGGTGCGAAAATCTCTCACCTTCTCAGCCGGCCATGACGTCCTTGCAGAAGTAAGTGCGTTCGATGGCCAGCGACATCTGCCTGTGGAGGTGGCCTGGCCGGGCGGGTTCGGCGACCATTCTCTCCCCCCCGAACGTGCGATGTTTGCGGACCACGCCGTCTACCAAGCGGCGGGGATCGACAAACCGCGAGTGGAGTCCCTGACGCCCTCCTTCTTGGGCCGCTTCTTTTCGTCCGAGCCGACCCCTGCGAACGGGAGAATCGACATTCCTGGTCCTCTCTCGCTAGCGGGGTTGGAGGACCGCTACTTCGCCAGCATCTTCTTCCCCGGGTCGGCTGACCAGGCATTCCGCATTGGGCGCCTGCCCTGGACGCCACCGGACTGGAAGGGAAAAGAGTCGGAGCGGCCGAAGCCGCTCGTGGCTTGGTTGCGGAGCGATGCATCGAAACCGCTCGCTTTCCGGTTGTTTGTCGGCCCCAAAGACCTGGATGTGCTGCGAGCGGTGAATCCGCCCCTCGACCATCTCGTCGACTACGGCTGGTTCAGCTTTGTGGCGCGGCCGCTTTTCTTCGGCATGCGTTACCTTCATGACCATTGGACGCACAACTTCGGCTGGTCGATCGTCGTGCTGACCATTCTCATCAATCTGGCCCTCTTCCCCATCAAGCTAAAACAGATTCGTTCCGCGCAGGAGATGCAGCGCATCTCGCCGCTGGTGAAATCCATCCAGGATAAGTACAAGGGTTACAAGATAAACGACCCGCGCAAACAGAAGATGAATCAGGAGATGATGAAGCTTTACCAAGAGCACCACATCAATCCCTTGAGCGGCTGCCTCCCAATGCTCATCCAGTTGCCGTTCCTGTATGGGTTCTACAAGGTGCTGGACCTTTCTATTGAGTTGCGCCACGCGCCTTGGGTTTGGTGGATCAGGGACCTTTCGGCCCGCGATCCCTATTACATCCTGCCGGTAGTGATGACGGTGACGATGTTCTTTATGCAGAAGATAACGCCCGTGGCGACAGCCGATCCGGCGCAGCAACGCATGTTCATGCTGATGCCGCTTTTCATGGGCTTCATGTTCCTGAAATTTGCCAGCGGCCTGGTGCTCTATTGGCTGACGGGAAACGTCATCGGCATTGGGCAGCAACTCCTCATCAACCGCCTCATTCCCAAACCGGCGCCCTTAACCGCTCCCCGCAGGGGGGTTGCGAAAGAGGAGTGATTCCTTATGGGTCAACCTCCCGCTGCGACATCCGGTCGCCCGTTGGAAAGTCATCTCGAACACCTCGAGAATCTTTTGCGCGAGGTGCTGCGCGCCGGGTCATTGGATCTGCGCTTTGCCATCCGCAAGGCAGGCGCTCCGCCCGAGGAACTCGAAGCGCCGGAATTCATCGTTGATATCTCCGGCCCAGATTCGGGCTTACTGCTGGAAAAGCACGCCGCCCTGCTTGATGCGCTCGAACACGTCATCCTGAAAGCGGTGCGCCTCGATGAGGAGTTGCTGGGCAAGATTACCTTCGATTGCGAAGACTGGCGCCACATGCGCGCCGAGGAGCTGCGCTTGACCGCGCAGATGGCGGCGGAACGCGCCCTGGAATCCGGAGACCCTTACGAGCTGAACCCCATGACGCCGCGTGAGCGCCGCATCGTCCACCTGGCGCTGCGGGACATGCAGAACGTCCGAACCGCCAGTGAGGGGCGGGGGCCGGAGCGGCGAGTCGTAATCCATCCCGCGCACCCACCGGCGCAACCTCGGAAATAGCCATGAGACGGCCGGGCGTTCGGCTTTCCGCGAGCCAAGGGAGCAAGTTGACCTCTAATCCATTTTGCTGAAGGCTGAACGCTGACCGCTGAAAACTTTCTCTCATGCTCCCCACCGAAGACACCATTGTGGCCGTCGCGACTCCGCCCGGTCGCGGGGGTATCGGAGTTGTGCGGCTCTCCGGCGAGCGCGCCATTCCCCTCACGACGGAACTGATCCACTTTCCCAAGCTGCCACTCGAAACGCAGCGCGCGACGCTCGCGGAATTCCATGATCCCCACACGGGACGCGTCCTCGATGAGGTTGTGGTCACCTGCTTCCGCGCGCCGCACTCTTATACGGCGGAAGACGTCGTCGAGGTTTCCTGCCACGGGTCCCCGGTGATCCTGCACCATTTGGTGGAGCTCTGTCTGGAGCGCGGGGCGCGCGCCGCTGAGCCCGGCGAGTTCACGATGCGCGCCTTTCTCAACGGCCGCATCGACCTCACCCAGGCCGAGGCGGTCCGCGACCTCATCGAGTCTCGCACCTTGTACCAGGCACGCGTGGCCGCGCAGCAGATGGAAGGGTCGGTCTCCGCCCGGCTGAAACCCCACAAGCAAGTGCTGATGGAGTTCATCGCACGACTGGAGGCCGGGATTGATTTTGCCGAGGACGACGTGGCGGTGATGAATTGGAATGAGATCGGGGCGCGCCTCGACGTCATCCGCGCCGACCTCGGAAAGCTTGTCGAGAGTTACGCGTTCGGGCGGATCGTGCGCGAGGGACTGAGCCTGGCCATCGTCGGCCGGCCCAACGTGGGCAAATCGAGTTTGTTCAACCGGCTCCTCAACGAAGACCGCGCCATCGTCACATCGACCCCCGGCACGACGCGTGACCTCGTGACCGAGAGTGCCAGCGTCGGCGGTATCCCACTGCGCTTTGTGGATACGGCGGGGATTCGTGAGGCCACCGACGAGGCCGAGCGCCTCGGCGTCGAGAGATCAATGCAGGCGGTCGCAGATTCAAATCTGCGCCTGCTGGTTGTGGATGCGTCGCAGCCATGGTCGGAAGATGACACGCGGTTGCTCGCCAAGATTCACCCGCTCGGCGCCCTGTTGG
>JBEKUI010000023.1:0-26279 GCA_049515175.1 Terriglobia bacterium
AGGAGCCTGTTCCACCGCCTCACCCGCGCTTGCCTCAGCACCAACACCATCACCTACAAAGACTTAGTGGCAGAACCGGAGCTAGCTTGATATTCACATCTCGAGGAACGAAGCCAGAATGTCATTGATAACAAAGAGCAAGGACAGATTGTCTGCGTCGCTTAATGAGACAGATGAGACGTTGCCTACCCGCTGGGCTGCGCTCGGTTTCCTCTGCAACAAGCGTGGCGTGGACCATCGCCCGGAGCTCAGCCTGCCTTGACATTCGAGAGGCGTTTCGCTACCGTAAAATGACCGATGATTCACGACCGCTCCTGTGCCAGCGTCGATTTCGCTTGCCCCTCTCTCCGCTCCGGATGCCGTGAGGAATAAGCAGGAGGATTGGCGCGACATGCGTGCGCTATGAAGACAAGTGTCCGAATTCGTGAGGGTGTCGCCAATCTGTTTGGCACGCTGGACGAGAACCTGAAATTCCTCGAGAAGTCGCTCCAGGTTTCGACGCACCTCGGGGATGAGACGCTGGACATCGAGGGCGCGGACGCGAACGTGCGCCGGGCGGAGCGGCTAGTGGAGGATTACACGGAACTCGTGGACCGGGGGGCGCGCTTCGAGAGCGCCGACGTGCAAGCCTATCTGCGCATCATGAGTGAGGATCCCGAGGCCACGCTGAAGGGACTCGTAGAAGCGGGGCGGGCGCGCAGTTTCGGCAAGAAGACGGTGACGCCGAAGAGCCTGAACCAACGCCGCTACGTGGACGCGATCGAGAAGCACGACATGGTGTTCGGCATCGGGCCCTCGGGGACGGGTAAGACCTACCTTGCCGTGGCGATGGCGGTGGAGGCGTTGCAGACCAAGGAAGTGAGCCGGATCATTCTGGCTCGCCCGGCGGTGGAAGCGGGGGAGCGGCTAGGGTACCTGCCCGGCACGCTGCAGGAGAAGATCAACCCATATTTGCGGCCGCTCTATGATGCGCTTTACGACGTGCTCGATCCCGACCGCGTGGAGCGCTACCTGGAGAAGAGCATCATCGAGATCGCTCCCATCGCGTTCATGCGCGGGCGGACGCTCAACGATGCCTTTGTGATTCTCGACGAGGCGCAGAACACCACGAGCGAGCAGATGAAGATGTTCCTGACGCGGCTGGGCTTCAACTCCAAGGCGGTGATCACCGGCGACATCACGCAGGTTGATTTGCCCAACGGCCGCCGCTCGGGGTTGATGGAAGCGAGAGACGTCGTGGGCAGGGTCGAAGGCATCAGCTTCATTTACTTCACCGAGCGCGATGTGGTGCGTCACAGCCTGGTGCAGCGCATTATCCGCGCCTACGAAGAATTCGACCGCAGCAAGGCGGCTGCGGAAGGCAATGGGAAAGCGCGGCCGAGGGACGAAAAGAGATCAGTGATCAGTGAATAGTGGACCGTGTTCACGATTCACCGTCGGCCCTATGGTTTTGAATCGCCAGCGGCGCGTCGGCGTAGATGTCGCAAGAGCGCGGGCCTTTGCGCGGCGCTTGCGGGTGGCACTGATGCTGGGGGGGCGGGATTTCAACGTCTGCCTGGTTGACGATGGCGCGATGGCCCGGCTGAACGCCGCCTTTCGCGGCAAAGACGCAGCCACGGATGTTCTCTCCTTCCCGTGGACGGAAGCGAAAGCGAGAAGTGGCCGCGCGCCCAAGAAGGGCACCCGGCGAAGCGCGGGCAGGGAAGGCGGCGACCGCGAGTTTGATGGTTTCCTTGGCGACGTGGTGATCTCCGTGGAGACGGCGCGGCGCAACGCGCGTGTGGAGGGACATTCGACGGCGAACGAAATCCGCTGGCTGATTCTCCACGGGCTATTGCACCTGCTCGGCTACAATCATGAGACCGACCGAGGCGAGATGACCGCGCTGGAACTGGCGCTCCGCGAGCGGCTGAGCATCGCAGGCGGCGCGCGGCGGCGCCGACGACGGGCGCGGAAAAGCTAGACTATGATTCTGACGGCCATTTGGGTGTTGATGCTGCTTGGCCTGCTCCTTTGGGGGTCGGTGGCGTCGTATCTTCGCCTGCTGAGCCGCCGCCTGACGACGCTCGGAGTGCGCCGGCTCTTCACCCCGCAGGCCCAAGGGCGTCTGCAAGCCGACCGCGAGCGCGTCGGTGTCTCGATGTCAACCCTGCACGGCGTGGCGATGCACCTGTTCGCGGTGGGGCTGACAGGGCTCTTCTTCTATCGCCGCCCGGGCCATATTCTGGAAAACCTGAGCACCTCGCTGGTGATCGTCCTGCTCGTGATCGCCATTGTGGATCAGTTGATTCCCTTCATCCTGGTGGCGCGGCACGACGAGCCGGAAGTCATTTTGCAGAAATGGATGCCCTTCATGCGGCTCTGCGTTTATCTGGCTTTGCCGCTGACCTTTCCGATTCTGGTTTCGACGACGATTGCACGCCTCCTTGAACCCGTGGCGGAAAAGGACGAGCCGCCCACGGCGCAGGAGAACCTCCAGGAGTTCATCGAGACCGGCCAGCAGGAAGGCCTGATCGAGAAGAGCGAGGGCGATCTGATCCAGTCGGTCGTGCAGTTCACCGACACCGTGGTGCGCGAAGTCATGACGCCGCGGCCGGAGATTGCGGCCATCGAAATCAACGCGCCGGCGGAGGAATTGCGCCGCCTGCTGCGCGAAAAGCGCCTCACGCGTTACCCCGTCTATGCCGGGCAGCTCGATCAGATCGAAGGGATTGTGAACGTGCGCGACCTCATGGAGCTTCCGCCCGATGAACAATCGAAAGTGACCATCCGGTCGCTGGTCCGCCCGGTGCCCTTCGTGCCTGAAACCAAGCGAATCCGTGAACTGCTCAGAGACCTCCAGCAAACCACGACTCAGATGGCCATCGTGATCGACGAATACGGCAGCGTATCGGGCCTGGTGACGATCGAAGACATGGTGGAAGAGATCGTGGGTGAAATCCGCGACGAGCGGGAGCCTCACGCGAAAGATATCGTGAAGGAGAGCGCCACGACTTATCTGATCGCCGGCAACACCGAACTGGGGCGGGTGGCCGAGGAGCTGCACACCGAACTCGAGGGCGGCGACTATTCCACCATCGCCGGGCTGTTGCTCACCCACCTCGGTCATGTGCCGCAGATCGGGGAAAGCACCAGGGTGGGCGACCTGGCCTTCGAAATCCTCGACGCGAACCGGCGGACGGTGGTCAAGGTCCGCGCTTATCTCCCGCCTTCGCAACCGCCCGCATCTTCTCCCCATGCCTAGTGCTGCGCACAAATCCGGCTTTGTGGCTCTGGTGGGCCGTCCCAATGCGGGGAAGAGCACGCTCATCAACGCCCTGGTCGGCTCGAAGGTTTCGATTGTCACCCCGGTTCCGCAGACCACCCGCAACCGCATCCTGGGCGTCGTGCACCGTCCCGAGGCGCAGGTGGTGCTCATGGACACGCCTGGGATTCACAAGCCTCTCTCGCGCATGAACGAGCAGATGATGCGCTTCGTCCGCCAGGCGCTCGACGAGCGCGACCTCGCCGTTTTGATCGTCGACGCAGCGGAGAGGTTCGGTCGCGGCGATCAGTTCGCCATCGACCTCCTCAAGGAATACGCGCCCCGGACCATCCTGGCGCTCAACAAGATCGACCGCGTGCGCAAGAGCAGCTTGCTGCCGTTGATTGGCCGGTACGCGCAGCTTTACGACTTCGAGGAGATCTTCCCCATCTCGGCGCTCAAGGGCGAGGGTTTGGAGGAGATGCTGGGAGCTATCATTCAGCGCCTCCCCGAAGGCCCGGCGTATTTTCCCGAGGATATCTACACCGACCAACCGGAGCGATTTCTCGCGACGGAGATTATCCGCGAGAAAATCATCTCCCAGACGCGCCAGGAGCTGCCTTACGTGACCGCGGTCCTGCTGGACAGCTTCGAAGAGGGCGAGGCACTGACGCGCATTCAGGCCACCATCGTCGTCGAGAGGGATACGCAGAAGGCCATCGTCATCGGCGCGGGCGGGCAGCGAATCAAGGAGATTGGCACCGCGGCACGGGTCGAACTGGAAAGACTCTTTCCCCCCAAGGTCTTTGTCGAGCTTTTCGTGCGCGTGGAGCCGAACTGGCGCGACGACCGCGGCGTTGTGGCGGCGCTCGATTACCGTCAGGAAGGGCAGTAACCGTTACCGGAAGAACCGCCCCGACCTGGCCGCGGCCGCTCCAGGCGGGCGCTCTTTGACTCCGACGGTTCGCATTTGTTAAGCTTGGCGCACTCGTATCGAGCCGGGCTTGGACAGCGGGACGTCGAGTGGATTCCTGCGGCAGCGGCCGCGGCACATTCGTCCTGAGGTTGGGGGAAGGGGGTAAGCATGGGTCAGCACAAGACACGTGTCCATTCACTCGGGGCATTGTTCCTCATGCTGGGAGGCCTCCTGGCCGGCGCGGTGGTTGCCGCCGGGGCAGGCAAACCCACTTCCGCGTGGACGGATGACTTCACCAATGGCATTAACAAAAGCTTCTGGGTCATTGCGAATGGAAGCGCCCCTGGCTATGTCCCCAATGTCCACAAAGGTTATTACCAACCCAACGACGTAAGCGTGGCCAACGGCATCGTCACCATGCGGCTGACGCAGGAATACGGCACGGTCGATACCAACCCTTCCGGCGTGATCTCGCGCGGCGCGCTTCTCTACTCGAAGAAGACCTACGGCTACGGAACCTACCACTGGCGGATGCGGATGTCCTCGACGGCAGCTTCGCCCACGGCCTCCGGAACTCCAGTTTCCGGCAGCGTGTCGGCGGGATTCAATTACGTCAACAACTCGCAAACTGAGATCGACTTTGAGTTCTCGGCTCTGGACCCCAATTCGCTTTTCCTGGTCAACTGGTTGAATACGACTCCATCGTCGGGCCCCACGGATTATAACGAGACTTACACCGAGCTCACGCGGCCTGATTCAACCAGCGGGTTCCATACCTATACGTTCGTCTGGCAGCCCGGACAGATTACGTACTCCATCGACAACGTTGTGCAAGACATCCATACTTCCAACGTGCCCAAAGCGCCGGCGTATTTCATGATTAACCATTGGGGTACCAACAGCGACAACTGGGGAGGTGGGGCCACGGTGGGCACAACGCGCTACGCCTACATCGATTGGGTTAGCTACACGCCGCTCCCCTAACCGCACACCACACTGCCGCCGTTCACCGCTTGCCGGGAAAGATCCACATCATGTGATTCCCGCTTGGCCGGGAGAGTTTGCGGATCGAATCCCCGCCTACTCGCCGGTGGAGATCCCGAGGGACTTCATCTTGCGATAGAGGTGGCTGCGTTCCAGGCCCAGAACCTCCGCGGCGCGGCTGACATTGCCCTGGCTCTCTTCCAGCTTGCGGAGGATGTAGTCGCGTTCATAGGCGGCGCGCGCCTCTTGCAGAGTGGCGAATCCGGAACTGCGCGGCGCGTGGTTGCCGGCGCGGGAGGCCTGGGGACGCGCATGATCGTGATGCAGGGCGGGGGGAAGGTGGCGGCGCTCGATGCGCTCGCCGGGGACCATGATGACCAGGCGCTCGATGAGGTTCTTCAGTTCGCGCACGTTGCCCGGCCAGCGGTATTTGAGCAGGACTTCCAGCGCCGCGTCGGAGAGCTGCTTGGGCCGGCGTCCGTAAGCGCGCGCGTACTCGGCGAGAAAGTGCGTGGCGAGCGCCGGGATATCCTCGGGATGCTCGCGCAGGGCCGGGACGTAAAAAGGAATCACGTTGAGCCGGAAAAAGAGGTCCTCGCGGAAGTTACCTTTCTGGATTTCCTCTTCGAGGTGCTTGTTGGTGGCGGCGAGCACACGCACATCGACGGTGAGGTTGTGACCCGCGCCCACGGGGGTGAAACGCTGCTCTTCCAGCACGCGGAGGACTTTGGACTGGGTTCGCAGGCTCATGTCGCCCACTTCGTCGAGAAAGAGGGTCCCGCCGTCCGCTTGCTCGAACTTGCCGACCTTGTCTTCTAGCGCGCCTGTGAAGGAGCCTTTGAGATGCCCGAAGAGCTCACTCTCGATCAGTTCCTCGGGGATGGCAGCGCAGTTGACCTCCACGAAAGGCTTGTCGGCGCGCGGGCTCATCAGGTGGAGGGCGTGAGCCACGAGCTCCTTCCCCGTGCCGCTCTCGCCATAAACCAGCACCCGCCCCGCGGTGGGCGCCGCCAGCCCCAATTGCTGGCGCAGGGCTTTCATCGGGATGCTGTCGCCGATGATGCGATATTGGCCGTGCAATTCCTCCCGCAACTCGCGGTTCTGGACGGCAAGGTCGAGCTGGGCGAGGGCGTGTTTGAGCGTCAGCAGGGTCTTCTCGACGGAAAGTGGCTTTTCGATGAAGTCGAAGGCGCCGAGCTTCGTGGCGCGAACGGCCGTCTCGATGGAGCCGTGTCCGGAAATCATGATGACGATGGGAGGGGTAGGGAGAGCGCGGATCTTCTCCAGTGCCTGCAAACCGTCGATCCCGGGCAGCCAGATGTCGAGGAGGACGACGTCGCAGCGCTTTTTCCCCAGGAGGTCGAGGCAGGCTTCGCCGCTTCCTACCGCCTCGGCGTGGTAGCCTTCGTCGCGCAGTACACTGCCGAGCGACTGGCGGATGCCTTCTTCGTCGTCAACAATCAAAATCGAATAGCGCATAAGAGTTCGACGTTCTGAATACGACTCCAATCAGCTTGGCGAGTTCCGTGCCGCGCTAGTATGCGGAACCCACGGCGTGAGATTTACGAATCGCCGGCGCCGGCCGCGCGCTCGGCGGGCAGTTCGATGACGAAGCGCGTGCCCGCCGGTTCGTTTTCCTCCACCCGAATCGTCCCGTTATGCTCCGCCACGATGCGGCTGACGATGGCCAGTCCCAGACCCGTTCCGCGACCCTTGGTGGAGAAGTAGGGGAGGAAGAGCTTCTCTCTGGCGTCCGGGGAGATCCCCGGACCGCTATCCGAGACCGAGAGCTCGACCACGTCGCGCTCCGCATCCAGGCGGGTCCTCACAGCGATGATTTTGCGCTCCGAATGCTCAACCGCCTCCGCAGCATTATCAATGAGGTTGATCACCACGCGCCGGAATTGTTCCGGATCGGCGAGAACGAGCGGCAGGTCTGCCGCCAGGTCGCGCTGCACGGCGAGCCCGTCCAGCCGGCCTTCAAAAACGCCGAGGGCGCTTTCGATGATCGTTTCCAGACGCGAGGGCACGGGGCGCGAAGCGGGGAAGCGCGCCAAGTCGGAGAATTCGTCCACCAGCTTCTTGAGTGAATTGACCTCCCGGCTGACCAGCGCGGCGCTTTCCGCCACGGCCTCGGCGAGGTCGCCGGAGACACTGGCCAGGCCGGCCCGCTCGACGAGCCGTCGGATACGATCAGTAGAAAGCTGAATGGGCGTCAGGGGATTCTTGATTTCGTGTGCGATGCGCTGCGCAACCTCCTGCCAAGCCATGGCTTTCTGGGCGCGGAGCAGTTCGGTAAGGTCTTCGAGCACCAGCACAAAGCCGACGGTTCCGTGCGGGGCGCGGATCGACGACAGAGTCAGCGCCACCGCCACGCGCCGGCGCCCTATTTCCAATTCCATCTGGCGGGTAATGCTTCCCTGGCGGGCGGCGCGTCGGAAGAGGCGCGACACCTCGCGGAGGTCCTCGGCCGAAAGAAGGTCGGCGAGCGTCCGCGCCGCCTTCAGACGTTCCGGACCGAACATGCGCTCCGCCGTGGCGTTCACCTGTGTGATCTGTCCTTGCCGGTCGAGGGAAATCACACCCGTGGGGATGTTCTGGAGGATGGCCTCCATCTTGTGGGTGTGCTCTTCGAGTTCGCGATTGGCTTTCTGCAAATCCCGGGCAGCTTGCTCGATGGCGGCACGGTTCTCCTGTAATTGCCTGGTCATTTCGTTGAAGGACTGAATGAGGGTCCCCACTTCGTCGTCCGAGCGCGCCGCGACCCGGTAGTCGAGATTCCCCTTGGAGACCTCGTGTGTTGCCTCCGCCAGCGCCTCAATGGGGATCGTCACCTGTTTGGAAAGGAAGAGGGCAAACCAGGTGGCGGCAAACAAGATGAGAAGGGTCAACAGCCAAAGGATCGAGAGGTAGGTGCGCTTGACGGCTCTCCGCTCACGGCTCAGCTCATCGTATTTCTGGGCTTCCTGCTGAATTTCCTCCGCCATCTGCTTGATGCCCGTGGGGAGTTGCCGGGCACTCACGACCACACCGAACCTCTGCCCCTGCGCGTTGAACACCGGAGCCGCCGCCAGGAAGGTGTCGGCGCCCGCGGCGTGCCATCGGGCGGACGCCCCCGCCCGGGACAACTGGCCGTTGCCGATGGCGGGCAATAGGCCATAGATGACCGACGTATCCGGGGCGGGCTGACCCGCCTGGGCCACCAGCCGGCCCTGGGCGTCAAAATACAGGACGCTCTCGAGGGCCAGATCCACGGTGGCGCGGGAAAGGGCCGTGGCGATCTTCTTGGAATCTCCGGTGGCGAGTTCGCGGCGCAGTTCCGCGTGCTCGGCAAAATGAAGAGTGTCGTGCAATGCGTGCTGTTCCGCCTGCGACTCCACCTGCCGGAAAATCTCGCTCGCGTCCCGGCGCACGAGGTCGAAGGGAATACCGAACCACCTGTCGATGCTCCGGTTGAGCAGCCCGTAGGCAAAGATAAAGAGGAAGGAGACGGGGACCAGCGAGAGGCCCAGAAAAGCTACCACCATCTTGGTCTTGAACCGCGCACCCAGGCGCTTCTGGCGGCGTTCCACGTAGAGCTTAAGCAGGGTGCGCATGAGGATAAGGGCGAAAATCACGAAGGCGAGGAAGATGATTGCCGAAACGGCGAGCAGGATCAGCGTCTGGGAGGCGCTGGAGGGGCGAATGAAAGAGAGATTCAGCGAGGCCTGGCTCCAGCCAAGCAGGAAGAGCAACGGCACCAGGACCAGGAGAAGAATGGTGACCGCTCTGCGCCGTTGCTTGGCCTTGTCGTCCATCGCGGGTTCCTGCCCCCTCTTCCGGGAGCGCGTGGGTCTATACTACCAGCACTTGCCGCCGTCAGGAACCCTGACGCCCGCTGCAGGAGCGCCGGGGGGCCTAACCTTGTCAATGCGCCTTCCAGGATCTAGGGAGGAAAGCACGCAGCGGGCAGGCGTCACAGCGCGGGTTATTCCGCAGGCAGAAGCGCTTTCCGGTCGCTACCAAGAGGGCGTGAAACTCGTTGAAAAGAGAGTGATCGGGAGGCAGGTGCTTGTGGAGAAACAGCCGCGCTGCCCTGTAACTGGCGCCGGGCGCCAGGAGGCCGTGGCGGGCGAGAATGCGCCGCGCGTAGGCGTCGGCGACAAAGGCCGGTTTCCGGCCGGCGTAAAGCAGAATGGCATCGGCGGTTTCAGGGCCGATCCCTTTCACCAAAAGCAGCCCGCGCCGGGCGTCGTCGAGTGGCGTTGCGAAAAGCCGGGAGAGAGAGCCGCCATGCTGCACGCCCAACCAGTTGAGGAAGTTGTGAATCGTACCGGCCTTTTGGCGGAAGAAGCCGGCGGAGCGGATCTGGCGGGCCAGATTATCCGCTGGCGTCGCGCGCAGGCGCTCAATCGAGAGCCGTTTGCTTTTGCGAAGCTGGCGGAGGGCGCGCTCCGCATTCAGCCAACTCGTGTTTTGCGTCAGGATGGCACCCAGGATGATTCCCAGGCGTGTGCGTGCGGGCCACCACCGCTGGGGACCGAAGTGCTGGAGCAGCACTCGGAAGTACTTCTGCAAAATCCGAGCCTGGCTGGCTGGAAGGGCCTTAGGCGCCACTCTCTTCATCAGCAACGAAGCTATCTGGAGGGGTCGCGCCGTGTCAAGAATCGAGTGGATCGTTGGGGTTGCCCTGGCCGGGACGCTGAGCAGGGCGGAATCGTCTTGACATTAGGGTGCGAGTTTTCTACGATGCGTGCAAGTGCGTGATAAAGGGGTAATTGTCGGTCAGGTGCCGCACCGAACGAGTTCCACAGGAGTTATGTCAGGTCTGCCCACGGTGGGGGTTGAGTAATGTCCGGTAAGCTCGGCGAGATTCTCATCAAAGAAAAGATTGTCAGCGCCGACCAGCTCAAGCAGGCTTTGGAGTTTCAGAAGAGCAATGGTGGCCGTTTGGGCAACGCCTTGGTGAAGCTGAACTTCATGTCCGATGATGAAGTTACCGCGGTGCTTTCGCGCCAGTACGGCGTTCCCTCCATCAATTTGGCGTATTTCGAGGTCGATCCCAACGTCATCAAGCTCATCCCCATGGAAACGGCCACGAAGTACCAGATCCTGCCGCTCAGCCGCGTGGGCTCCTCCCTGACCGTAGCGATGGTCGATCCCACCAACGTCTTCGCCATGGACGACATCAAGTTCATGACGGGTTTCAATATCGAGCCCGTCCTGGCATCCGAAGGCGCCATCTTGGATGCCATCAAGAAACACTATGGCAGCGCGGAAGATGTCGAGCGCAAGAAAGAACTGGAGCAGATCGTCAGCTTCATCGACGACGGGCAGGCGGAGAGCGTCGAGCTCGACGAGCAGGACGAGAGCTCGCTCAACCTGGCGCAGCTTGAAAAAGCGGCGGAAGAGGCCCCGGTCATCAAGCTGGTGAACTATATCCTCACCGATGCCGTGAAGCGGGGCGCCAGCGACATCCATATGGAGCCGTACGAAAAGGAGTACCGCGTCCGGTACCGGGTCGACGGGATGCTCGCGACGATCATGAACCCGCCCACGAAGCTCCGGGACGCCATCATCAGCCGCGTCAAGATCATGGCGAAGCTGGATATCTCCGAGAAGCGCCTGCCGCAAGACGGCCGCATCATGATCAAGTACAAGAAAGACGGGAAGATGAAACAACTCGACTTCCGCGTCTCGGTGCTTCCCACCCTGCACGGCGAAAAAGTGGTCATGCGGCTGCTTGACAAGGAAAACCTCCGGCTGGATATGACCAAACTGGGCTTTGAGCCGGAGTCCCTGGCGAAGTATCAGAAGGCCATCTTCAAGCCCTACGGGATGGTGCTGGTGACGGGTCCGACCGGGAGCGGCAAGACCAATACGCTGTACTCGTCCATCGCCCAGCTCAACAAGCCTGATACGAACATCATCACCGCCGAGGACCCAGTGGAATTCGAGCTCCACGGCATCAACCAGGTTCAGATGAAGGAGCAGATCGGGCTGAACTTTGCGGCGGCGCTCCGCTCGTTTCTGCGGCAGGACCCGAACATCATCCTGGTGGGCGAGATTCGCGACTTTGAGACGGCGGAAATTGCCATCAAGGCGGCGCTCACCGGCCACCTGGTGCTTTCGACCCTGCACACCAACGACGCGCCCTCGACGATTTCGCGCCTGATGAACATGGGCATCGAGCCCTTCCTGGTGGCCACCTCCGTCCACCTGATTTGCGCCCAGCGTCTGGGGCGGCGGCTGTGCAACGAGTGCAAGGTCGAGGAGGGGCTTTCCCCGCAGGTGCTTATTGACGCCGGCTACACGCCGGAAGAGGCCCGCACCGTCAAAGTCTTCAAGCCCCAGGGCTGCTCGACCTGCAATAACCGGGGCTACAAAGGCCGCTTGGGATTTTACGAGGTCCTGGAGATTACCGACGAACTCCGGGAATTGATTCTGGTGGGTGCTTCGGCGCTGGAGATCAAGAAGAAAGCCATCGAGCAAGGTATGATCAGTCTGCGTCGCAGCGGGTTGATTAAGGTGGCGGCGGGAATCTCAAGCTTGGAAGAGGTCATCCGCGAGACAGTGCTCTGAGATCACGTTGTGAGGTTTCTCTTCCGGGGAGGAAATAAAGCGCTATGGCTTTGCCGAGTCTGAGTGAACTCCTGAAACGCATGGTGGACATGGGGGGGTCCGACCTTCACATCACCACGAATTCGCCGCCCCGCATCCGTGTTCACGGAGAACTGAAACCTTGCGAGGATTTGCCGGCCCTCGGCCCCGCAGACACCAAACAGCTGGCCTACAGCATTCTGACCGACGCTCAGAAGCACCGCTTTGAAGAGAGCCTCGAGCTCGATTTCTCGTTTGGCATCAAGAATATCGCGCGCTTCCGCGGCAACCTTTTCAACCAGCGCGGCGCCACCGGCGGCGTGTTCCGAGTCATTCCCTTCGAGATCAAGACGTTTGACCAGCTCGGGCTGGCGCAGATTGTGCGCAAACTCTGCGAGAAGCCGCGCGGCCTGATTCTGGTGACCGGGCCGACGGGCAGCGGAAAGTCCACCACCCTCGCCACGATGCTCAATGTCATCAATGAAAGCCGCCATGAGCACATGATTACGATCGAGGACCCCATCGAGTTCGTCCACCCCCACAAGAAGTGTCTGGTCAACCAGCGGGAGGTGCACTCGGACACTCACTCCTTCTCCAACGCCTTGCGTGCCGCGCTGCGCGAGGATCCGGACGTGGTGTTGATCGGCGAGATGCGCGATTTGGAGACCATCGAAGCGGCGCTGCGCATTGCGGAAACCGGACACCTCACGTTCGGAACGCTGCACACGAATTCCGCTTCCTCGACCATCAACCGCATCATCGATGTGTTCCCGTCGCACCAGCAGTCGCAGATTCGAGCCCAGCTTTCGCTGGTCCTGGAAGGAATCATGTGCCAGTCGCTCCTGCCGCGCGTGGACGGAAAGGGCCGCGCCATGGCCATGGAAATCCTGGTGCCCAACGCCGCCATCCGCAACCTGATTCGCGAAGACAAGATCCACCAGATCTACTCGTCCATGCAGTCGGGCCAGGACAAGTTTGGAATGCAGACGTTCAATCAGTCGCTTTACTCGCTTTACGCGCAACGACAGATTACGCTGGAGACGGCCATGGGCCGCTCGAGTAACCCGGAAGAGCTCCAGGATATGATCAACCGGGGACCGGTCACTGGCGGTGCCCAGCGTCCAGCGTCATACCCTCCCCCGCGGCGTTAAGCCGGTGGCGGGGAGGCAAGGTTTTCCGCCGGGGGGCAAGCGCCAGCCTCCGCCGGAGATTCGATTCTCTCAGAGAGGTGATCAGCGATGCCGCAATTCGAATATCGTGGCACGTCTCGTTCTGGCCAGGAAGTTACGGGGACACGTGCGGCTCCCAGCCGCGAAGCTCTGGATGCGGTGCTGCGGCGCGAACAGATTACGCCTAGCCGCATCGTGGAGAAGGGCCGGGAAATCGCCATTCCCAAGCCCAAGGTCGCGGGAAGGGTCAACGCCAAGGAACTGGCGATCTTCACCCGGCAGTTCTCCGTCATGATCGACGCCGGTCTTCCCCTCGTCCAATGCCTGGAAATTCTCGCCACGCAGCAGGAGAACAAGGGCTTTGCCAAAGCCTTGTCCACGGTGCGCGCCGCGGTGGAAAGCGGTTCAACGCTGGCCAACGCCCTGCGCCTATTCCCCAAGATCTTCGATTCCCTTTACTCGAACATGGTGGAAGCCGGGGAAACGGGCGGTATTCTTGACACCATTTTGCAGCGCCTTTCCGGATACATCGAAAAGGCGGTGAAGTTGAAGCGCGCTGTCCAGTCGGCGTTGATTTACCCGATCGCCGTGATCACCATCGCCGGCGGCGTCATCTTCCTGTTGCTGTGGAAGGTGGTTCCGATCTTCGCCACCCTGTTCGCGGGATTGCAAGTTGACCTGCCTCTGCCGACGCGCATTGTCATCGGGCTCAGCAATATGATCGGCAGACTCGCTCTGCCACTGTTCATCGCGATCGGCCTCGGGGGGTACGGCTTCAAGAAGTACTACGGGACCCCCTCCGGCAGAATGCTGATTGACACCCTCGTTCTGAAGCTTCCGATCCTCGGCGGCCTGATGCGCAAGATTGGCGTGGCGCGGTTCACCCGCACGCTCGGCACGCTGATCACCAGCGGTGTTCCCATGCTGGAAGCGCTGGATATCACTGCCCGCACGTCCGGCAATGCGGTCATCGAGAAGGCCATTCTGGAGGTCCGCAAGGCGGTGGAAGGCGGCCGCACGATCGTCGATCCTTTGCGCGAGACGGGAGTCTTCCCGAACATGGTCGTGCAGATGATTGGAGTCGGCGAGCAGACCGGCGCTCTCGACGCCATGCTCCAGAAGGTCGCGGACTTCTACGAAGACGAGGTGGACGCGGCGGTGGGCGACCTGCTGACGGCCATGGAGCCCATGATGATTCTCTTTCTGGGCATCGTGGTTGGCGGCGTGGTGATTTCGATGTACTTGCCTCTGTTCAGCCTCATCGGCAAACTGGCTGGTTAGAAGGCGCACAATCGCACTGTCAACCCGGGGCCCGTTACGGCGGGCCCCGGCGTGTTTTGCGCCCCTTTTTCGGAAGACTCTTGGCCCCAACCTGCCTTTAGACGGGGCAAACCTGTTCTTTCGAAGCTCGTTGTCTTCGGCCGCAACCGTTCTATAATGGCGGCCAGCAAAGCCCATGAACTCCCAGACGGAACTCCACACCTGGCTGCCCTACGTCATCAAGATCCGGTTCGTCATCATCAGCTTCGTCTTTGCCATCGAGTACTCGATCCGGGTGCTGGTGCCGGATCCGAACCGTCCGGACGCCATCCGCTATCTGGGCTTCATTGTCATCCTCTGGTTCATCGTTAACCTGTTCTTCCTCTTCTACAACCAGATCAGCCGGGACTACCTGCAACAGGCCTACCTCCAGATCCTTCTCGACCTAGCAATCATCACCGGGGTCGTCCACGTGACGGGCGATCTGGACAGCAACTACCTGTCTCTCTACCTCGTGGCGATCATCCTGGCGAGCATGCTGCTGCCGCGCGGGCGGGTGTTCCTTGTGGCGGCGGTGAGCTTCGTGTTCATGGGCTTTCTGCTCGAACTGGCCTATCTGCCCAACCTCTACCCGCAGCTTGTAGTGCGGCATCCGACGCTGCGTATCCTGCAGACGACCTCCACGATTCCGGTGGGCTTGAGCGATGTTCAGATCAAGATCTTCGCCAGCTTGTTCGGCTTTTTTGCGGTGGCTTATCTGTCGAGCTACTTGACGGAAAGCCTGCGCAAGACCGGCGCTGAGCTGCGCGACAAGAGCGGCCAAGTCGCGAGCCTTCAGGCCATCAAAGAGAACATCATTCAGAGCATGCGGGACGGATTGTTGACCACGGACTTGGAGGGCCGCGTCCTGGACTTTAACCCCGCCGGCTTGGAGATTCTGGGACGAACTCCGGACGATCTCAGCGGGCGCCTCATCTCGGAGGTCCTTCCCGAATTCCCGGCGGACAGTGGCGCCGCAACTGGCGCGGCGGATGGCAGTGTTCGCAAAGAAGTCCCCTACGCCCACCCGGGCCACGAGGAGCGCATCCTCGCTGTGGCGGCATCGCCGCTCGTCGTGCCCGATGCGGGGCCCTCCGGCCACGTATACACCTTTCAGGATTTAACCGATGAGAAGCGGCGGGAAGCGGAATACCGCGCCAAGGACCGGATGGCGAGTTTGGGGCGAATGGCGGCAGGCATCGCGCACGAAATCCGAAACCCGCTGGCGTCGATCGCCGGATCGGTGAAACTCCTGCGCAGTATCGCCCACCTGGATGATGACCAGGCCCAGCTCATTGACATCGTGAGCCGCGAGTCGGAACGCTTGAACAAGCTGGTGTCTGATTTCCTGCTCTATTCGCGCGAGTTGCGGTTCGAGTTCGAGGATGTCAATATCGTCCCCCTCGTGGAAGAAACGATGCTCCTGCTCGCCAACCATCCCGCCTTCAGCCCCCGGCACCGGGTGGTGAAGGAACTGCCGCGCCGCCCCGTGATGGCGGTTGACGACGCCGACAAGATGCGTCAGGTGTTCTGGAACATCTGCGACAATTCTCTGAAAGCGATGCCTGAGGGAGGAACCCTCGCCGTGGGGGTTGAGGAGGGCAAGGATCACGTGGCCCGCATCACCTTCGCGGATACGGGTGTGGGCCTGTCGCAGGCCCAATTGGAGAAAGTCTTCGAGCCCTTTCAGGGCAGCTTTGCCGGCGGCACGGGTCTGGGTCTGGCCATCGTTTACCAGATCGTGGAGGCGCATCAAGGCCGGATCCAGGTGCGCTCGGCGCTCGGAGAGGGAACTCGTTTCCTGGTCGAGTTGCCACGAACGCGGCCCGCATCGCAGTGAGAGCAAACCGATGAGTTTGCAAGGCGCCCGCGGCGCAACATTTTTTGGTTCTTCGATCGCCATTCCTAGTCCATAATTCTCAACTGTCATGGCCCGTTTGCTGGTTGTTGATGATGAAAGATCGCTCTGCCAGATGCTGGAGATCGCTTTCCGGCAGGATGGGCACAGTGTGGAGACGGTCACCAGTGGAAAGGCCGCTCTTCAGAAACTCTCCTCGCAGGCTTACGATCTGGTCGTCTCGGACATCCGGATGCCCGACATGACCGGTATCGAGCTTCTGGAAGAGGCGCGCACCAGCCGCAACCCCGCGACCTTTGTCTTGATCACGGCCGTGCCCACTGTGTCGACCGCCATCCGGGCTTTGAACCTCGGCGCCTATCGCTACGTCATCAAGACCGACAAGCTGGTGGAAGAGTTGCGCCTGGTCGTGACGCGGGCGCTGGAAGAGCTGGCCATGCGCGAAGAGAACATCCGCTTGCGCCGGGAGCTCCTTCGCGTCTTCGCGCAGAACAACATTGTCGGCCGCAGCCCGAAGATTGAAGCCATTCTGGAAATGGTTCGAACCGTGGCGCCCACCACGAGCACGATTCTCATCACAGGGGAGAGCGGGACCGGCAAGGAACTGGTGGCCCGGGCCATCCACGAAGCCAGCCTTCGCCGCGAAAAGGCTTTCATCTCCATCAATTGTGGAGCCTTTCCTGAAACGCTGCTCGAGAGCGAGCTCTTTGGATATTTCAGGGGCGCCTTCACCGGGGCGGATACCAATAAGAAGGGGATCATCGAAGCGGCCAATGGAGGAACGCTCTTCCTGGATGAAATCGGCGAAACCAGCCTGACGATGCAGGTGAAGTTGCTTCGCGTCCTGCAGGAGAGGAAGGTCCGGCCGCTCGGCGGGACCACCGATGTTTCCGTGGACGTCCGCCTGATTGCCTCAACAAACCGCGACCTGAAGGAATTGGTCAGCCAGGGGAATTTCCGCGAGGATTTCTATTACCGGGTCAGCGTCATCCCGATTCATGTCCCTCCTCTGCGCGAGCGCAAGGAGGATATCGAACCCCTGGCGCGCCATTTCCTCCGGAAGTTCACACTGCAAATGAGCAGGCCGGAACGTGACTTCGATGCCGCAGCGCTTTCCGCCCTTTCTCACTACTCCTGGCCGGGGAATGTCCGGGAACTTGAGAACGCCATCGAGCGCACCGTCGCCGTCAGTGGCGGCAAGAGCGAATTGGTCAACGCCGAGAGCCTTCCCGAAACGGTGACGGGGATCGCGGCGGGCGCGGAGAGGGCCATTCAAATCCCCAAGGAGGGGATCGACTTCGAGGCGCACATTGCCCGGCTCGAGAGACAGTATCTGTCAGAAGCGCTCCGAGCCGCAGGGGGCGTGCGAACCCGTGCCGCGGAACTCTTGCGCATGTCCTATCGCTCCTTCCGGCATTACGCCAAGAAGCATGGAGTTTAGAGACAAATTTTGTCACCCGGCCTAGTCACATACTGGCGGCGACGACGGTTCTGTGGAAAGAGGTGGTTCATCCAGGTTCGAATCCAAGTCTAAATCGCCTGTTTTCAGTCTCTTGAGAATACAGTGCAGACACTTTAGGAATCCATTATTTGGAAGCGGACGTGCTCCATGCCATTACGACATCCAAGCTCTTTTATGGATGGGATCCACAAGGAGGACTGAATGAGGAAGGATTCACGTGGTTTTTCGTTGATCGAGCTGCTGATCGTCGTGGCGATCATTCTGATCATCGCGGCGATTGCCATCCCGAACCTGCTGCGGTCGCGGATTGCGGCTAACCAAGCGTCGTGTGTGGGGTCTCTGCGGACTATCAACACCGCGGAAATCACCTACGCATCAACCTACAACGCTGGGTACAGCTCCACGCTGGCTCAGTTGCAGCCCCCGGCGACGGGCGCTCAGCCCACCAGCCTGGCGGCGGGTCTGATTGACAGCGTTCTGGCCAGTGGAGCGAAGAGCGGGTACACGTTCACCTACACGGCAGGGGCTGTCGTGAACAACCGCATTGACACGTACGGGCTCAACGGCAACCCGATTACGGTCGGCACGACCGGCACCAACTACTACTTCACCGATCAGTCGGGCGTGATTCGTCAGAACTCGACGGCTGTGGCTGGGGCCGCCGACTCGCCGCTGGCTGGCTAGTCTGGATCTCGATCCCGAGATTTGTTTTGCGGGGGAGCAGCAATGCTCCCCCTTGCTTTTCCTGCCTGACCCTCCACGCCGAACGGTCGCTACATTTGACTCGCTGCGTTATATTGGTTGGGGCGCGCCCCTGTGGTTAGACGAGGAAAAGAGAGATTAGCGGCGTGGGCGCTCGACCGAGTTCCGTCATCACTATGCCAGCTATCCAGACCTTCGATCTCACCAAAGACTACTTCAGCGGCTTCTTTCGAAAACGGCTGAAACGCGCTCTGGATCGGCTGAGCTTGCAAGTCGGGGAGGGAGAAGTCTTCGGGTTGCTCGGTCCCAATGGGGCGGGGAAGAGCACGACCTTGAAACTCCTCCTCCGCTTGATTTTCCCCACCGCGGGCCGCGCCACCGTTCTGGGTGAAGAACTCGATTCGGTCGCGATGCACGCCCGGATCGGCTATCTTCCCGAACACCCCTACTTTTACGACCACCTCAGCGCCCAGGAGTTATTGAATTACGCCGGGGAGCTCTTCGGCTTGGACAAGGCGACCCGCAGGCGCCGAATCGGCGATCTGCTCGCCCGCGTTGGCCTGGCCGGCTCGGAGGATAGCCCTCTCCGCAAGTTCTCCAAAGGCATGCTCCAGCGCGTCGGCATCGCCCAGGCGCTGGTCAACGATCCTGAGCTGATCTTCCTCGACGAGCCCATGTCCGGCTTGGACCCCCTTGGGCGGCGCGAGGTTCGCGATTTGATTTTAGAACTCAAGGGGCGAGGGAAGACCGTCTTCTTCTCCACCCATATTCTTTCCGACGCGGAGATGCTCTGCGACCGAGTGGCGATCCTCAACCGCGGTCAGCTCCTGGGCTGCGGGGATTTGCGGAAGATTCTCAGCCTGGGTATCTCAGCAACCGAAATCGTCCTGGAGAACCCCCACGCGGATCTGATGGTCAAGCTTCAACCCTTAACCTCCCGAGCCATCCGGACGGGCGACAACGTCCGCTTGGAAATTCCCTCGGATAGAGATTTGACTCAGGTGCTGGAGATTGTCCTGCGCGAGAAAGGCAAGATCGCGTCGCTCAACCCCTTGAAGACGTCGCTGGAAGACTATTTCCTCTCCACCGTTTATGATGCCACGGAGCAGGCCCGGCGTGGCCGGAATATCGATATCCGTCTGGAGGGGAAGCCATGAGACGGATCTCGACCATTGCCTGGCACACGTTTAAGGAGTCGGTCCGCGAGCGCGTCCTCTATAACCTGGTCGTCTTCGCGCTGCTTCTGATCAGCGCAGCGATTCTCTTTGGCAGCATCTCGGTGGGCATCGAAGACGTCATCATCATGAATCTGGGACTCAGCTCGATTTCGGTTTTTGGCCTGCTGATGGCGATCTTCATCGGCATCGGACTGGTGTGGAAGGAAATTGACCGCCGGACAATCTTCAGCATTCTCGCCAAACCCGTTCATCGTCACGAGTTCATTATCGGCAAGTACCTGGGCCTGATGGTGACGTTGCTCATCAACACCGCCATCATGACCGCGGGATTCTATCTCGCGTTGGCCTACGAGCAGCGGACGCTGCACTGGAGGGACCTCGTAGCCTTGCAGGCGGTCTATTTCATCCTCCTCCAGCTCGCGATGGTCGTTGCCCTGGCGCTGCTTTTTTCGTGCATCTCGACACCCATCCTTTCCGCGGTGTTCACTCTTGCCCTTTACATGATTGGAAATCTCCTGAGCGACATCCGCTGGTTTGGCCAGGAAGCCGGAAGCGCGTTGGCGATGAATCTGACGGCGCTGATTTACTATCTGCTTCCCAACTTCGGTAATTTCAATGTCATCAGCCAGATTGCGCAGGGGCATCCGGTCCCCTCGTATCTGCTGGTTTCGAATTCCCTCTATGCGCTTCTCTATGTCTCGATACTGCTTGCGGCGGCGATACTGATTTTCGAGGAGCGGGAGTTCCGTTGATGACCAGCGAAGGGCGCAATTGGAGTCCATCGCGAGCGCGTCGAACCTGTTGGGCCGTGCTGGCCCTCTCCTTTCTTGCGCTGGTGCCTCTGCAGCAGGAAGTCGATCGCCAGATCGGCGGCCAGCGGCGGATTGAAGAGTTGCTTTACGTTCCTTCCGGCCGCCTCCTCCGCCGTCTCTGTCTGGGCCACGAAGGGCTGGCGGCCGATATTTACTGGACTCGGGCGGTGCAGTACTTCGGACGCAAACGAATCGACCGCGCGACGAGATTCGACCTGCTCGGCCCCCTTTTACGGATTACGACCGATCTCGATCCGCATCTCATGGTCGCCTATCGCTTTGGCGCGATCTTCCTGGCGGAGAAAACCCCCTGGGGAGCGGGCCGTCCGGAGGAAGCGCTGGAACTCCTGCGCCGTGGTATCGTGGCCAATCCCGGCTACTGGCGGCTGTGGCAGGATGTGGGTTTTATTTACTACTGGGATCTGAAGGATTACCCGCGCGCGGCGGAGGCCTTCCGTGTGGGCAGCCAGCAGCCCGGCGCACATCTCTGGATGAAGGCGATGGCTGCTTCGGTGGCGGCACAGGGCGGAGCGACTTCGACCTCCCGTCTCTTGTGGTCGGAGATTTACAACCAAGCGGAAAATGAATCGATGCGGCGAAGCGCTGCTGAGCATCTGTTGGCGCTTCAAGCCCGCGAGGAGATGGACCAGCTCAACGCACTCCTGAAGTCTTACCAAGACGGTGCCGGGCGCCCAGCGCAATCGTTTCGCGATCTGGTGCCGGCCGGCGTCCTCAAAGGCTTGCCGAAAGATCCTTCCGGCGTGCCTTACGTGGTTGCCTTGGACGGGCATGCAGGCCTGGGGCCGGGAAGCAAGATCGATCTCACGCTGCTCCAGTGATAGTGTGTAGTTTCCTGCAGAGGTTTTCACTTGGGATTCGCAAAGTTCATTCTTTGGACGGGGCTGAAAACACTGGGGCTGATTTTCCTAGGCCTGCTCGCCGCGAAAGCGATTTCGTCTCTCCGGGCGCCGAGTACTCCGGGGCGCCATGACCGCCTCTTCGCGCTGCGGTCGGGGCTCTACGTGGTCGTGGTCCTGCTGGTCATGCTGGGCGCCAGCTACCTTGGACGCGATGTCGCGGCGGAGAATTACGCGCGCGCGAGCAGTGGCGATCTCGATCGACATCAATATGCCAAAGCTTATGAGAATGCCCGGCGTGCCGTGGAGCTTCGCCCGGACGTCCTGCCCTACTGGGAGGCGCTGGCCGGCGCCAAGTTCACCCTTCAGCAATACTCTTCCGCGGTTGCCGATTTGCCGGTGTTTCTCGCCTTGGGCAAAGGACAACTGGCCGAGGATGACGGATATCGCCTGGCCACGTCGTACTATCTTCTCGCGCAATTCGACAAGGTTCATCCTCTCACTCAGGCGATGATCGCCGTGAACCGTTCCCACGCCGCCCCGTACATTCTGGAGGGCTACACCTACATTGCCCAGAAGCGTTACGACGACGCGCAGAAGATGTTTCTGGCGGTCCTGCAGTTGTTTCCCACGCAGCAGGCGGCGGTGGAAGGGCTGGCGCACATTTACTTTCTCCGCGGCAACCGCGCGGCGGCGCTGGCTGTCCTCGATGAGACGTCGCGCTTTCCGTTTCCTCCCGAATCGCACCAGCGCTTCGAGGCCTTGAAGGCCCTCTATGCCCAGTAACTTCCGGGTCTCCGTCAACCTGCGGCTGGAGGACGTTGTCGCGCTCACGTTCTTTCTGTTGACCTTCGCGCTGCGCCTCCTCGTGCGCGGGTTTGCGCACGACGAGTTTAGCCCCTCCGATGTTCTGGTCATCATTCCCGCCGTCACCCTGTTGCTGGCCAAAGAGCTCGTCCACTATTTCTGGATGAGCGGCCGCGAGACGAGCCCCACGCCCGGCGCGAACCTTCGGAATTTTGCGCGCCCCTACTGGATCATCCTCCGCGACTGGTTTCCGTTCTTCGTCATCCTGCTGATGTATTACTCGCTTTGGGGCGATGCGACGCACCTGCTGGTGGCGCACGATCGGGACGCGGCGCTCATCGCCTGGGACCAGCGCCTGTTCGGATTTCAGGCGAGCGTGGCGCTGCAGCGCTTCGTAACCCCGCTGCTTACCGCGTGGATGGAATTCGCCTACACCTTTCACATTCTGAACATTCCGATTGTCGCCTGCTTCGTTTACCTGCGCCGGCGGCGCGAGCGCTTCCGCGAAATGATGGCCGGGGTCCTGGTCATCACGTTTTTGGGGTTGGTCGGGTACCTCCTGGTCCCTGCCGTAGGGCCGATGTACACGCTGCGTGACCAGTTCACCGTTCCCCTCGGCGTCCCGCTCGAGGTCGTCAATCGCCAGATCGAGTTCATGGACTTCGCGCGCATCAAGCGCGACGTCTTCCCCAGCCTGCATGCGGGAATCTCGTTCGTGGTCTGGCTCTACGCCTGGCGCAATTCACGGCCGCTCTTCGCCATCCTGGCTCCGTTCGTCCTCAGCCTTTTCGTTTCGACGGTTTACCTCCGCTATCATTACCTCGTGGATGTGGTGGCCGGGCTCCTTCTCGCTCCGTTCGCATTTCTGCTGGCCAACTGGCTCTTCCGGCGCTGGGGAGAGATTCACTTCGGCCTGACGCTTCCCGGATTCCTGTCGGGTTGGGCGCAGCGCCTGGGAGTGAGCGCCACAAGCGCGGGCGCCGGGGAAAAGATCGAGGAGCGTTCCTGATATGGTCGCAGAGGCGCAATCGGGAAAAGCCGGACGGGAAATCTTCCGCTCGCCTTCCGCCTGGCCCGATAGCGTGCTCGTGGCAATCCTCGTCGCGCTCGCGGTCGCGCCTTACCTGGGAATCCTTGCCAACGGGTTCGCTTACGATGACAACACGCAGGTCTTGAACAATCCCTACCTTCAGAACTTCGCTCATCTGCGCGAGATTTTCTCCACCACGGTCTGGTCGTACGTGGGCGCGCAAGGGGTCACGAACTACTATCGCCCCATGATGACCTTCGGTTATCTGATCTGTTACCAGATTTTCGGCCCCCTCGCCTACGGGTTTCATTTCGCCAGCCTGGCGTTGCACGCGGGGGTGGTCGGCTTGCTCTTTCTGGTCACGCGACGCATGACCGCCAATCGTTTGCTGGCCTTCGCTGCAGGAGCGCTTTTCGCTGTGCATCCCATCCACGTGGAATCGGTCGCCTGGATTGCGGCCGTCACCGACCTGCAACTGACCTTCTTCTACCTTCTGACTTTTCTCTGTTTCTTGAGGCTCGCAGCGCCCGGCGGGGGACGCTCGCCCGCCATGCAGCTCGCCATGGCCGGAGGCTTCGTGCTCACGCTGCTTGCCAAGGAGCAGGCGTTCACGCTTCCCGCGCTCGCCACCGTGTACGAGCACACCTGCCGCGACGACCGCAGCGAGACGACGCTCGCTCAGAAGGCGGGGCGATATTATCTGCTCTGGTTGCTCGCCGCGACGTATCTGCTCTTCCGCGCCCGTTTTTTTGGCGCGCTGGCTCCCGTGCTGCAAATCTCCGACCTCACCTGGCCGCAGACGTTCCTTTCGGCCACCGCGCTCTTCGGGCAATACATGCTGAAACTCCTCTGGCCCGCGCAACTCTGCACGTTTTACGTTTTCCATCGCAGCACGAGTTTGCTCGAGCCGCGGGTTTTGTTGGGCCTGGTGAGTCTGCTGGTGGTGGCCGTCTTGTTGGTCGTGCTCTGGCGGCACGCGCGAGTGATGTCGTTTGCGCTGCTTTGGCTGCTGGCCACGCTGGCGCCGGTGCTTAACCCGCGCTGGATGGCGGCCAATGTTTTTACGGAACGGTACCTTTACCTGCCCTCGGTCGGATTCAGTTGGCTCGTGGCGTGGGCCATTACCAGTTTGTGGGAGCGCTGGGGCGAGTTGTCGCCGAGGCGGCAGGCTTTGGCGGCATTCTGCGGCGTGGTGGCCGCGCTTTACATTTTGCGCATCGTCACTCGCGTTCCAGACTGGTCAGACGACATCACGCTCTACACGCGGACGCTGGCGATTTCCCCGGACTCCTACCACATTCGCAACAACCTGGCGACAATCTACTGGAAGCAGGGCAGAGACGTGGAAGCGGAGCGGCAATGGGAAGCGTCGCTGCGGCTCGCGCCGCGTAGCGCCGTCGTACTCAACAATCTGGGCCTGTTGCGCAGCAAACAGAAGCGCTACGAGGAGGCGGCGGAATTGCTCCGGCGCGCCATGCGGCTCAAGCCGAACTACACCGATCCCCACATCAATCTGGGGAGGCTCGACCTGGAACTCGAACGCCCGGCCGAGGCGGAGCTACAATTTCGCGCCGCGGTGGCGCTTTCGCCGCTCAATGTGGATGCGCGCAATAAGCTCGGCACGTTGTATCTGGAATCCGGGCGATGGGCTGAGGCGGAGGAGCAGTACCGTGCTTCGGCGGCGAGCCAGCCGAATTGGACCGCATACTACGGGATTGGAGAAGCCGCTCGACGGCGCGCCGATTACCAGGGCGCGGAGCGTGCCTACCTGCGGGCGGTGGAATTGGCTCCGGTAGAGAGCCAGCCGCGTTTCGCGCTGGGAGCGGTTTACGTCGCCGCGGAGCGGAATGCCGAAGCGCTGCGTGAGTATCAGGCAGGCCTCGCGAATGACCCATCCAACGCCGAGGCGCTTGCCGCAGTCAAGAAACTTCGCGGGGAAGGTTCCAGTTCGCCCCGACCCTGACTTCGATATGACCCGACCCTTCCACGCTGGACGATGCTTTCTGTTGGTTCTTCTGGTGGCCGCTCCTTGCTTTGCGGGCGGAGCCACACCGCCGGCGTCGATTGATGACTACGTACGTGCGCTCGAGAGCAGCTATCACGACGTGCGCGCCTTGCGCGCGGAATTCACGCAGCGCCACGACTGGGGAAACCGGACACGACAAGAGTCGGGTACGGTGTATTTCGCGCGCGGCGGCCTGATGCGCTGGGACTACCGCGAGCCCTCCGCCAAGCTCTTTCTTGCCACTTCCAAGATGCTCATCCTTTACGTTCCGGCGGAAAATCAAGTTACCCGTTCGCCGCTCAAGTCGAGTGAGGACGTCCGTGTGCCTTTTCGCCTGCTGCTTTCGCGCCTGAATCTGCGCCGCGTGTTCTCAAAGATCGAATTCGCCGACGGAGCTTTGGACGCGCAGCCGGGAAGCCGCGTCCTGCGGGCCATCCCCAAGCGCGCGGAAGAGTCGGGCTAC
Organism: Terriglobia bacterium; assembly: GCA_049515175.1. GTDB lineage: Bacteria > Acidobacteriota > Terriglobia > UBA7540 > UBA7540 > JACQNR01. The sequence continues at coordinate 25,366 of JBEKUI010000023.1, forward strand.
TCCGAAGTGCTGATGGAAATCACTCCCACCTTCGATATCCGCCGCTTGCGGGTCATCTACCTGGACCGCAGTCAAATGGAATTCCTGTTCGAGCACATTGAGCGGAATGCGCCGCTCAGCCCGTCGCTTTTCAGCTTCACGCCGCCCCAGGGGGCAGAGATCATCGACCAGCGTTAAACGAATGAAAGGGGAGGGCAGAGGTACGGTGGGCTAATTCAGCACGTGGGAGTGAATCGCCGCAGCCACGCCATCCTGGTCATTGGTGAGGGTGGCGTGCCAGCCGTTGCTCTCCAGGCCCGGACTGCTATTCGCCATGAGCACCGGCACGGCGGCGTATTGCAGCATCTCGCAGTCGTTGTGATTGTCTCCGATGGCCATGACATCACCAGGCAGGATGCCGTAGTGCCTGGCGAGGCGCGCGAGCGCAGCGCCCTTGGTGCAGCCGTGATTCATGACATCGAGCAGGGAGACGTTGCGTGTCAGGTATTTCGTCCACGACAAGTGCACGCGACCGCTAAAGGCCGCAGCGCGCAATAGCGGTTCGACCAGCTCGACGGTAGAGGGCGGGCCGCCGAAGAGAATCTGGATCAACTCGCCGCCCAGCGCCGCCTCGAGGTCCGGGACCAGCTGGATGAATTGCGAGCTTTGGGTGAGATACCAGCCGAGCGGCCCTTCCGCAACCGCGCCCTCCTGAAGCACGATCTGCCCGCGACCGGGAAGGTCAAAGAGCGCGGCGGCATAAGCGCGGAAGTCGCGCGTGGCCGCCAGGACTTCGCGCGCCAGCGAAGGCGACAGGAAATCCCGATAGAGCGCCTCGCCGCTCGGGGAGGTCGTCAGGGCGCCGTTGGAGGAAATAAGGGTCACGGGGCAGGGAAGCTGCTCCGTGTATTTCCGGGCGGAGTGAGACCTTCGAC
>JBEKUI010000024.1:0-26225 GCA_049515175.1 Terriglobia bacterium
GCCGCCGGGCGCGGAGCCGCCGCAAGAAAAGCAGGGGTCAAGAAACTGAATTTCGCTGCGCCAGCAGCCGCCACACCCGCGCCGGCTCGCATGAAGTCGCGCCGGTTCATCCAATGATTGCGCATAGGAATATCTCCTCCTGACATGTTTTTGCAGGGGCGATTGATGTATCGCCCCTGCTGAGGAAATCCAGTTAGGTCCTGATGGCCCTCGCCGCGTCGTCCCAGACCGCCGCCTTCTTTGAAAAGTACGCGGTGTTGGACATGTGGCAGCCAATCGCCGTGTTGCCGCCGAAGACCTCGTTCTCCGTAACCGCCCTCCGCGTGCGCACGGAGTTGAAGAAATTCGCCAAGTGGTCGGTCGTATCGCTGTAACCGCGGGGAAGCGTGTACACTTCTTCGTCGCCCCCAACTTGCCATTTTCCAGGATCGGGCCGCGGATGACTCTTGCTCCAGTTCGCGTAATATTCGTCGCGCAGCTTCTTCGGCCAGCCAAACACCGAATAATCTTCTGCCGTCTCATACGGTCCCTGGGGCTTGAAGCGCAGCGTTGAGCCCTGGATGATCATCGTCCCCTTCTTGCCGTAGAAGCCGAAGAATTCACCCACATCGTTGTTATTGTGGTTGCAGCGCAACACCAGCTGGAAATGCGGGTAATCGTAGATCGTCCACAGCAGATCCGGAAACTCGCGGCCATCGTTGTAGTGATAGATGCCGCCGCTCGACTGGGCGCGGTCGGGGGGCCGGTTGGTGCCCGTGACATGATGGATCCCGGAAAGCAGGTGGACGAAAAGGTCGCCCGCCAGTCCTGCGCCGTAGTCCTTGTAACAGCGCCAGCGGAAGAAGCGCACAGGATCGTAGGAGCGCGCCGGGGCATCGCCCAGCCAGGTTCGCCAGTCGATGGTCTGCTCGCTGGCGTCGGGCGGGATCGGGTAAACCCAGGCGCCCGAATCGGTGTTGCGGTCCCAGGCTGCCTCGATCGTATCCACCGCGCCCAGCCGTCCGGAATCCCAGATCTCCTTGGCCTTGGCATAAAGGATGCTGCTCACGCGCTGGCTGCCGATCGTGCACATGCGCTTGTTCTTCTGCACGGCGTCAATCATCGCCAGGCCGTCTTCGACGCTGTGCGACATGGGCTTCTCGCAATAAACGTCCTTGCCCGCCTGGGCCGCTTCGACGACCAGTTTGCGATGCCAGTGGTCGGGTGTGGCGACCAGGACGGCGTCGATGTCCTTGCGGTCGAGAATGCGCCGGTATTCGCGCGTGGTGTCGATGTTCTTGCCGCCCAGCGCTTCCTTGGCCGCAATCTGGCGGCTGTCGTAGAGGTCAGCCGCCGCCACGCATTCCGCGCCGGTAATCGGAAGAGTGGCGCTGAGCAGCGAACAGCCTTCCACGCCCGTGCCGATGATGCCGAAGCGAATCTTGTCGGAAGGCGGGACAGGAAGCGCTGAAGCCCAAAGCGTGCGCGGCTCGAGAACGGTCACCTTCGCCGCTGCGCCGAGCGCCGCAGCGCCCGCGCCAATCCGGATGAAATCGCGCCTGGTAAGTGAATCTTTACTCATGGGAAGAGAACCTCCTTCGAATGCTTGGGATGAGGGCCATGGTGCAGCCCCACAGTCTGCCAGAATTGCAGGGCAAGCGAAAGCGTTTTGTGGAGGGCGACGCAGTCTCTCTGCCACCGTCCACCTTAAGCACGCTGCATGCTGCCTCTTTTCTACTGTTCTTCATACGACCGGAGGTTCAGCCAGAACAGAAACAGGGGCGCCCATCGTTGGTGCCCGAGGGCAGGCACAAGGACTGCTCCTGTGGCTGGGCGAATGCCCTTCGTATCCACCAATCCCCCCCCTTTACCCCGACTGTTCCAAAAAGGGACTCTGGACGGGCACGACAAAGGGTCTGATTCGCGCCCGGTCTTACCTCCCCCAGGCGAGGTAAGGCGCCGGAGGCTGCGCTTTTCTTGACTTGTTTCCAGACTGACCCGTAGAATCAATTGCTTATGCGTTGTGCGGCCAAGTGAATAGACCGTGTCCATTCGTTTCTACAACACGCTTTCCGGGAAGGTGGAGGAGTTCATTCCTCTCGAAGCCGGCAAGGTTCGCATGTACACCTGCGGGCCGACGGTCTATGACTTTGCCCACATTGGCAACTACCGAACTTTCGTTTTCCAGGACATTCTGCGCCGTCACCTGCGCGCGCGGGGCTACGAAGTGGTCCAGGTCATGAACCTTACCGACGTGGACGACAAGACGATCCGCAATTCCCAGGCAATGGGAATGTCGCTACGACAGTACACAGACCGGTACATCAAAGCCTTTGAGATCGACCGCCAACTTCTGAACCTGGAAACTCCGGAAGTGGTGGCCCGCGCCACGGAACACATTCCCGAGATGGTGAAGCTGATTCAGACTCTGGAGGAAAAGGGGTTTGCCTATCGCAGCGAAGGCTCGTTGTATTTCCGCGTGAGCCAGTTCCCGGATTACGGCAAGCTCTCCAAGATCGATCTCGAGGGCATGCGGGCCGGCGCGCGCGTTGATAGCGACGAATATGACAAGGCCAATGTCCGCGATTTTGTTCTCTGGAAGGCCGCCAAGGAAGGCGAACCCGCCTGGGAAACACCGCTGGGCCCCGGGCGGCCTGGCTGGCACATCGAATGCTCCGTGATGTCGATGAAATACCTGGGCGAAACCTTCGACATCCACTCCGGCGGCAGCGATCTGGCCTTCCCACACCACGAAAACGAAATTGCGCAGAGCGAAGGGGCCACCGGCAAACCATTCGTACGATACTGGCTGCACGCCGAGCACTTGATCGTCAACGGCGAAAAGATGTCGAAGTCGCTCGGCAACTTCTTTACGCTGCGCGACCTTATCGGCAAAGGCTACAAGCCCAGTGCGATCCGGTATCTACTCGCCTCGGTGCCCTACCGCAAACCGCTCAACTTCACTTTCGACGGGCTGCATCAGGCGCAGCAGTCCATCGACCGGCTGCGCAATTTCCGCTATCGGCTGACGATGGAGAAATTCCGCGGCGGCGAAAGTCCGAAGCTTCAGGCGCGCGCGGAGGCCGCTGTCCAGAGCTTCGAAGACGCGCTCGACGACAATCTGAATACCGCCGAGGCGCTTGCCGCCATCTTCGACCTGGTGCGCGACGTCAATACTGCCATGGACCATGGCGAGTTCCGCGAGGGCGATAAACCCACGATGCTCGATGCGCTCCAACACTGGGACCGCATCTTTGCAGTCATTGAAGACACCGACCACGCAAAGATGAAGGAGTTGGGATTCATTAAGGCATTGGAGATCCCGGTCTCCGACTCTATGGGCGGCGGCTGGAAGGACGCCGCAAAGGCCGAAGTAGGCAACGGTCATGGTTCTCCCCTTCTCGCCGAGGCCCTCAGTGAGGAGGAGATCGAGCGGCGCCTCGCCGAACGGAACGCCGCCCGCGCACGGCGTGACTTTGCCGCCTCCGACAAAATTCGTGACGAATTACTGAACGCCGGAGTTATACTGGAAGATACGAAAGCCGGAACGCGGTGGAAGAGGAAGTAGTCATGGCTCCCATATTTTCCCGGTCAACGCTCCCCTTGCTCGCCCGCCCCAACCTATTTGGCGGCGACTGATCCTCCTCTGGCCAGCCCTGCTCATCCGATTCCGTCCGACGACTGACGGACGCATCCCTAGTTTCGCCAGAGGAGAAGACCATGAACAATCGGCTACCCCAGATCAAAACACCCTTACCCGGACCAGAGGCGAAGAAGACCCTGGCGCTGGACCGCCAGTTCGTCTCGCCGTCCTACACGCGCGACTATCCACTGGTGGCGAAGCGCGGCGAGGGCATGATCGTCGAGGACGTAGATGGCAACAAGTTTCTGGACTTCAGCGCTGGCATCGCCGTCGTCTCGACCGGCCACTGCCATCCTGACGTCGTGCGGGCCATTCAGCAGCAGGCGGCCGCGCTGATTCACATGTCGGGCACGGATTTTTACTACCCGTTGCTTGCCCAGCTGGCCGAAAAGTTGGCGCAAATTGCGCCGGGTGATTCGCCCAAGCGCGTATACTTCGGCAATTCGGGAACGGAAGCGATGGAAGCGGCGCTCAAGCTGGCGCGCTATCACACGCGGCGACACCGCTTCATCGCGTTTCTCGGCAGCTTCCACGGCCGCACCTTCGGTGCGCTTTCGCTCACGGCCTCGAAGGCAGTGCAGCGCAACGGCTTCGGGCCGCTGCTGCCCGGCGTCTCGCACGTGCCCTATCCGAATCCCTATCGCTGCTCTTTTGGACACCACGGTGGCACCTGTGATCCCGAAAGCGAAGTCATCGACTACATCGAGAAGCTGCTCAAAACCAGCGTGCCTGCGGAAGAAGTGGCCGCCATCGTTGTCGAACCCGTGCAAGGCGAGGGCGGATACGTGGTGCCACCCAAGAATTTTCTCGCGCGGTTGCGGCAGATCGCCGACCGCCACGGGATGCTGCTGATCTTCGACGAGGTCCAGGCCGGCATGGGACGCACGGGGAAGATGTGGGCCTGCGACCACTTCGGCGTGGCTCCCGACATCCTGATTGCCGCCAAGGGCATCGCCTCCGGCATGCCGCTCGGAGTCACCATTGCCAAGGCCAGCGTCATGAACTGGACGCCCGGGGCGCACGCCTCCACGTTCGGCGGAAACCCGATTGCGTGCGCTGCGGCGTTGGAAACGATCCGCCTGCTCGAAGAAAAGTACATTTCGAATTCGGCGCAGATGGGAGAGTACGCCATGAAGCGCCTCGCCGATTGGCCGAAAAAGCATCCCCTCGTCGGCCACGTCCGCGGTCTGGGACTGATGATCGGAATCGAATTGGTAAAGAGTCAGGAGACGCGGGAGACAAATCCCGAGGCTCGCAAGAAGATCATCGAGCGCGCCTACGGATTGGGCGTGCTGCTGCTCGGCTGCGGGGAAAGCACCGTCCGCCTGATGCCGCCGCTCGTCGTCGAGCGCGATCAGATGGATTTTGCGCTCGATATCCTCGAGCGGTGCATCACGGAAGTTGAGAAGTAGCGGGGTTCGGGCCCGAAAGTTCGCAAGAAATCCCAGTGTGATGGCCCGAATCTTGAACCCCGAAAATCGAAGCCCGATGAGCCTCCTCGCCCGCCTCATCTACCGCGCACTGGTTTGGAAAGAACGTCAGCGCGCGCTGCGGAGAGAAGCCGCGGCCCAGCCGAGTAAGTCGGGAGAACGCGCCGCCCACCTCGTGACAGGCGAACGCGGCGAAACGCTGGCTTATTGGTATCTGCGGCAGGTGGGTTACACGATTGTGGCCCGCAACCGCCGGGCGCGGTCAGGGGCCGGCGAAGTGGACTTGATCGGCTGGGACGGCCCGACGCTGGCTTTTGTGGAAGTCAAGTCGCGCACCTCCGAGGCAACGGGGCCACCCGAACTGGCGGTGTCCCGCGCCAAACAGAAACGGATTGCCAAGGCTGCTTACGATTACTTGCGGCGGCTGAAGGCGAGGCCGGCAAGCTACCGGTTCGACATCGTGAGTGTGTTCTGGGATCGCGACACCGGCTTGCGCGTGCGGCTAATCAAGAACGCATTCACTCCGGGGCCGCACTGAGAATCGAAACTGGAGTTTCGCTTTCTGCTTTTCGCTAAATCCCAGCGCCCACTTGTCGGGTATGCACCTCGCACTTGGCAGGTGAGGCAGAATCTCGCATAATGGTCTATTCTCCATGCCGTGGCAGAGCATCCCTGACAGGAAGTGAGGAACTAAAGCGTGCCTGAATTACGCAAGGACCCGATCACCGGACGGTGGGTCATCATCGCTACCGACCGGGCCAAGCGGCCAACGGATTTTGTTCGCGAGAAAGTGGAGATTCACGGTTCCGGCTTCTGTCCCTTCTGTGCCGGAAACGAGACGAAGACTCCGCCGGAAATCCTCGCCTACCGCAAGGATGGGAGTGAGCGCAATACTCGCGGCTGGTCATTGCGAGTGGTGCCCAACAAGTTTCCCGCCCTCGGCATCGAAGGAACACTGAACCGGCAGGGAGAAGGTTTGTACGACAAGATGAACGGCATCGGCGCGCACGAGGTCATCATCGAAACCCCGGAGCACCGGCACACGCTGGCCACCATGCCGGTGCGCGGCGTCGAAGACGTGCTCTGGGCTTACCGGGACCGGATTCTGGACCTGAAGAAGGATCGACGATTCAAATATGTTCTGATCTTCAAGAACCACGGCGACGCCGCGGGCTCCTCACTCGAGCACACGCACTCCCAGCTGATCGCGCTACCCGTGGTCCCCAAACGCGTTCGAGAGGAAGTGGACAGCGCCAAGGAGTATTACAGCTACAAGGAGCGCTGCATCTTCTGCGACATCATCCGGCAGGAGATGGAAGATGGCGTCCGCATGATCGCGGAGAACCCATGCTTTATCGCTATGGCGCCCTACGCGCCGCGCTTCCCCTTCGAGATGTGGATCGTGCCCAAGACTCACCAGTCCGCGTTCGAAGAGTCTCAGAAGCACGAGTTCGAACAGCTCGCCGCCATGCTCAAGGACATGCTGATGCGGCTCGACGTGGTGCTCGATTCGCCGGCCTACAACCACATTATCCACACCTCACCGATCCCGGAAGCGTCCAACGATTACTATCACTGGCACCTGGAAATCATGCCCAAGCTGACCAAGGTGGCGGGATTCGAGTGGGGAACAGGGTTCTACATCAATCCCACACCGCCAGAGGAATCGGCGAAATTCCTGCGCGAAGCTCTCGTGCCAGCCACGGCCTGATGCGATTCCCCCGGCACCTCACGCGCTAGCCGCTATTGACACCGCTTGGGGCGGGTTCCTATAATCGCTGCGTAGGGAAAATTCAGCGGTCATCGAGCGGGAGTAACTCAGTGGTAGAGTGCGACCTTGCCAAGGTCGAAGTCGCGGGTTCAAATCCCGTCTCCCGCTCCAGTTTCTCGGGCCTTTCTTCGTAGGGGGCGCGGTACCCAAGTGGTAAGGGAGAGGTCTGCAAAACCTTTATGCGTGGGTTCGATTCCCACCCGCGCCTCCATTCTTTCCCTTTTGCTGTCATTCAGTTAGTAAATCCCCTTGTCCGCCGTACCTCTGGACCTCGCCGGCTCCTGACGCTTGCCGCCTTCGCGTCACAGATACTTAATGAGTTCGTCCCTCACCTGCTGGACGGCTTCATAGGGATCGCCCTGCCCTCCAGCTTCGATGGAATAGACGCCCTTGAAACCTGTCTCCTTTGAAATCCCTACGCAACGGCCGAAATCCATTTTGCCCTGGCGCAGCTTCGCGTGACAGATGGAGGCTGCCAGAGGAAACAGCAAGCGGAGCCCGTGCTCGCGTGTCTCTTCATCCGGGAAGTTCCCGAAATCCGGTAGTGCGCCGGCTCCGGATTCCTTGAGAATCTTCACCAGCAATTCCGGTTGCTTCGAGACGATGCCCCCGTGGTTCTCCACAATGATGTGGATTCCCTGGGGACGGGCGCGCGATACCAGCGTTTTGTAGGAACCGATGGTCGGTGATAGGTCATCTGGATTGACCTTGCCCGGGTCGCAGCGGATCGATGGGGCGGCCAATTCCTTGGCAATATCGATCCACTTGGTGTAAAGCTCGACAGCCTTTTCCCGCTCCTTGGGATCGGTGGCGGAAAGCGCCGGCTGATCCCAGAGCTCGTCGTAGTCCACGGGAATATTGACCAAGCGCGAATGCGCCCGCGCCAAACGTCTTTTGAACCCATCAAGGTAGGACGTTTCCGTTGAAGCGAAATGCGGACTGACGACTTCGATGTTGTGGACGTGATAACGGTCCGCGACCATCTCTGGGAAATCCAGGATGTCCAGGGGCTTACCCGAGATGGCGGGAGCCCGCTCGTCGTGCGTGGAGGTGAAGAGATTGTGGAAACTCCAGGACGACACGCAGACCCGTTCGAGTTTCTTCCGATTGTCCGCGGGTGAAGTCTCCCCAAGCACCTTGCTTCCCGCCGCGGTTCCGAAGATGGCTGCCGCACCGGCGATGAATTTCCGACGTTTCATCATGTTCAACCTCGAATGGGGAATCGGCCCCCTTGTCGAACTAAACCTTGTAGGCGCTTCGATAGGGAGGATCAACGTAATTGTTCAGCTTCTCGGAATTGGCGATGCGCATACTGGCCGTATCCCATTCCAGCAGTTGCCCCGGGAAGCGCTGCGCAATGCAGCCGAGCAGGAAGGCTTCCGTCACTGGGCTCTGGATTTCAAAGTTGGCGAGCGGAGCTGGCCCGCCCTTGCATGCGGCAATCCACTGGTCGATGGCCGGATCATTTCTGGCCGCACCCGACCGTCGGGGCGGCGCCTGGTACTGGTATTTGGGGGATTCGGGATAAACCCGCGGGTTGTTGCCGCTGAATCCGGCGAGCAGGATCCCTTTGTCGCCAACGTACATGATGCCTTCTCCGTCCTCGCTCCCCTCAAACAATTTCTGATCCTGTTCCTGCAAACCCGCCGGGCGCGGTGGCCGCAGGCCGCCGTCGTACCAGGACATGCGCAGCGCAGCGCGGCTGCCGTTGGCTGGAAAATTCAGATGCACCATGGACGCCTTCGGGTAGGTCTCCTCCCAGGATTCGCTGGAACTGGCTTCCACCGACACGGGAGGAGTGAGATTGAGGATCTTGAACAGACCGGCGAAGCTGTAGCAGCCCATGTCGCCGAATGACCCGCAGCCAAAGTCGTGCCAGCCGCGCCAGACAAAGGGCAGATACGCTCGGTTAAAGGGACGCTCCGGCGCGGGCCCCAGCCATACGTCCCAATCGAGACCGTCAGGAATGGAGTCCGCCTCAGCAGGTCGGCCGACGCCCTGTGGCCAGAACGGACGACTCGACCAGTTATGGACCTCGCGTACCTGGCCGATCGCGCCGTCGGCAATCCATTCGGAAATGATGCGGGTGGGCGCACTCGATGGATTGTTGACGGGAAGCGACGTGGCCACATTCATCTGGCGCGCCAGCGCAGCCATCCGCCGCGCGTCGCCGATGTTGTGCGTCATGGGTTTCTGACACAGGACGTGCTTGCGCTTGCGCATCGCAGTCATGGAGATTCCGGCATGCCAGTGATCAGGGGTCGCCACATAGACGGCATCCAAATCTCCTTCCTTGTCGAGCAGTTCGCGAAAATCGCCGTAGGCCGTACAGCCCTTGTACGTGCCGGATGCAGAACCCTTGCGAGAGCCGTAATAGGCTTCGACCACCCGCTTCGCGGGTTCCCGGCCCCCCATGCCGAGACTGGTGCGGAACTCGTGCGTGAGCTGAGCCTCGCCGGGCGAGGCCAAATCTGCACCCCAGTCCTCGTAACCGGGGCCCAGTAGTTTGCGCGCCGAATTCAACAAGTCATTGTCTCCGTACTCGGCGTAATTCTTGCTCCCCTTGTTGCAGTCGCAGACCGCCACGACCTGCACGTCAGGACGCGCCACCAGTTCCATCGTGACCGCCATACCCTGGCGTCCCATACCCATGGAGGCCAGCGTAACGCGGTCGCTGGGCGGAACGTAACCGCGCCCGCCCAGGACATGACGTGGAACGATCATGAAAGCCGTGGCTGCGCTTACGAATCCGCGGCGCGTCAGCAGATCAGTTCTGTTTTTCTCCATGACAGACCTCCTTGTTGCCCGATAAGGAAAGATCAAGTGACCCGGGGATGGGTGGAAGTGAGTGGCTCCCCTCCTTCGTATGCGTGCCAATTCGCTGTTGCGTGTCCTCCGGACTGAATTCCAGTGATGCTCCCGCCAGATTGCCGCGTCCGGAAGATTGAGCTCCTTCCGATGGCTCTAAGGAATCCAGCGCGGATTGGATAATCGACTGAGAAGGTACAACCATCCACTGTCGAAATCAATGTACACCGAGGGACGATCCGAACGAAAGATCGAGAGTCCGAGGAGGGGTGCGGGGACCAGGCATTCATCCCATGGGGCGCAAGGGCAGTCGAAGTTGGGCGACGCAGCCCCGCCCATCGGTCCGGTTATCGAGCGTCAGCGTGCCGCCGTGGGCTTCGGCGATCTGGCGGCTCAGCACCAACCCGATCCCCGAACCCCCGGGCTTGGTGGTGAAGAAGGGAACAAACAGATTGGAAGGATTTGAAATGCCGGGCCCATCGTCTTCGACCCGGACTTCGAGATAAGCTCCATTCGTCGCCCAGCGGACGGCGACTCCTCCCTGGGTCTCCAGTACCGCGTCCGCCGCATTGCGCACCAGATTGATGATCAACTGCTCCAGCTGGTCGCGGTCGGCACTGAGGGTGATGGCCGGTCCGGGGCAGAGCTGGACGGCCAGGCGCGTTTCCAGTCCGGCCACCCGGCGGATGCAGTCGACAATGCTGACCGCCTCCTTGCGCGGCGGCGGTAGCTTTGCGAGGCGCGTGTAGCCTTCCAGGAATCTCGCCAGCGCCTCGGCGCGCGATCCCACCACGCCGAGCCCGCGCTGCATATCCTCCTGCCAGTCCGCCGGCAAAGGCTCGCGCGAGAGAAGGCTAGCGAGGCTTTCAGCAATCGACTTGATGGGAGTGAGCGAGTTGTTCACCTCATGACCGAGCACGCGGACCAGCCGCTGCCAGACGGCGCGCTCCTCCTCCCGCAGGGCGCGGCTGAGATCGGAGAGAACCAGCAACTGATGCGGCAGCCCGCCCTCCCGGAACGCCGTGCGCCGGATTTCCCACCGCCCGGCGCCGCCCGGGAGGTTGAGTTGAACGATGCGCGCCGGATCGCCGGTCAGGAAATCAGCCATCGCGAGTTCCGGGGCGCTCAATCCTAAAGCACGCTCCGCCGGGTGCGCCAGCAGGCGCTCTCCGGCGCGATTCAACAGGCGCAGCCGTTGCTCGCCGTCGAAAGCGAAGATGGCAACATCCGTCTCTTCGATGACCTTGCGGAGAAGCGCCGAAGCTTCCACGGCACCGAAGCGCTCCTCGCGCAATACGTCAGCCAGCGCATTGGCGTCGCGAAACACTTCGTCGAGGGCGCCACTCCGTGACGGCGCCCGGACGCGGAAGGAGAAATCGCCTTCCCGCAGCGCCTCAAGGAGATTGGCCAGTGTCTGCAAGGGGCGCACCACCTCGCCAATCAGAGCGGAAGCAAATCCCCACCAGGTCACCGTCACCAGCACCGTCAGCGTCCACTGGGTCCGGGGGGAATAATCGCCTCGCCAGAGCAGGACGATTCCCAGCGCGGCTCCCGGCAGCGCGGCGGCCAAGGCGTAAAGCAAGAGGCGTCGTTCGAGGCGGAGGCGGCTCATAGCCCGTGTTTCTGCAGGCGGCGATAGAGCCCGCTGCGGCTCAGGCCGAGGAAGTGTGCGGCTTCGGTGACATTGCCCTGGAAGCGCTCCAGCGCTTTCTGAACGAGCAGTCGCTCGACCTCTTCCAGGTTCATTTCCTCGAGGCGCGCCGGGCCGTCGTGCGCCGGCCGCAAGCTGACGTCGGCGGCGCTAACCGCTTCGCCTTGTGCGAGCAGGACGGCGCGCTCCAAGACGTGGTCAAGTTCGCGGACGTTGCCCGGCCAAGGATTGGACTGTAGCGCCCTCATGGCCGGCTCGTCGAAACTGCTGACGCGCTTCTGGTAGCGACGGGCATGTTGGCGAAGGAAGAAGTTCGCCAGAACCGGAATGTCCTCCCGCCGCTGGCGCAGCGGTGGCAGATGGATCTCCACGGTGTTGAGGCGGAAGAGCAGATCTTCACGAAAGCGGCCGGCGCGGACTTCCTCCTCCGGGTTGGCGTTCGTTGCGGAGAGAAGGCGGGCATTGACGCGCCGCGTCTTCGACGACCCCACGCGTTCGAACTCGCCCGATTCGATGACCCGCAACAGGCGTGCCTGCTGCCCCATCGGCATGTTGGCGATCTCGTCGAGGAAAAGTGTGCCGCCGTCCGCCAGCTCGAAGCGGCCCACTCGGTCGGCGCGCGCATCCGTAAACGCCCCCTTGACGTGACCGAACAACTCGCTTTCGAGCACGCCTTCGGCGAGGCCCCCCATATTGACGGTCACCATCGGCTTCACCGCGCGCGTGGAGATCGAATGCAGAGTGCGCGCCACGACTTCTTTGCCCGTGCCGTGCTCGCCGGTGATCAGCACGTTCGCGTCCGAGGGGCCGACGCGGGCGATCAGTTCCTGCACCGGCCGCATGGCGGCGGACTCGGCAATCAGCGTGGGCAGGCCCTCGGCACGCAGCAGGCGATTCTCCGCTTCCAGTTGCGCTCCGCGTCGCAGCGCCCGGCTCAGTTCGATCTGATTGCGGAGTACGGAGAGCAGGCGCGCATTCTCCCAAGGCTTCTGGACAAAGTCGCGCGCGCCGCGGCGCATCGCCTCCACCGCAACATCGATTGAGGCCCAGGCGGTCATCACAATCACGGGCAGCATGCTGTCGAGCGATTGGAGTCGCTCCACGAGGTCGAGACCTTCCTGGCCGGAGGTCGTGTCCCGCGTGTAATTCAGATCGATGAGGGCGGCGTCGAAGTCCTGCTTCTCGACCGCCGCCAGGCAAGCCTGCGGAGAGTTCACCGCATGAATCTCAAATCCCTCGACCTTCAACAGCAGGCGCAACGACTCGAGGATGTCCGGCTGGTCGTCAGCAATCAGCAGTCGCGGCGTCGAAGGATCGGAGGGCTTCATAGGTGCGTCAGTCGGGGTCTATCTTATCGCGGAAGCCAGCAGGAGTCAGTCGCGATCGGACCATGGGGCCGTCGGCGGATCGAAACCCTTCACTCGTCACTTGTCACTCGTATCTAAGCGCCACGAGCGGATCGACCTTTGTCGCCCGGCGGGCGGGGATGTAGCACGCCAGGAGCGCCACGCCGGTCAACAGCAGGGACACTGCAGCAAACGTGAGCGCGTCTGTAGGGCGGATGCCGTAGAGGAGGCTCGCAAGGACGCGCGTCAAAGCAAAAGCTCCTAACAACCCGCAGCCCACTCCGATCAGGGTCAGCCGCATGCCCTGACCCACCACAAGCTTTAGCACATCGCGCTCGCGGGCGCCGAGCGCCATGCGAACGCCGATCTCGTGGGTTCGCTGGGAGACTGCATATGAGATGACGCCGTAGAGTCCAGTGACCGCCAGGACAAGCGCCAAGATACCAAAGGCGCCGAGCAGCAGCCCGGTCGTGTGCGCAGGGAAAAGAGGCAGAGCCATGTACTGCTGCATCGTTTCGAGATCGATCGGAACCGCGTCGGGATCGAGGGCCTGCATTTCGTGGCGCACGGAAGCCAGCAAGCCCCCGGGATCGCCCTCGGTGCGAATGAGCAGTGTGGCTTTCCACTCGGAGTCGGCAGGCAGATAAATGACGGGTTGGGGCTCTTCGCTCAGGGTGTGGTACTTCCCGGTTTTCACCATGCCGGCGATAACGAGGCCGCTGTGGGTCTTGTCATCCGGAAACCCCAGGATCCTTCCGATCGGGTCCTGGCCGGGCCAGAAGCGGTACGCCATGGCTTCGTTGATGATGACCGGCTTCGGTGAAGTTGTTACGTCGCCCGCCGTGAAATCCCGGCCGCGCAACAGCGGGATGCCCATTGTCCGGCAGAAGGCCGGACCAACGTACATGACCTCGAGGCTGGTTTCCTGCTGACCGATTACAAAGGCCTGAATCTGTCTTGCGGTTGCTAGAGGCAGGTAGGCTGTGGAGCTGGCGGAACTCACTCCCGGCAAAGCTTCGAGACGTCCGAGCACCTGCTGGTAAAAGGTTCTCCGCCTGGTCTCAGAATACCCGAGGCTGCCAGGGTCAACCTGTGCGATGAGAGTGTGCCGAATGTCGAAGCCGGGATCGATTGAACGTGCATTGAGGAGGCTTCGCACGCACAGTCCCGCGCCGATCAAGAGCACCAGACAAACAGAAACTTGGGCGATGACGAGCGCACTGCGCAGCCGCGACCGGCGGAGCCCGGCGAAAAAGGCTTCATCCTTCAAAGTCGGAACAAGATCGAGTTTTGAACTCCGCAATGCCGGAGCCAACCCGAACACGACACCCGCCGCAAGTGCGAGGAAGAACGTAAACGCCAGCACGCGCCAATCAAGGGGAACATCGATCCTCACTGGAAGCGTGGCGGGTTTCAGGGCCAGCAGGGGCGGCACTGCGAACAATGCGAAGAGTAACCCGAGCGCGCCACCCAGGGACGACAGCAGCACGCTTTCGGTCAACGACTGCCGGATAAGACGGCCTCGGCTCGCCCCGAGCGCCGAGCGGGTGGCGATTTCGCGGCGTCGCGCCATCGCCTTCGCAAGGAGCAAATTCGCGGCGTTCGCACACGCGATGAGCAGCACCATGCCGACCACCGCCATGAGCAGGCCGGTAAAGGCCGCGACGTAACCTCGGAATGGCCCGGGGACCAGATTAACGGGGAAGGTTGCCGCCTCAATTTCCCTGTTGCTCTTAGGTTGGTCCTGTTGGAGACGGCTTGCGAGCACGCTCACGTCGGCCCGCGCTTGTGGCGCTGTGACTCCGGGCTTAAGTCGTCCTATTCCGAAGAGCCAGGAAGTATCCCAGTTGCCCAGGAAATGCGGGTCGTGTGTGAACTCGAAGGTTGCTGCAAGCGGCGCCCAGAAGTCAGGTTGATTTCCCACAATGATCCCGGTGAAACCTGCAGGGGCCACACCAACCACGGTAAAGTCCCTTCCGTTCAAAGTGAGCGCCTTCCCCAATATTGCGGGGTCAGAACCCAGATGTTGCTCCCAGAAGGCGTGGCTCAGCACGATCACGAAATTCGACGCCGGAACTTGATCCTCGTCCGGCAGGAACGCCCTTCCGAGGACCGGCCTCACGCCGAGGGTCGAGAAGAAATTGCCGGAGACGAGCTGGCCCTGGACCAAGCCGCCCTCCGTCGTTCGGCTCCAGCTTACGGGACGCATTTCTCCGTCAAAGGCGAGGAGAGCCGAGAAGACCTGATTGTGATCGCGATAGTAGATGTAACCGGGGTAGGAGAGGGGCGTGTACTCCTCAAGCCCCGACCCCTTCGTGTTCCGCTGCCAGAGTTCCAGCAGCCGTCCTGGAGCTTCCACGGCCGGCGGGCGAAACAGTAACGCGTTTACGAAGCTGAAAATAGTGGCATTCGCTCCGATACCGAGCGCGAGGGACAGCACCACGACAGCCGTGAAGCCGGGATTCTTCGCCAGCATGCGCAAGCCGTAACGAACATCCTGGAGCAGAGTGCTCATTTGTTACCTCGAATTGAGCCATCTGGCCATCGGCTCATCGAGCCATCGGAAACGAAGAGCGAAAATGGAAATTGGAAAAGCGAAAATCGCACATGCTCGCCTTCGATGACTCACTGATTCACTGACTCAATCTCTCAATCGCCCGATGATCCGATTACCCATTGTCCATTCCTGGGATGGCTCAATGGCTCGTTCCCTCCACCGTTTCCTCCACGATCCTGCCGTCGAACAAGTGGAAGGTGCGCTGGGCGAAGTCGGCGTAGCGCGGGTCGTGGGTCACCATGCAGATGGTGGCGCCCTCGCGGTGCACTTCGCGGAGCAGGTCCATCACCGCGCCGCCATTCTTGGAATCGAGGTTGCCGGTGGGCTCGTCGGCAAGCATGATGGAGGGTTTGCCGACCAGGGCGCGGGCCACGGCGACGCGCTGCTGCTGGCCGCCCGAAAGTTGCGAAGGGTAGTGTTTGACGCGGTGGGACATGCCCACGCGCTGCAGGGCTTCCTGCACGCGCTGTTTGCGCTCCGCCGAGCCCATGCCGCGATAAGTGAGCGGCAGCTCGACGTTCTCATACACGTTGAGATCGCCAATCAGGTTGAAAGCCTGAAAGATGAAACCGATCTCGCGATTGCGGATGCGCGCGCGCTGCTCGATGGTGAGATGAGCGGCGGGCTGGTTGTTCAGCGTGTAGGAGCCTTCGGTCGGCGAGTCGAGCAGGCCGAGAATCGAGAGCAGCGTGGATTTGCCGCAGCCCGACGGCCCGGCGATGGAGATGTACTCGCCCTTGTGGATGTCCAGATGAATGCCCGTCAGGGCGTGCGTCTCCACCTCGTCAGTTATGAAGACCTTCTTGATGCCTTCCAGCCGGATCAATACTTCGCCATTCTTCTTTCCCGTCGTTGCCCCGGCATTCTGGGACTGTGTCTGATTCGATGATTTCATCATGTCTCCTCACCTCACTGGTCTGGCCCGCAGGCCATTTGATCAAAAATGAAACTGAAAACTCGAAACTTGTTGCTCGTCACTGCTCTATTCGTACCGCAGCGCTACCAAGGGATCGACCCGGGTCGCCCGGCGGGCGGGAATGTAGCCGGCAAGAAAAGCCACAGCAGAGAGCAGACCGACAGCCACACCGATGGTCACCGGGTCGCGTGCAGTGAGCGCGAATAGCAGTTTCTGAAGCACATGGACACAGAGGAGTGAAATGCACACTCCAGCCGCGACGCTAACTACAAGTATTTTGACCACGTCCCGCAGCACGAGGCGGAGGATCGAGCCTGGCGTTGCTCCGAGCGCCACCCGGATGCCGAATTCCGCGTGCCTCTGCGTTACCAGGTAACTCAGCGTGCCGTAAAGACCGATCATCGCCAGGAGCAGGGCGAGCGCACCAAAGAAACCCGAAAGTAAGGCAAGCAGGCGCTCCTGGACCAGCGAGTCGTTCACCTGCTCGGCAAGCGTGTGGAACTCGAGCGAAATCGCTTTGTTCACGCCGGCGAGAGTGTCCTGCACGGAGCGGGCGAGCGCCGAGGGCCGCACGGTGGTTCGGAGCGCGAAATTCCCTCCCACCGGAAGGTTGGAGTCCTGCTTGATCGGGAGGAATGCTGTGGGAAAGGTGTCCTCGCGGAGCGACGTGTACTTGGAATCCTTAACGACTCCCACAATCTGGATGGGCGGGCCAGGCTTCCCTGGCGCCTCATCGACTTGGAAGTACCTCCCGAGGGGGTCCAGGTTGGCGTAAAACTTCCGCGCCGAAGTCTGGTTGATGATGGCCACAAGGGGCGAGCCCTTCCTGTCCTGTTCATTGAAATCTCGCCCCGCCAGGAGGGGAGTACGCAAGGTCTCAAAGTATCCCGGTGAGATGGCGTTGAAGTAGGCGAGCGAGGCATCTCCCGTGGGCGCTGTCGGAGAGTCAGCATGAAGGAACGTGTTCCACTCGTTGCCACTAATGGGCGTGATAGAGGAGCGGCCGACAGAAACCACCCCGGGAAGTACGCGCAGCCGGCTCTCGAGTTCATCTTCGGTGGCGAGTTGCTGCTCGGCCGTCATACCCGCGGCTTTAACATTCATATTCACCAACAGGACGTTGTTCCGGTCAAATCCGATGTCCAGCACGACGAGTTTCACAAAGCTCCGCAGAAATAACCCCGCGGCGATCAGAAGCACCAGGGAGAGCGCCACCTGCGAGGCAACAATCCATCTCCCGAAGCGGAAACGCCCGCGGCGCTCAACCTCCACCGCATGGCTGCCTTTCATCGCAGCGGTCAAAGACACGCGCGTGACCCGAAACGCCGGCAAGAAGCCGAAAAACAGGGCGGTGAGAACCGCGATGGCAGCGGTGAATCCGAGGACGCGCGCGTCCAGGGAAAAGTCCAGGAACACTTTGTTTCCGGCCGTTGAGATGAACAGCACTAGAAGTGCGTTTCCCCATTGGGCGAACAGGATCCCCAGCAGTGCTCCGGCCGTGGAGAGCAGAACGCACTCCGTCAGGAATTGGCGAATCAAACGTACGCGACTGGCGCCCAGAGCCCGGCGCACAGCGATTTCACGGCTGCGGGTGGCGGCGCGAGCCAACATGAGGCTGGCGATGTTAGCGCACGCAATAAGGAGCACGACCCCCACCAGCCCCATCAGAATGTAAAGCGGCTGCTGGAACCGTTCGCGTAGAGAAGAAGTTCCGGTTGCGGCCGGCGCGGTCACGAACACCCACTTGAGGAAGTCATTTTGCATCTGCGCGTCCCAGTTCTGGGGCACGCTTTCGGCCAAGATGCGGGGGGAAAGCACCTGGAGCCGATCATTCACCTGCTCCGGGCTGAGTTTCGGCTTGACCCGGCCGATGACGTTCAGCCACCACCAGGAACGCTGGTCCAGCCGTTCTTGCTTCGCGTCAAAGAGCGCGGTCGCGCAAATGGGGAGCGCGATGTCAAACTTCCCGCCGACATCCACACCATAGAAGCCCGGCGCGGTGACGCCAGCGATGGGAAAGGAATGATTGTCGATCAAGATAGTGTTGCCGAGGGCGCTTGCGGCTCCGCCGAAGTGCTCCTGCCAGAAGCTGTAACTCAATACTGCGACGCCCGGGCAACCGCGCTGGTCATCAGCAACGGTGAAAAGGCGGCCGACCGCCGGACGAACTCCCAGCGTTTTGAAGAAGTCCCCGCTGACCCATAGCCCATCAGCATTTTGGACGGCGCCGCCCTGCGCGAGATCGAAGCGTGCGTAGCCCCACGCGAAGGCCGCGGAGAAGACATTTTGCTGGGCTCGCAATTGTTCCCAAAGCGTATTGGTAAATGTGGAGCGAGGATTACTTCCTCCCCGCGGAGTTCGCATCTGAACCTGAACTAATTCCTCCGGCTTTTCGACCGGCAGAAACCGCAGCATGACGGCATTCAGCATGCTGAAGATGGCGGTGTTGGCGCCGATGCCGAGGGCGAGCGTCAGCACCGCCACGGCGGTGAAGCCGGGATTCTTCCCCAGCATGCGCAGGCCGTATCTCAGATCCTGAATTAAGGTGCTCATCATTGACCTCTGATCAGGCTATCTCGTCATCAGTAAACGACCTCGAAACTTGTCACGTGTCGCTCGTCACCCGTCACTGTTCTATTCGTACCGCAGCGCCACCAGCGGATCCACCCTGGTCGCCCGGTGGGCGGGAATGTAACAAGCCAGGACCGTGGCCCCAACGAGCAGGAGCGAAGCAAACCCCAAGGTCACCGGGTCCGTTGGCCGGACATCGAAAAGTTGGCTGGCGAGGAAGCGCGTAAGAGAGAGTGCGCCCACGAGCCCGATCCCCAGGCCGGCAAGAATCATCGCCACGCCTTGGCGGAGGACCAGTTTCAGGATGTCACGCCGCTCGGCGCCCAAGGCCATCCGGATGCCGATCTCCTGGGTGCGCTGGGTCACCAGGAAAGCGATCACGCCGTAGATTCCCACCGCCGCCAGAAGCAGGCCGAGGGCGGCGAAGAGGCCTAGAAGGGCAGCATTGAATCGCGGCCGTGCGGCGAGTGTTCCGATGCGCTGGGTCATGGTCTCAATGGTCACGGGCAGAGTGGGATCGATCGCCGCGATCTCGGGTCGCAGCCAGCTGGCGACGGCATTGGGATTTAGCGAGCTGCGAATGACGAGGCTGGCGTGGCGAGTTGCGTCCTCGGGCGCGTGCCCGCGGACAACGTAGTACTCGGGGTCGGCAGGCAAATTCAGGCCGCCATTCTTCACGTCTGCAGCGACGCCGACCACCGTGAACCAGGGTGGCTGCACATGCAGTTCGAGGCGCTTGCCCAAAGGGTCTTCGCCGGGAAAGAGGCGCCGCGCCAGCGAGTCACTCAAGATGAGGGCGTGCTGGTCGGTATGGCGGTCAGCTTCCTCGAAGCCGCGGCCGCGCACGATGGGAATGCGCAGCGCCGAAAAGTACCCGGGGGTCACGGCTCGCCACCCGACCATGCCGCCCGTGCCTTCGGCAAAACACGGGCGGCCTTCGACGACGATGCTGGCAAAGACCGTCGACCGCATCATGCCGCCGGGCGGCAGGGAATCGCTCAGCGCAAACGATTTGACTCCAGGAAGACGTTTGGCGCGAGCTTCCAACTCGTCATAAAAGGCCAGTTGCTGGGCGGCTTGGGGATAGCGTTGCACGCCCAAAGCCAGGTTCGCCGTGATGACGCCCTGAGCCTGCAAGCCGAGCGGTTGATACAGGACGTTCCAGAGGGTTCGCAGAAGCAGGCTGGCACCGGCCAGCAGCACCAGCGACATCGCGACCTGGAGGGCGACCAAGGCTTGCCGGAAAGTATGCCGGGTGATTCCGGCTGCAGGACGGCTAACAAGTGCCTCGGCTCGCGGCCGGACGAGCGATGGCGCCAGCCCGAAGACCACGCCGGAGAGGATGGAGACACCCACCGCAAACACCAGGGCGCGCAGGTCCAGCGCCGCCTGATGGAGCTTGGGAATCCCTATAGGTGCTAATGCCACAAACAGTGATAGTAATAGTATGGTGAATAGGCATCCGCCCGCGCCGCCCGCGATTCCCAGCAGCAAGCTCTCCGTCAGGGTCTGGCGAGAGAGCCGCCATCGCCCGGCGCCCAACGCAGCACGTACCGCGAGCTCGCGTTCCCGGCTCACTCCGCGGGCGAGCAGGAGGCCGGCGACATTCGCGCAGGCGATGAGGAGCACGGCAAGTACCGCCCCGAGCAGAATCCAGGAGGCCCGGCGATAGTCCTGCACCTGGCGGTCGCGCAGGGAGCGCACGATGAATTTGACTTCTTTGCGAAACATTCCAGGCACCCATTTCAGCGATTCTGCGAAGAGCGGCGCGAGGGCCGCTTGCGCTTGCTCCGGCGTGACGCCGGGCTTGAGCCGCGCGAACGAGCGGAGAACCTGGCCGGTACTGGGCCGTTGCTGCGCGGCTTCGTCGAGCGCCATCGGCATGAGCAAATCGACGTGGGTGAGCGTGGGGAATTCGAAGTCGGAAGCAAGCACGCCGACGATGCCAACAGATTGAGCGTCCAAGGAAATCGTTTTCCCGACCACTTGCGGGTCGCCGCCGAATCGGCTCCGCCATAGGCCGTACGAGAGAAGCGCGACTTGGGGCGCTTTCGGCCGGTCTTCACCGCGTGTGAAGTTTCGCCCCAGGAGAGGCCGGACTCCAAATGTGGAAAGGAAGCTCGACTCGACGTGCGCGCAGGCCAGGCGAATGGGATTCTGATCGGTGAGATCGCAGTCGGCAACTCCCGGTTGCATGGAGGTCATGCTTTCGAAGGGCGTCTGGTTGGCGCGCCACTCGAGATAGTCCGTCCCCAGCATGAACTCGTTGGGCTCGATCGGAGCGACCATGCCCACGGAGACGAGACGGCTGGCGTCAGGGTAGGGCAGACTGCGGAACAGTATCCGGTCCGACACGCTGAAGACGGCCGTCGTTGAACCAATGCCCAGCGCCAGCGTGAGGACCGCCACGGCCGTGAAGCCGCGGTTCTTCGCCAGCATGCGCAGGCCGTAGCGAACGTCTTGAAGCAGCGTGCTCATCGACTACCTCGAACCGGACCATCTGGCCATCGGTTCATCGCGCCATCGACACGAAACATCGAAACTAGGATCTCGAAATTGGAAACGGGGAGGCCGCATAGACTCGCCTCCAATGGTTCACTGGTTCGATAATTCAATGGCGCAGTCGTGCATTCGGTCACTGGCCCTCCATCCATCCGTCCCGCAAGGCGATGATTTTGCTGCCGTAAGCTGCCCAGTTCTCGTTGTGCGTCACCTGCACGATCGTTGTGCCCTCACCGTTCAGTTTCTTGAACAGGTCCATGATTTCCCTGCCCTGGCTGGTGTGCAGATTGCCGGTGGGCTCGTCCGCGAGAATCAACTTGGGGTTGGCAATCACCGCGCGTGCCACGGCGACGAGCTGTTGCTGGCCGCCGGAAAGCTGACTGGGATACAGGTCTTTCTTGCCAACGATTCCAAATCGATCCAGCGTGTCCGCAACGATCGCTTGCCGCTGAGAGGCTTTGACATTCCGGTAGGAAAGAGGGATATCGAGATTCTCGGCGACCGTCAGACTGTCGAGCAGGTGATACTGCTGGAAGACGAAGCCAACGTTCGCCTTGTTCAGGGCGGCGCGCTCCTTGACTTTCATCTTGTGGACGGCCTTTTCGAAAAAGTAGTACTCGCCCTGCCACTCGCCGTCGAGCAGGCCGAGGATGGCAAGCAGCGTCGATTTCCCTGCCCCCGACGGCCCCATGATGGTGACGAAGCTGCCCTCCGCGATGTCCAGGGTGATGCGTCGCAGGACGTAGTATCTCCCCGCGCCAACGGGATAAGATTTCTCAATGTTTTTCAGGCTGATCATTCCTTCCCCCGAATTCTGACTTCTGATTCCTGACTTCTTATCTCTTGCTCGTCACTCGTCGGTGGTCACTCGTATCTGAGCGCTACCATGGGATCGACCTTGGCCGCCCGGCGGGCTGGCAGATAGGCTGCTAACAAGGCGGCAGTCACAAGCGCAACAGCTCCGACGACGAAGGCCAACGGATCAAGTGGGCGGACGCCGTAGAGAGTGCTCGCGAGAAAGCGGGTCAGGGAGAAACCACCCACAAGGCCTATTCCGACTCCGGCCGCCGTCAGCCGCACCCCCTGTCCGAGGACCATGCGCAGCACGTCGCGCGGCATGGCCCCAAGCGCCATGCGAATGCCGATCTCGTTCGTGCGTCGCGCAACGGAATAGGCGATGACACCGTAAAGGCCGACGCAAGCCAGCGTCAGCGCGAGCAGGCCGAACAATTGCGTTAGCCGCGCGATCAGCCGCTCCTGATTGAAATTGCGGCTGACCTGCTCGGGGAGGCTCACCACATCGAGAACGGTCAGGTTGGGATCGATGTCGGCAAGGGTACGGCGGACGGCGCCCTCATAGTTTCGCGACTGGTTGGCCACGTGCAGCTCGATGTCGCCAAGGTAATGGGAATAGATCAGCCACGCGAGTTTGGGATCATTCGACATCTGCAGGAAGGGCAGGAAATACGTAGAGTAAGCGGGCGCGCGCGCGTCCTGATACTTCGCATCCTGCACGATGCCCACAATCTCAAAATCCCCGCTGTGGCTCGCGCCGCCCATGCCAACGTGCTTGCCGATGGGGTCTTCCCTGGGGAAGAACCTGCGGGCGAAGGTTTCATTGATCACCGCTACCTGGGCCGAGATGGGCGTGTCCTCGTCGCCGATCACGCGGCCCCGCAGCAACCGCGTGCCGATGGTCTCGAAGTAGTGCGGCCCGACGCGATCAAAGGAGGCGCCGATATCCTCATCCGGGGGGTGGCCTTCGATGAAAATAGGGGTAGACCAGTTATCGCCTCTCATCGGGCTATAGAGCGAATAGCTGGCGCTGATCACGCCGGGTATTTGAGGGAGGCGGCGCGCGAGCTCCTGGTAGAGGCCGGCGAGCTTTTCCGGTGCGTATCCGGTGAAGGTGGGATAGACCCTCACGATCAAGCGGTTCTGCGGGTCGAAGCCAAAACTCTGCTTTTCGAGGTTGCGCAGGCTTTGGGTGAGCAGGCCAGCCCCGATCAGCAAGACCGCGGAGAGAGCAACTTGCAGCACCACCAAGGACTTGCGCGTCAGCGAAGAACGGTCGCGTGTGGACCGCCCGGCCCCGCGCAGGGCCTCGGCGGGGTCAGAGTGCGTCGTCATCCAGGCGGGAGCCACGCCGAACACGATGCCGGTGATAAGCGAGAGGAAAAATGTGAAGCCGAGCACGGTCAACGATGGTGCCGGACTGATGGGAACAACATGTGCGCCACGGAAGGCGAGCGCCAGGATAGTGCGCGTGCCGAAAAAGGCGACCACGACCCCAGCCAAGCCTCCGAGGACGCCGAGCAAGACGCTCTCCGTCAGCGCTTGCCGAATTAGCCGCCGACTTGACGCGCCGAGTGCCGCACGGATGGCCGTTTCCGCCCGGCCGGCGACTCCGCGCGCGAGCAGCAGATTGGCGATGTTTGCGCAGGCGATCAACAGCACGAAACCTGCGATCGTCATGAGCAGGCGCAGCCCGGTCTTGTAGTCGTTCTGCAGGTTGGCGACGCCGCCTCTGGCGGGCGCGAGGACGATGTGCTGCTTGTTGAGCTCCGAACGGTCGCGGGCTGTAAGGTCCGGCTGAGCACTGAGCCATCGTTGCAGCTCGACCGTAACCTCCGACTCGACACTTGCCGGCTTCGCGCCCGGTTTCATTCGCCCAATAATGTAGAGCCAGTGCGATCCGGAACGGTTCAAGAGCCCTTCCTTCCCAGTGAGGAGTGGCTCGGTAGCCAGGGGCAGCCAAAAGTCCGGCGGATCGGGCCGCAGCGAATCGCCGAAGAAACCCGGCGGCGCGATTCCCGCCACGGTGTACGGGACCTTATCGAAGGTGAAGGTGGCGCCGATCACCGAAGGGTCGAGGCCAAAACGCTGGTTCCAAGTGCGGTAGCTCATCACCACCACCGGCGGGGCGTCGGGTTTGTCGTCTGCAGGCGTCAGGGCCCGCCCAACAAAGGCGCTGACGCCGAACATGGAGAAGTAATTGCCGGTGACGAGCTCGCCCACGTACGGCTCGGCCGCACCCGTCGAGCCGTTGCGCCGGACGCTCAAGTTCTGCAAGCCCGCCTGGAAAGAGGCCATCTCGCTGAATTCCGGCGTGTGCTCACGGAACTGCTGATACAGGGAGTAAGAAAAGATCCCCCAATTGTCCTGGAGCCCGCGGATGACACAGCAGTTGTTATCATTCCCGAGGCGGTAGAGTTGCTGAGGGTGGGCCACGGGCAGGGACCTCAGCATTACAGCGTCCACCAAAGTGAATATCGCGGTATTGGCGCCGATGCCGAGGGCGAGCGTTAGCACTGCGACCGCCGTGAAGCCGGGATTCTTCCCCAGCATGCGCAGGGCAAAGCGAACATCCTGGAGCAATGTGCTCACTTACCACCTCAAATCGATTGATCGTGCCATCGGCTCATCGAGCCATCGGCAGAGAAAATCGAAACTGGAGACCCATGAGCAAAACCACCGCAGCGTTTGTTACGACCAGTTTCTAGTTTCCAATTTCAAGTTTCCCTTCGGCAATCGCCCAATCTCTCAATCGCCCGATCACTCAATCACGAAATCGCTCAATTCAGCCTGATCCGGTCGAAGCTGTCCCAGTTCGACATGTCGGAGAGGACTACCTGATCGCCGACCTTCAAGCCGTCCACGATTTCGATCGTGCTCACGGAACTTCGTCCCAGCTTCACCTGCACACGCACGGCTTCCTTGCCGCCCTCGACGAGCTTGAAGATCCCCACCGTGCTTGACGGCTGGCCGTGGACGGGGCGGCCGACGTAGAGGACGTCGGCCAGACGCTCGATCTCGATCGTGCCATCGACGCTCAAGTCGGGCCGCGCGCCTTGCGGCAAGGCTCCGTCAAGAGACACATCCACGGTCACGGTGCCGTTCTGAACCGCAGGATCGATTCTTGAAACGCGTCCGGGGACCACGCCGTTGCGCGTGTCGATCTCCGCCACCTGTCCGATCTGAACGTCCTTGGCCTGGACTTCGGGAATCTTGATGGTGGCTTTCAGTCGCTTGGGATCGGCGACGCGCGCCAGGTTCGTGCCGGGCGCCACTTGCTGGCCGACGTCCACCGGAACCTGCTGCAACACGCCGGCGATTCCTGCCCGGACGTGCAGGGAATCATACTGGCTGCGGCGCAAATGGTAGAGCGCGCGCAGTTGCTCGACCTTGGCCTGTTGTACGGCGAGTTGTGCCTTCACGGCGTCGGAGGCAATATCGAGCCGCTTATGCTCGATCTCCAGCCGAGTTGAAAGTACTTCGGCCTTCACCTTCGACCGCTCGTAATTCAATTCCGAAGTCAGTCCCTCCGAGGTCAGCTTCTGGTCAACCTCTGCCTGCAGTTTGGCTTGGCGGTAGTCCGCGTCAATTGCGGCCATTGCCGAGCGCTGGGTCAGAAAGTCGCTTTCCAGCTTGACTCGCAGGTTGGCGAGCTCAGCTTCCGCCGCCTTGAGTTGCCACTCGGCATCGAGGATGTCACGGTCTGACTCGGGATTGCTCAATTCCAGAATGATGGTATTGGGCTGGACGACGGCACCGGGCCGGACCACGATGCGATCGACGCGCGCCTGAGTGGCAGCGGGAATCCAACGAATGTCTTCGGGGACAAGCGTGCCGAGGCCGCGCACCTGCCGCAACATCTCGCCTCGCTTGACCGTGTCCGTCCACACGGTCGCGCGCTCGACCGACGGGGCGGCAGGCTTCAGCCGCGAGATGGCCAGCGTCACCACTGGAATCACAATCAAGACGCCAGCGGCATACATTCCGCGGCGTATTCGCTTCTTTCGGGCCAGTTCTGGTCGTGGGATGTCCATAGTCTCGGGATAGCAAGCCGCACGTTTCCCACCAGTCAGGTCACAGTTCTAAAATGAAGAAAATGAGGAAGATAGCGGGGACCCGAGGGGCCTGTCCGGTAGGCAAGTGTCCGCTTTTGGGATTTCCCAATCCCAAGATCGAGCAATGGTGTGATATAGAGTCCGGAGCGAGGGCTGGCGCAGATCCATTGGAGGCTGTCTCAGAACTTCGCGCTAGGTGTC
>JBEKUI010000025.1:0-26125 GCA_049515175.1 Terriglobia bacterium
TGGCCAGGTGGTTATTATATATCCATACGCAACGGGCGATTGCGGACCCCAGCGGCGCCGCGCAAGGCGGTCGGGGCGGATTGCTCGGGGAAAGGGAAATGGGCGAGGAGTGGCGAAAGCGTGGTTGAGGCACTTGCCTACCGACCGGCCGGTAGGTAGGTAGGTAGGTAGGGGCGGAGCTTTAAGTGCCCTCTTTTTCAGACCCTTTCAGCAAGAACGACCTATCACGGGATTCGAGATCGCGCGTGACCACGACGCGTCGGCAATCAGTTCTTGCCAAGCGCGCGATGTTTCTTCTAGGCTCAAGGCTCAATGGCAATCAAGTTTGAAGTTGTGGCCAAGGACGCGAGCACTCGGGCGCGCGTGGGGCGGCTGCACACTCCGCACGGCGTGGTGGAGACTCCGGCGTTCATGCCCGTGGGCACGGCGGGGACAGTGAAGGGGATCACGCAGGGTCAGCTCGAAGCGCTGGGCGTGCAGATGCTGCTCGCCAACACGTATCATCTCTATCTGCGGCCCGGGCACGAGGTGGTGCGCGAGATGGGCGGGCTGCACCGCTTCATGGGCTGGCCACACCCGATCCTCACCGACAGCGGCGGCTACCAGGTGATGAGCCTGAAGGGTCTGGGCCGCGTGACCGAAGACGGCGTGTGGTTCCGCTCGCACCTCGACGGCTCTTCGCACTTCCTCTCGCCCGAGCGCGCGGTGGAGATTCAGCTCGCCCTCGGCGCGGACATCGTCATGATTCTCGACGAGTGCGTCGAGTATCCGGCCAGCCACGAAGCCCTCAAGCGCGCCGTCAAGCTGACCAGCCGCTGGGCCGGGCGTTGTAAGAAAGCGTTTGAGGAGCAGGGTGCGCGGGATCAGGAAAAGGAGGAGCCAGGAGTCAGAAGTCACGAGTCAGTAGTACGGCAGATCCCAAACCCCGAATCCCGAACCCCGAATCCCGCTCTCTTTGGCATTGTCCAGGGTGGTACAGACCTCGATCTCCGACGCGAAAGTGCGGAAGAGATCCTCGCGATGAGTTTTGAAGGCTATGGGCTGGGCGGGCTTTCGGTGGGGGAACCGAAAGCAGAGACCTACGACGTGGCGGAGTTCACGGCGGCGTTGCTGCCTGAGGAGAAGCCGCGCTATCTGATGGGCGTGGGCACGCCACAGGACCTCGTCGAATGCGTGGCGCGTGGCATCGATATGTTCGACTGCGTGCTGCCCACCCGCAATGCGCGCAACGGCTGCGTCTTCACGTCGCAGGGAAAGCTGGTGATCAAGAACGCGCGTTACGCGCGCGATGGAGGCGCGCTCGATCCGGCCTGCACATGCATGGTATGTCAGAGATACACGCGAAGTTACATTCGGCACTTGTTCGTGGTGGGCGAAATGCTGGCGGGAATTCTAGCCACCTACCACAATCTCTACTTTTACCTTGACACCATGCGCAAAGTCAGGCAGGCTATCGAGTTTGGCACATTCGGAGACTTCCGTGCTAGGGTGCGCGGGGGACCATAGCAGGCCCTGAGCATTCTCGTGCCGGTCCCGGAAAGCCTTAGGGACGAAACCTGCCAAATCCTTCGCCAGTCGGGCAGGAGTTCTCTCAAACCCGAACACTAAAAAAGCAAGGCCTTGATCGAACACTTGCTAACCAACTTGCCTGTCTTGGCTGCCGACGCGGGCTCCGGCGGCGCGCTGGTGCAGCTTCTCCCCTTTGTGTTAATTTTCGGCATATTCTATTTCCTTCTGATTTTGCCCCAGCAGAAGCAACGCCGCAAAGTGCAGGAGATGCTGGCCAATCTCAAGACCGGGGACCGAGTCTTGACCTCCGGCGGGATCTACGGAACGATTGTGGGATTCAAGGACGCGAACGTCTTGCAGTTGCAAGTAACCAGCCAAGTGAAGTTGGAAGTGGCCCGCTCGGCAATCACGGCCATGGATCAGCCCGAGGGCGGCGCCGGCAGTGTCGCTGGCCGCGAGTCCGGCCAGGCAGATTCAGAGGGAAGGAAGAAGTAGGCAACCCGCTGGAACGACCGGCAATGCCATAGCGCTATGGAGCATAGGATTCGAAATCGGGCCATTTTGATCGCAGTTGCGATGCTCGTCTGCATTATGGGGGTCATCTGCTATCCCAAGACGGAGGACGAGACCATCGGATTTCCCAAGACCTGGCAGCGCCTCAAGGAGAACGTGCAAGAGCGCATCCGCCTGGGATTGGACTTGAAGGGTGGGACCCACCTGGTCCTCCAGGTTCAGGTCGATGACGCGGTCAACGTCACGGTGGATTTGGCGCAGGAGCGCCTGGGAGATGAGCTGCGAGCGAAAGGGATTCCGGCTACGGTCGAGAAGAAGGTCGAGGCAGGACGAAGTTACCTGCTTCTGACCGGGATTCCGCAAGATAAGTCCGCAGACTTGCAGACCTTGACGAACGAGCAGTTTCCTGATTGGGTCCTCTCGCGCCGGGCGGGGGATCCCAACGCGCGCGAACTCGCGCTCAAGACCACTGCGGCAGCGGCCATCCGCAATCAAGCTCTCCAGCAGTCGATCAATACGATTCGGAATCGAATTGATCAGTTGGGTGTCAGCGAGCCCACGATCGCGGAGTACGGGCAGCGGGATTACGAACTGGTGGTGCAACTTCCGGGCGTGGACGATCCCTCGCGGGTCAAAGACATTATTCAGTCCACCGCGATGCTGACCCTGAAGATAGTTCAGGACGGACCCTATCCGACCCGGGAAGCGGCCCTGGCGTCTCATGGTGGTGTCCTGCCGCCCGACAGCGAGTTGGTTCCGGGCCGGCGAGAATCAGCCGAAAGCACGGCGGGGGAAGCCTGGTATGCCGTCAACCGCATCGCGGCGGTGACGGGGCGCGACCTGCGCGATGCCCAGCCCCGGCCGGATGAGAATGGCCGGCCGAGTGTGAACTTCTCTCTGACTCGCGACGGTGCGGTTCGATTTGGGCGCGTGACCGGTCAAAATGTCGGAAAACAGTTGGCCATCATTCTGGACAACCGGATCGTCTCGGCACCCAGGATCGACAGCCAGATCAACGACAACGGCCGGATCACGGGCTCGTTTACTTCCCAGCAGGCTTCTGACTTGGCGTTGGTGCTGCGTTCGGGTGCCCTGCCAGCTTCCATCAAGTACTTGGAAGAGCGGACGGTCGGCCCGTCACTCGGTGCTGATTCGATCCGGCATGGCGTCGTGGCCTCGATTGTGGGGCTGCTCGCGGTGATGGCTTTCATGCTTGTCTATTACAAGGGTTCGGGGATCAACGCTAACCTGGCACTGATTCTTAACCTGCTTATTCTCCTTGCCGCCATGGCGTACGTTGGTTCCGTGCTTACGCTGCCTGGCATCGCGGGGGTCATCCTGACAGTCGGGATGGGAGTGGACTCTAACGTGCTGATCTTCGAACGCATCCGCGAGGAATTGCGCTTGGGGAAGACCGTGGGCGCGGCGGTGGCGGGAGGATTTGAGCACGCATTTCTGACGATTATCGATACCCACGTGACCACCATAGTCTCCGCCGCCATTCTCTTCTGGTTTGGGACGGGACCGATTCGGGGCTTTGCCGTGACCCTGACCATCGGCTTGCTGGCCAACCTGTTCACTTCGGTCTTTGTTTCCCGGGTGATTTTCGATTACGTGCTCACGCGCCGCGAGAAGGGCGCAGTACTAAGTATTTAGAAATTCTTGGAACTTCCGGAGACTCTCCGGTGTCAATACTCGACGGGAAGGACTGACTCAGGTCTTATGGAGTTTTTCCACGAACCGACGATCGATTGGATGGGGAAGAAGTGGTACTTCATCAGCCTGACCTTGTTCTTGCTGGTTGTGGGGTGGGTTTCGATTGCCGTCAAGGGGGGACTCATCTACGGCATCGACTTCCGGGGCGGGACGATGGTCGAAGTGAAATTTGCCAAAGCCCCTGACGTGGATCCCATCCGGAGCGAGTTGCGGCGACAGAACCTGGGGGATGCTACCATCCAGCGTTATGGGACCGCATCCGATAATGAAGTCATCATCGGCCTGGAGCTAGGGAAAACCGCTTCCACCGATGCGCTCGATGCGGGAAAGCGCTCCATCGTGACGGCCTTAGGTGGCTTGTACGGGAAGGGGCCCGAAGGCAAGTTTGACTTCAACAATGCCAGCCCTCAGACGGTGGCGGAGCATCTTGTGGTCGCGGACCCATTGCACATGGCCTCCAAAGGATCCGAAGAAGCCACGCGAACCTACCAGGAACTGGCGGCGGCGCTGGTGAACTACCGCAACAGCCCCCCGCACAGCGGCCTGATTGGTGACCTTCAGGAGCTGAAGACCGTGCCCGGTGTGACGCCGGCAGTCTCAGAAGTTCTGGCCAAGGATTTCTACCTGTCCACCTTTGCGGTGCGTAATACGGAGATCGTGGGTCCCAAGGTGGGAGTGGATTTGAGGCGGCAGGCACTTTATGTTACCCTGGCCGGCCTCGGCGCAATGCTCGTTTACATTTGGTTTCGGTTTGAGCTAATCTATGGCGTTGCGGCGGTCATCGCCACGTTCCACGACGTTCTCATAACATTGGGCATTTTATCTCTGCTGAGCAAAGAGATCTCACTCACGGTCATTGCCGCGCTGCTCACTCTGGTGGGCTACTCGATGAACGACACCATTGTCGTTTTCGACCGAATTCGGGAAAACGTTCGGCTCAACAAGCGGGAGAAATATCTCGATCTGGTCAACCGCAGTATCAATCAGACGCTGAGCCGGACGATTCTGACATCTGGTTTAACCTTCCTGGCTGTCCTGTCCCTTTACGTGTTCGGCGGGGAAGTGATCCATGGATTTGCGTTGACCCTGGTCATCGGGGTTATCATTGGCACCTATTCTTCGATTGCCGTCGCCAGTCCGATTCTCGTTTTCTTTTACCAGCGTGCAGGGCGGACAGGGGCTGGAGACAGGCCGCGAGCTCTGGAGCGTGAGGCCGCCGGCGCGCGCCGGTAGCGCTGCACTGGGCGTTTCGGCTCTCGCGGCTTAGTGAGTTCAGGTTGACGCCGGAGGCAAAAAGCTTATGTTTGACGAGAATCTGCTCGATTCCTCACCGTCGCGTGCACCGGTCCTGAAGGGAGTCCACTGGGCCATCTGCTGGGGGGTTGGAGTGGCCGGTTTGCTGGCCACCTATTTCGCCCTCCCCATGGTTTCCGCCGCAGAGACCAAGGTGCTGATCGCGCAGTCGATCATCCTTGGAATGATCCTGTTCTTCTACACGATGATCGTCTGCTATGTCATTGCGGATGCCCGCCATCTGGGCCTGAAGCCGGGCGTGTGGGTGGTGCTGACGATCCTCTTCAACCTGGTCGGGTTCCTCTTCTACCTGGTCTACAGCGC
This sequence comes from Terriglobia bacterium, assembly GCA_049515175.1. Lineage (GTDB taxonomy): Bacteria > Acidobacteriota > Terriglobia > UBA7540 > UBA7540 > JACQNR01. The sequence goes on from JBEKUI010000025.1 coordinate 5,356, forward strand.
GATGAAGACGGACAACTGGAAACGCGCCACGATCCCCATCGCTTACATCATCGAGGTCCTCATCGTTGGCGTGACGATCCTGATGCCGTTGATCTACACGGAAGCGCTCCCGAAGGCGCAGTTGATGACCTTCCTGGTGGCGCCGCCGCCACCGCCGCCGCCGCCGCCGCCGCCGGCCGCAGCGGCCCCCGTGCGGGTGATCAAGCGCGTGACCGCGGAAGACATCATGCGGGCTCCCACGGTCATCCCCAAGACCATCGCCCAGGTTAAGGACGAGGAGCCGCCACCGGCATCCGCGGGTGTCGGGGTCGTAGGCGGTGTCCCGGGTGGCATGCCGGGCGGAACTGCGGGTGGAGTTTTGGGCAGCATTCTTTCGGCAGCGGCGAGCGCGCCTCCTCCACCTCCCCCGCCTAAAGCGGCGACTCCGAAGCGGATCCGTGTGGGCGGACAAGTGGAACAGGCTAAGCTGATCTTCCAGCCCAAGCCGGAGTATCCGCCCCTGGCGAAGATGGCGCGGATTCAGGGCACGGTGCGGCTGGAGGCGGTGATCAGCCGCGATGGGACGATTCAGGACTTGAAAGTGCTCAACGGCCACCCGCTGCTAGTGAAATCGGCGCTGGAGGCCGTGCAGCGCTGGCGTTACCAACCCACCTTGCTGAACGGCGAGCCGGTGGAAGTCATTACGGAAGTGGACGTGAACTTTACCTTGGCGGAGTAAGCGTCGTAAGAGTCACGAATATCTTCGAGGAGGAAACACAACAATATGCTAGGGGCAAAACTTTTAACTCTGACACTCTGGTTCTTTCAGGAAGGGGAAGCGATTGCGTTTGACCCCATTAACATGTGGCGGGCGATGGGCTGGCCGGCCCGGGCGGTCGTCATTCTGCTGTTCTTCATGTCGGCGTGGTCCATCGGCGTGATGATCGATCGCTACATTGCCTTCCGCGCCGCGCGGAAGCAGTCGCGCGTTTTCGCGCCCACGGTTGCTGGCGCATTGAAAGATGGCCGGATCGATGAGGCCATTGCCATCGCCGAGCAGAATAAGCGGAGCCACCTGGCGAAGGTGGTCACCGCCGGTCTGCAGGAATTCCAGGCCCATGAGCGCTCCACAGAAATATCGGGTGAAACGATCGAGGCTTCAAAGCGCGCCCTGGAACGTGCTGCCGCCATCGTTCACGCCGAATTGAAGCGTGGCGTTTCGACCCTGGCGACGACTGGTTCCACAGCCCCGTTCGTCGGACTGTTCGGGACCGTGCTGGGCATCATCAACGCCTTCCACGGAATCTCGCAGGCGAAATCCACGGGTCTGGCGGCGGTCGCCGGCGGTATCGCGGAGGCCCTCGTCACCACCGCCGTCGGGTTGTTCGTGGCCGTGCCGGCGGTCTGGGCGTTCAACTACTTTACGAGCCGAATTGAGGCCTTCGACGTGGAGATGGACAACTCCTCTTCGGAGTTGATCGACTACTTCATTAAGAGGGCGACGCGGGGGAAGAAATAATGGCGTACAAAGCCAAGGCAGCTCCGCCGGTTTCGGATATCAACGTGACTCCTATGGCGGATGTCATGCTGGTGCTGCTGATCATCTTCATGGTCGTCACACCCATGCTCCAAAAAGGAGTCAGCGTGGACATGGCCAAGGCCGAGAATCCCCGGCAGATGCAGGATGCCGAAAAGGAAGACGCCGTGGTGCTGGCCATTACCCGGGACGGAAAGGCCTATCTCGGGTCCGACCGTATCCTGCTTGATGAAATCACGCCGAAAGTGAAAGACCGGATTTCGAGCAAGCTGGACAAGACCGTTTACATCAAGAGCGACAGTCGCGCGAAGTACGGCGATGTGGTTGCGGTGGTGGATGCGGTGCGGGCGGCGGGAGTGGACTCCTTGGGTCTGCTCACCGAAAAGTTGGAACTGCGTCATCCGGGTGGGGCGGGAGCCGCGCCTGCGGCGACGCCCTAAACGGCGGCTTGGGAGTTTGACCGCCAGAGGAGGGTAGTACTATGGCTATGGCTGTCGGGGGGAATAAGGATGTCATGGTGGACATCAATATCACCCCCCTCATCGATGTCTTGCTGGTGCTGATCATCATCTTCATGGTGATTACGCCACTAACGCCCAAAGGGTTGGATGCTCTGGTGCCACAGCCCAACAAGGACCAGACCCCGCCGGACCAGGAAGTCCTGAACCGCACGGTCGTGGTTTCGATTGATGCGGAGCGACGGATCAAGATCAACCAGGAGCCGACCGACATCCGCAATCTGGAGTCACGGCTGATGGACATCTTCAAAACTCGGAACGAGCGGATCATGTTCGTGAAGGGGGATTCCACGCTGCCTTTTGGTGAGGTCGCGCGGGTGATCGACATCGCCAAAGGGGCGGGAATCGACAAGATTGGGCTGATTACGAAAGAACTGGGCCAGTAGGCCACCCGGTTCAGGTCGAGGGAGGGACTTCAATGAAACCCCACAAGCTTGTGGTGCTCAGCGGGGTGTTGTTAATCTTGGTGGCCGCCAACGCCTGCAACAAACTCAAGGCGCGCGACCATTTGAATAAGGGAGTGGGAGCGTTTCGCAACGCCCAGTTTCAACAGGCGATCGAGCATTTCCAGACCGCGGTGTCTCTGGATCCCACCTTGCTTAATGCCCGTCTTTATCTGGCGACTGCTTATGCCCAGCAATACGTCCCGGGGGGCGATTCTCCAGACAATGTGAAGATTGGGGACCAGGCGATTACCGCGTTTCAGGAGGTCTTGAACCAGGATCCCAACAACCTGACCGCCATCGCCAGCATCGCGCAAATCTATTACAACATGAAGAATTTCGATAAGGCGAAGGAGCTTCAGCGGAAACGCATGCAGCTTTCCCCGCAGGACCCCGAGCCTTACTACTGGGTCGGGGTGATTAACTGGATGATTGCCTATCCCAGAGCGCAGCAGGTGCGGAAGGATCTGAACCTCACCATGCCGAAGGATCCCAATCGGCCGGATGTGCTTCCTCCCATCCCGGAAAAACAACGCGTCAAGCTGGAAGCGGATAACAAGGCGCTGGTCGAGGAAGGGATTGAGGCTTTGAAGAAGTCCGTCGATCTCAAACCCAACGACGACGCTGCCATGGCTTACATCAACCTCCTCTATCGTCAGAAGGCCGAGTACGATACGGGCGCAGCCACACGCGAGGCGGACCTCAAGCAGGCCGACGAGTGGGTTGAGAAGGCTCTGAATGCCAAGAAGACTGCGGCAGAAAAGGCCGCAGCAGCTGTCCACTAAGTCCGCCGGTCGTTGCCCCTAGACTCCTCACCGGCTGCTTGGAAAGACAGAAAGATCCATGAACCACGAAGCCCCGGCCCGAAGGCCGGGGCTTTTGTTTTTGTGGAAACCTTGAATTTCAAAGAGGCTTGCTGCGTTCGGCGGCTGCGGCCTGGAACGCCGCCAGGTTGCTCTGGTCGATGATCGCCGTCCCCGTGTCCACATTCGTCGGGAGGGGAGAGACCGGCGCCGTCTTCCAGTCTTTGAACTCGTGCACGATGTTGTGGTGCAAGTCATCAAGGAACCGCAGGCCGTAGAACGCCATGGTGTAGGACTTCTGCGCGACCGTTGCGGAGATGGACCCGCGGGAGATCCAGTCGAGGGTGTCGGGACTCTTGTCCATGGCGACGATGGGAATTTTCCCGTCCATGTTGAGGCGGTGCGCTGCCTCGGCGGCCCCGGCGCCCCCGGAAGCCTCCAGACAGAGAATTCCGTCGATCTTGGCCTTGGCCTCGAGCATCTTAGAAATTGCGTCGTTGGCCACGCGGGGGTCCCCCTTGTCGTCGATCACTTTGGTGATTCTGAGGCCGGGGGATTTCTTGAAGACCTCATCGACGCCCTGGCGGCGCTGTTCGAGGTTGAGTTGTCCCGGTATCGTAATCAGTACGATCTCGCCCTGATCTTTGACCCGTTGCGCCATCCGCCGGCCGCTTTCCATTCCGGCGTGAACGTTATCCGTTCCGATGAAGAGGATGCGCTTCGAGTCTGGAGCGTCGGAATCCATGCATATGACCGGGATGCCGGCCTGAACGGCGGCATCGATGTCCTTGTTGAAGAGATCCGGTCGCGCCGGGGCCACCAATATACCCGCCGGCTTCGCGGCCACCGCCTGCCGGAAGGCATTCAGTTGTTCTTCGGGAGAGTAGGAAGTTGGGCCTGTGAATTCCACCTTCACGCCCAGACCACGACCCGAGTCATTGAAGCCTGCCTGTGCTTCTTGCCAATAAGGCAAATTGATGTTTGATGCCACGAAGATGTATTTCTCGGTCTCCGCGTGATAAGTCTTCTGACACGAGGCCAGCATCCCCGCCAGCACGAGAGCAGCGATGAGAAAGGGTACTCGGTCCGTTTTCATTGGTTCCTCCACAGTGGAGACGATTCTCCTCTAATCGTCACGGCAAAGCCTGAATCAAAACGCAATAATCCCGATGCGAAAGGTTACCACAGAATCTGTTTTGCAGACCACGGAACGTGACGCCTGGCTGACTTGATTGTGGCCGACAATGACCGGGCGGCCCGTGAGCAAGGCAGCGCTCATGCCAGTCCCGCCAGCGATCACCGTTTTCTTTCCTCAATCATTTGCGTTACAATCTGCCCCCAGGAGAAGTAACCTTTATTTCCAGTTTGGAGAAGTCGCAACCCTTCAATGAGGAGGTGTATCTCCATGACCTCACGCCCTAACTTAATCAAGCTGGCTTTCGTTGGGCTTGTGGCTTCTTTGGGCCTTGTTTATGCCCAAGGCCAGAAGAAGCCAGCCATCGCTTTTCCGGAGGGCTATCGCAAATGGGCCCATGTCAAGACCATGATCGTTTTCAGCAAGGAGAGCAAGCTGTTCGACAGGTTCGAGGGTATGCACAATATTTACGTCAATGACGCCGGCTGGAAAGCCTTTCGCATCGGCACGGCCTATCCTGACGGAGCCATGTTCGCATTTGACCTCTACGATGTGCGCACCTTTCAGGGCTCCATGGAGGCCAGGGGACGCAAGTTCCTTGCGGTGATGAAGAAGAACGCCAAGCTTTATCCCGACACCGGAGGATGGGGTTTTGAAAAGTTTCAAGGCTACCAGGGTGCAGGATCCTTGAAAGACATGAAGGAGTGTTTCAACTGCCACTCGGCGCAAAAACGGAGAGATTATATCTTTTCGGAATTCGCCGAGTGAAGTGGCGGATGGCAGGCGACAATCAACCTTCTCCGTCCGTTGCGGTGAGTCGACGCGGCGCCTAAGTCTGGCCACGGGGACGGTGGTTTGTGTGCAGCGCCGCGAGAATCACTTGCTCGAAAGCGGTGCGCGCGTTTACATCCTGCCTGAATGCGGCCGAGGGGAAGCTGGGAGCCAAAGGAAACCTCCCTGTCCCCAGCTTTTCCACCCGCGTGCGCCGCTAGAAACTCAAGCAAAAGCTTGAACCCTCCTTTGCCGCTGCCCTAGAATCAGAAGAGGGCCATGGTGGAGTTTGAACAACTGATTCAGAAGGTGCAGGGCTACCGCCCGCCCGATGATTTGCTCTTGCTGCGCAAGGCTTTTGACTTCAGCGCCGCGCAGCACCGTGCACAGCGGCGTGCCTCGGGCGAGCCTTTCGTTCAGCATCCCCTTGAAGTTTGCAACATTCTGGCAGACCTCAAGCTCGACGGGATCTGCCTGGCGAGCGGGATGCTCCACGATGTGGTCGAGGATACGCCCGCCTCGATCGACCGTGTGCGCGAGGCCTTTGGGCCGGAAATCGCCCGCATCGTAGAGGGCGTCACCAAGATCAGCCGCCTGGAAATCCTGAAGCCGGAAGAGCGCCAGGCGGAGAACCTCCGCAAGATGGTCTTGGCGATGGTGGACGACATCCGCGTCGTCCTGGTCAAGCTGGCGGACCGCCTTCACAACATGCGCACGCTCCAGCCTCTCCCACCGGACAAGCGCGAGCGCATTGCCGGTGAAACCATGGAAATCTACGCCCCCATCGCCCACCGCCTGGGCATGGGGCGATTGCGCGGCGAACTCGAAGACCTGGCCTTTCAGTACCTCGACCCGGAAGCCTATACGGAGGTCAAGAAGACGGTCGAAGGCCGCCGCAAAGTCGGAGAGGAATTTCTGGCGGAGGTGCGCGGCCTGGTGGAAGTGAAAATGCACGAGCACGGAATTCCGGCGCACGTGGAAGGCCGCATCAAGCGTCTCTACAGTATCTGGCAGAAGCTGCGGCGGCAGCACATCACCATCGAACAGGTCTATGACCTGCTGGCGGTGCGGATCATTACCGGCAGCGTGAAGAACTGTTATGCGGCCCTGGGCGTCATCCACAACACCTGGCGGCCGGTGCCGGGCCGCATCAAGGATTTCATCGCCATCCCCCGGCCCAATCTCTACCAGTCGCTGCACACGTCGGTGATCGGGCCTCACGGCCAGCCTTTTGAAGTGCAGATCCGGACGGAAGAGATGCACCGCGTCGCGGAGCGCGGCATCGCGGCGCACTGGACCTACAAAGACGGTCAGCCGCTCGCCCAACAGGACGCCGACCGGTTTGCCTGGCTGCGTCACCTCGTCGAGTGGCAGCAGGACATGCGCGACTCCGGCGAGTTCCTCTCCACCCTCAAGATCGATCTCTATCCCGAGGAGGTCTACACCTTCACTCCCAAAGGGAAGGTTATCGTGCTACCGCGCGACGCAACGCCCATCGATTTTGCCTACTCGATCCACACGGAAGTGGGCCACCGTTGCGTGGGCGCCAAGGTGAATGGCCGCATCGTGCCCCTCAAATCCCGCCTCCGCAACGGGGACATCATCGAGATCATCACCCAGGCCAGTCACACGCCAAGCCGCGACTGGCTGACCGTGGTCAAGACTTCCCGCGCCCGCAACAAGATCAAGCACTGGATCAACGTGGAGCAGCGGAGTCAGGCCGTTGAAATCGGCAAGAAGCTGCTCGAGAAGGAAGCTCGAAAGTTTGATCTCATTCTGAAGAAGATCTCCGAGCAGGACTATCAACGCGTCGCGCGCGATTACGGCTGCACGCAGGCCGACGACTTGTACGCCGGAATCGGCTATGGGAAGTTTGCGGCGCGCCAAGTCCTGGCCAAGCTGGCTCCGGCTTTGCCGGCCGAGGCGGAGCATCCCGCGCGGCTGACCGGCGGGGTGAAACGGGCGCTGGGCCTGGCGCGCGACCTGGCCATTCAGGTCCACGGCCTCAACGATCTGATGGTGTATCGCGCCAGGTGCTGCAATCCCATCCGGGGTGAAGAGATTGCCGGCTACATCACGCGCGGCAAGGGGATCGCTGTGCATTCCAAGAATTGCCGTAACGTGCAGAGCCTCGTCTACGACGCTGACCGCCGCATCGACGTGGAATGGGCTGGACCCAAGTTCAGCCTCTATCCCGTTAAGCTCACGCTCTTCACTGCCGACCGCCAGGGCTTGCTGGCGGATGTGACTTCGGTCATCAGCAGCGGCCACTCCAACATCCAAACCCTCGAGACCCGCACCAACGACAACCGGGCGTTCATCGATATCACGCTCGATATCGTGGACCTGGAACATCTCGACCGGATCATGGCGCAGCTTCGCAAGGTAGAGGGAGTCTATGAAATCGAGCGCGTCACGCACCGCTGAGACTTCTCGACACCTGGAGCAAGGGGTGGAATACGGGACGCGGAGGGGTGGAAGTCTAGCCGGTCTTCTGGACTTTGCCGGCGCGGATGCACGCGGTGCAGACGCGCAGTGTCCGGTGAGCGCCCTTGACCACGGCGCGAACGGTGCGCAGATTGGGGTTCCAGCGGCGCTTCGTGACGTTGTGCGCGTGGCTGATCCGATTTCCGTGCACAGGTCCCTTACCACAGATGTCACAAGCACGAGCCATACGCGAACCCCTTCAGATGCGGAAGAATTTGTCGACCAAACAACTATGATACCACGGGGGCGCAGCTTCCGCGCATTCTTATGCAAACTTGCCGTCAATTCGCCCTCCCGCCGGGCTACAATGAGCTTATGAGTCAACTGGCCTTCATCCGATCATTCCGTCCTCGGACGGCAGTTTATTCGGTTGCCACGATGTGCCTGCTGGCGATTGCGGCGTGCAATCGCCCTGCAAGTTCGGACCGCGAAATGTGGGCGGAGGTCGATGGCAAGCCGATCTTGCGTGATCAAGTCGAGCGCTACTTCCGCAGCCGTTCGCGGGGCGGGTCGGAGATGACGAGCCCCGAGCAGGCCCTGAGTTTTAAGCTCAACATCCTGGGAGAACTGATCAACAACCAGATCCTCGTCGCCCATGCCGAGCGTGCGCGCATCACCGTTTCTGAACCGGAACTGGAAACCAAGGTCAAGGAGCTGGAAAGCCCCTACACCAAAGAGGAGTTTCAGGCCAAGCTGGTCGAGCAGGGGTTGGATGCGACAAGCCTCCGCGACGAAGTGCGCCAGAGTCTGATCATCAATAAGCTCATCAACAAGGAGATCGTCTCCCGCGTCGCTGTCACCGACCAGGAAATCTCTGCCTACTACGAACGGAACAAGAGCACTTTCAATGTGCCGGAGACCCAGTGGCACCTTGCCCAGATCGCAGTTACGCCGGTTGCCGAAGCGCAGGTTCGGAACACCAAGAACGACGACGCGCGGAGTCCCCAGGCCGCCGAACGCAAAATTCAGGCGCTCTACGCGCGGCTGCGGGCTGGCGAAGATTTCTCCACGGTGGCGCAGGAATATTCCGAAGACCCAAGAACCGCGGCTGGCGGGGGCGACATGGGCTTCATAGCCGCCTCCTCGTTGGATGCCAATCCGCAGCTCAAGCAGGTTGTTCTCTCCATGAGTCCGGGTCAGATTTCGGGAGTCATTCAATCGCGGGATGGCTACCACATTCTGAAGCTCCTCGGAAAGGAGCAGGCCGGCCAGCGGCTGCTTTCCGATCCTCAGGTGCAGAGTTCCATCCGCCAGGCCCTTACGAATGAACGGGAACAACTCCTGCGCGCCGCCTATCTTGAGGAATTGCGCAATCGCGCCAAGGTGGTCAACTACCTGGCGCAGAAGATTCAGGGAGGAGTTGCCAATCCGGCATTGATCAAGTGACGCGTCGATTGGCTCGCCTAGGCCAATTGGATGAGCCTTGCGCCGCTTTCGACGCCGGTTCCCTCCTGAACATAGATCTCTTCCACTCGCCCGGCACGTGGCGCGCGCAATTCGTTCTGCATCTTCATGGCCTCAATGACGAGTAACCCCGCCCCCTGTTGGATTTCCTGCCCTTCTGCCACCAGCACTTTAACGATTCTGCCCGGCATCGGCGCGACGAGGACCTGCGGGCCCATCGAGGCTGTGGCGGAAACGGCAAGTCGTCGCCGCCGGGGATCGTGCACGTCGATCAAGTACTGACGAAGCCCCACCGTAACCATCCGCCGCCCTGAGTCGGCGCCGCTTGGTCCGCCGTGCGCCGCAACGCGGACTTCGTACGACCGGCCGCCCAGGAGGATCGAGAACACGCCCGGTGAGATCCTCTCGCAGTCGGCCTCGCCGGCGCGCTGGTCGAGGACGTAGGCCAACTTCGCGCCAGGGTTGGCAACGCCTTTGGAAGGGAGTATCTCCAGCTGATGCTCGCTGGTCTTGGAACCGTGCTGGAGAGTTAAGGTCAGTTTCATGATTTCTGCCGTGTCCGTTCTCCCAACTGGCCGTGGAGCCTCTGGGTCTGCGGGGCAGCGCTACCGGCGTGGCCAGCGGTCCAGCAAAGCTTCTCGCCCGGCAGTCTTCCAGCGGCATCCGGCTGCGGAAGGAGAAGGCGGCGCGCCATTCGCTGACGGTTGCAATGCATCGAGCGCTGCCGCCAGCAGGGCCACGCGTTCCTCCTCGGGTGCGGGTCCCTCCTCGGAGAGAATGCCCGCTGCCAGCACCCGGTCGATGAATCCCGTGTCGATTCGCCCCGCCACGAAATCCGGATGCTCGAGCACGCGCCGGAAAAACGGGATCGTGGTTTCGATGCCGAAGACCTCGTACTCATCGAGGGCGCGCCGCAGGCGGGCGATGGCTTCTGGCCGGTCACTGGCCCAGACGACAAGCTTGGCGAGCAAGGGGTCGTACTCGATCGGAATCGTCCAGCCTTCGTACACGCCGCTGTCGGAGCGGACCCCCGGACCGCGCGGCGACTGCAAGTGGCGAATCCGGCCTGGGCAGGGAAAGAAGTTGTTCGCGGGGTCCTCCGCGTAGATGCGACACTCGATCGCCGCGCCGCGCATCTGGACGTCCTCTTGCTGCCAGGGCAGTGGCTCGCCGGCGGCGACGCGCAGCTGCGCCTTGACGAGGTCGATGCCCAGCACCATCTCGGTGATGGGATGCTCGACCTGCAATCGGGTGTTCATTTCCAGGAAGTAGAAGTGGCGCTTCTCGTCGACGAGGAACTCCACCGTCCCGGCATTCCAGTAGCCCGCGAGCCTGCCAATGCGCACCGCCGTCTCCCCCATGCGCCGGCGCAGGGATTCATCCATGATCGGCGAGGGGCACTCTTCCATCACCTTCTGGTGGCGACGCTGCAGCGAGCACTCGCGCTCGCCAAGATAAATCAGATTGCCGTGCTGGTCCCCGAGGATTTGGATTTCCACGTGGCGCGGCCGCTCGAGGTACTTCTCGAGGTACACCGAGGCGTCATTGAACGCGTTCAGCGCTTCCGAGCGCGCGGTGCGGTAGGCGGATTCCAGCTCGGCCGCCGAAGGCACCAGCCGCAGCCCCTTCCCTCCGCCGCCCGCCGAGGCCTTGAGCATGACCGGAAAGCCCATCTCCCCGGCGATGCGACGGACTTCTTCAAAGCTCTCCAGATTCCGGTCCGTCCCGGGCACCACGGGGAGGCCGGCCTTGATGAGCGCCTGGCGCGAGGCGGTCTTGAACCCCATCAGCTCCATGGCTGCCACGGGCGGCCCGATGAACACGATTGCGGCCTCATGGCAGGCGCGCGCAAACGCCGGATTCTCCGCCAGGAACCCGTAGCCGGGATGAATCGCCTCGGCGCCGCTGCGCACCGCGGCATCCAGGATGCGGTCGATGCGGAGATAGCTTTCTGTAGAGGGCGCCGGGCCGATCGGATAGGCCTCGTCGGCAAAGCGGACATGCAGCGACTTGCGGTCCACCTCCGAGTACACCGCCACCGTGCGGATGCCCATCTCACGACAGGCGCGCATCACGCGCACGGCAATCTCGCCCCGATTGGCAATCAGCACCTTTCGAAACATCGCCCTGTGATGCTAACCGGGCGCGACCGGTTTTTCAACGCGCGCGAAAGGTTCGCCGGCTGGTTGACGGTTCCTGGCTAAAGGGGAATATTCCCGGGCTTCTTGGGCGGGTTGGTGTCGCGCTTGGTTTCCAGCATGCGCAGGGCGGAGATAAGTTTGGGGCGGGTATCGCGGGGTTCGATGATCGCGTCCACCCGCCTGCGGTCGGCCTACCCTACGCGAATTCGTAAACAGGAGCCGTCCTGTCGGGAGGGCTCGCCGCTTTCAGAAGGTCTTCAATCCGGCGAACCGTTTCCGGTGCGAACAAGACATCTCCGCACACGTCACAGACATCGGCAGGCACATGATCGATGACGATCACGTGCCCGTCGCGCCGAAGGGTTTGAGCGACGAGCTTAACTTCGTAGTTTCCTGGACAGCTCTGAACGCTGCACTTCATGGACGACGACTCCTTACTTCTGGCGACACCCACTTGGGTGGCTTTGGCTCGTACACTGTAATGATAACCAATGTTGGCTGCGTTGTCGTGGTCACGACGTGAAGGGGGCGTCCAACTGTCGTTTTGCCATTGAGCAGGCAGCACGGACCACGTCGATGCTCGGCGTAATCCTCGAGGACTTCTGCCCCTTCGATTGCTTCCAGGGTCTCCTCGAGAGAGATACCTTCCTCAGCCATCTCTTCGAGCGCATGTCGGGAGATGCGAAAATCGCCTGATTTTGCCTGCCGCCGGATTTGTTCCACGATATCCGTTGCGTCTTGTGACATGCGCCTGAAAAATCCTATAAGGGAATATTCCCGTGCTTTTTGGGCGGGTTCGTGTCGCGCTTGGTTTCCAGCATGCGCAGGGCGGAGATGAGCTTGGGGCGGGTATCGCGGGGTTCAATGATCGCGTCCACCCAGCCGCGCTCGGCGGCGATGTAGGGGTTGGCGAAGCGGGTACGAAACTCCTCCACCTTTTCGCGGCGAAGCTTCTCAGGGTCCTCGGCCTTTTGCAGTTCACGGCGATAGACGATGTTGACGGCGCCTTCGGGGCCCATCACGGCGATCTCCGCCGTCGGATAAGCGAAGTTGACGTCGGTGCGGATATGTTTGGAGGCCATCACGCAGTAGGCGCCGCCGTAAGCTTTGCGCGTGATGACGGTAATCTTGGGCACGGTGGCTTCAGCGAAGGCATAGAGGAGCTTCGCGCCGTGGCGGATGATGCCGCCGAACTCCTGCTGCGTGCCGGGGAGGAATCCGGGCACATCTTCGAAGGTAATCAGCGGGATGTTGAAGGCATCGCAGAAGCGCACGAAGCGCGCGGCTTTCACCGAGGCGTTGATGTCGAGGCAGCCGGCAAGCACGGCAGGCTGATTGGCGACGAGGCCCACGGGCTGCCCCGCCAATCGCGCGAAGCCCACCACGATGTTCTTGGCGAAGTGTTCGTGAACTTCCAGGAAGTAGCCCTCATCCACCACGCGATGGATGATCTCCTTGATGTCGTAGGGCCGGTCCGATTCGGCGGGAACGACGCTTTGAAGCGTTTCGGCGCGCCGGTCGGCGGGGTCGCTGGACTCGGCGCGCGGCGGGTCTTCGCGGTTGTTCTGGGGCATGAAGGAGAGCAGTTCACGGATGAGCGCCAGGCAATCGGAGTCATCGCGCGTGATGAAGTGCGCGACCCCGCTCGTCGAATTGTGGGTCATCGATCCGCCCAGTTCTTCTTTGGTGACGTCTTCATGCATCACGGTTCTGATGACGTCCGGTCCGGTCACAAACATGTAGCTCGACTTGTCCACCATCAGGGTGAAATCGGTGATGGCCGGGGAATAGACGGCGCCCCCGGCGCAGGGTCCCATGATGGCGGAGATCTGGGGAATCACGCCGGAAGCGAGGGTGTTGCGGAGGAAGATGTCCGCGTACCCGGCGAGCGAGGCGACGCCTTCCTGAATGCGCGCGCCGCCGGAATCGTTCAGGCCGACCAGCGGCACGCCAACTTTCATCGCGAGGTCCATCACCTTGCAGATCTTGGCGGCGTTGGCCTCGCTGAGTGACCCTCCAAAGACGGTGAAGTCCTGCGCGAAGGCGTAGGCAGGCCGCCCGTTGATGCGCCCGAAGCCGGTGACGACGCCGTCGCCGGGAATGCGCTGTTCGGCCATGCCGAAGTCCTGCGAGCGGTGCTCGACGAGCTTGTCGATTTCTTCGAAGGTGCCTTCATCGAAGAGTAGTTCCAGCCGCTCGCGGGCCGCGAGTTTGCCCTCGGCGTGCTGGCGCGCGCGGCGCTCCTCGCCGCCGCCGGCTTCGGCCTGGGCGTTGCGCCGCCGGAGTTCGTCGAGTTTTTCCTGCAAAGTCATGGAAATTGATTCGCTGTTTCATTGACTCATTGATTCATTGACGTGAGGCCTTCCAATGGTTCAATGAATCAATGGAGCAATGATCCAATCATTTGTATTCCGAACCATTCTTCACAGGCAATGATCGAATTCGTGGGCCTTTTGGGATCGTACTTGACGCTGGTGGTCTGGCCCGGCAAGCCGTGGGCATGAGACGCCAGGGCAGGCAAGGCCGAGATATCCTGCGCGACCTCGTAGCTGACGCCGGCCACCTCGTACTGGTAAAGGAGCAGTTTGCGTACAGTGTCCGGCTCGATCAAGTCGAGGATCTGACCGCTTACCAGGCGCCCGCGACGGTTGACCTCCAGCCGTCGCAGCCGCTCCAACTCTTCCGGGCTCTTGCGACGCGAGCGAACCAGATAGACGATGCCCCAGGTGCCAAGGGCCGTCGCGGCGCCCGCTCCCGCCAATTCCAAGCCGAGGCGAAGGATTGAATTCACACCTTGTCCTTGACCTTCTCCCAGTCCTTCAGGAACTGCGCGAGCCCTTTATCAGTCAGCGGGTGCTTGATGAGCTGGTCAAACACCTTGAAGGGCATGGTGGCCACATGTGACCCGGCCTTGGCCGCGTCCACAACGTGCAGCGGGTGACGCAGTGAAGCTGACAGGATTTCGGTCTTGAACCCGTAATTGCGATAGATGGTGACGATGTCGCGGATGAGGTCCATGCCGACGTGGGAAATGTCATCGAGCCGGCCGAGAAAGGGGCTGACGTACGCGACGCCCAGCTTACCCACCAGCAGCGCCTGCGAGGCCGAGAAGCAGAGTGTCATGTTGACCTTGACACCTTCTGCAACCAGCCGTTTCGCGGCTTTCAATCCTTCCGGGATGATCGGCAGCTTGATGACCACCCAGCGGTGAATTTTCTTCAGCTTCTGCGCTTCCTGGTACATGCCTTCCGCTTCGGTGGAGACGACTTCCGCGCTGACCGGGCCTTGCACGATCTCGCAGATGTCGTAGATGCGCTGCTCGAATTTCGCGCCTTCCTTGGCGATGAGGGAGGGATTCGTGGTGACTCCGTCCAGCACGCCCAGGCTCGAAGCCTGGCGGATCTCATCCAGATTGGCGGTATCAAGAAAGATTTTCACAATCGACTCCTTGGTATCGACTCGTTATTGTAAACCCTGGTTGATTATAGCATCGACCCTCGCCGCCCAACGTGGGGGAGCGCCCTCGTGCTCTTGGCCGGAATTAACGGGCCTCCACAGCCACGTCGTCGGAGGGCGAGCTTTCATTGCCGGCGAGATCGACGGCAGTCGCTCGATACATGTAACTCTGGCCTTCAACGACGGAGGTGTCTCGATAAACGGGAGTGCCGAGCAGTTCGGAGTTGAGCTTGTGAAACGTGCCTGCGGCTTCCCGCCGATAGAGATTGTATCCGCCGAGGTCCGGCTCCGAGTTGGCGGTCCAGACAAGCTCCACACGCTGACCGGTAAATAGCGCCGTCAACTCCTTCGGGGCGGCGGGCGGGAATGTGTCCTTCGGCGTGATCTCGATGGCCTGCGAGTCTTCACTTTCCGCCACGCTGCTCCCTTCTTTCACGAGTGCTGTCACCCTATAGGAGTAAGTCTTGCCGAACTGAAATTCAGTGTCCTGCCAGGCCGCGCCGCGAGCCTCGCCGCGCAACAGGAAGCCCGCACTCGCGTCTGCGCCTTTTCTGTAGATCCGGTAACTCGTGACCTCCGTCTCTGGCGAAGTCCAGCTCACCTCGATGGCATGCTCGGTGACGCGAGCCTGTAGGCCGCTCACGGGCGCGGGAACTCGCAGAAGGCGGACCGCAACAATGTTCGAGAGCTCGCTTTCAATCGCACGCCGGCGAAATCCCCGCGTTAGCGTCCGCACAGCCAGTATGAGGGTTGATCGGCCTGGGTCGTGAAGATCTTCTTCCGAGAGCTGCGCACTAAATGCGAGCTTTCCCCCCCTCCTCTGCTTTATGGTTTCCGGCGCGCTGAGGGCCATCCAGGGGCTCAGCGCGGGTGCCGGCGGGGGAGAAGTTTGAGAGGAGGGAAGAGTAGCGCGAAGGAACTCAACTTCCAGCGGTTTAGTCAGCCGCTCGCCGTCCGTCGCCAGTTGCGGAAGAGAAAAGGTTAGGCGGAGACTGTGGCCTACTTGCGAGACCGTCAGATCCTTGACTGTTTGCGGCTGTTCGACGCGTGGCGGTCGCGGCGGACCTTGGACACCGCAGCCGACCGTAAGGAGCGCCGCCAGCCCGACCAAGAACGCAGTCCAGATCGGCACCGGTCGAGAATACCTTGTGGCCGGAGCCCGATGCGTCTCTGCGGCGGGCCCGAACCCTTCACGCGCGGCAGGGTGATGGTTCACAGGATATATCGGCTGAGGTCCTGGTTCTTGACGATCTCGGCGAGCTGCGTTCTTACGTACTCCCCATCAATGCGAACCGTTTTCTTCTTCAGGTCGGGCCCTTCGAATGAAATCTCGTCGAGCAATTTCTCCATGATGGTATGGAGGCGCCGCGCGCCGATGTTTTCCGTCTGTTCATTCACTTGGGCGGAGAAGCGCGCGATTTCCTCCAGGGCGTCGTCGCTGAAGGAAAGCTTGATTCCCTCGGTTTCGAGCAGCGCCGTGTATTGCTTGACGAGGGAGCTCTGCGGCTCCTTGAGGATGCGGATGAGGTCCTCCAGCGTCAGCGACTTGAGCTCGACTCGAATCGGGAACCGGCCCTGAAGCTCCGGAATCAGGTCAGAAGGTTTGCTGACATGGAATGCCCCGGCGGCGATGAACAGGATATGGTCGGTGCGCACCATGCCGTAGCGCGTGTTGACGGTGGTGCCTTCGATGATGGGCAGTATGTCACGCTGCACGCCCTCGCGGCTGACGTCGGGGCCGTGCCCGCGCTCCCGGCCAGCGATCTTGTCAATCTCGTCGATGAAGATGATTCCCGACTGCTCGGTCCGCTCGACGGCGATGCGCGTGACCTGGTCCATGTCGATGAGCCGGTTCTCCTCTTCCTGGATGAGGTAGTCCATCGCCTCGGTGACGCGCATGCGGCGCTTCTTGGTGCGCTGGCCGAAGAGACCGGGTAGCATATCCTTGATGTTGATGTCCATCTCTTCGACGCCCTGCGAAGAGATGACTTCAAACGCCGGGAAGCTGCGCTCACGGACGTCCACTTCCACCTGCCGCTCGTCGAGCTTTCCCTCGCGGAGCTGCGCCCGCAACTTCTCGCGCGTACGCTGGTGCTGCTCCCGTTGGCGTTCGTCCTCTTCCGGCGTCATCCGGTCGCCACGCGCCGGCGGGAGCGGCGGGAGAAGCAAGTCCAGCAACCGCTCCTCGGCGTTCTGCTCAGCCTTATCGGCCACTTCTTCGAGCTTCTCCTCGCGCACCATGTCGATGGAGATTTCGACGAGATCGCGGACCATCGATTCGACGTCTCGCCCGACGTATCCGACCTCCGTAAAGCGCGAGGCCTCAACTTTAAGGAACGGTGAGTTCGCTAGTCGCGCCAGGCGGCGGGCGATTTCAGTTTTTCCCACACCCGTGGGGCCGATCATAATGATGTTCTTGGGAAGAATCTCTTCCGCCAGTTCGGCGGAGAGCTTCTGGCGCCGGATGCGGTTGCGCAGCGCCACGGCGACTGAGCGCTTGGCGTCCGCCTGTCCGACCACATGCTTGTCGAGCTCGGCGACGATCTGGCGCGGCGTCAGCTCGTCCAGACCCGCGGCGGCTTCGGCACTCTCGGGAAGGTAGAAAACCATAGCTTAGGCGGATTCCTTGCGAGACTCCGCGGGCAGTTCCTCAATGAAAATTTGATCGTTAGTGAAGATGCACATTTCTCCGGCCAGCTTCATCGCTTCCTGGACGATGTCGCGCGCGCTCATCTGGGTATGCTTGGCGAGGGCGCGGGCCGCGGCCAACGCGATGGGGCCGCCGGAACCGATGGCCACGATCCCATCGTCCGGTTCGATTACGTCGCCGGTTCCGCTCACCAGGAAAGTGGCCTTTTCGTCGGCCACCACGAGCAAAGCCTCGAGGTGCCGCAGCGCGCGGTCGGTGCGCCAATCCTTGGCCAGCTCGACGACCGCGCGGTTCAGATTGCCGTGATACTCTTCCAATCTCTTCTCGAACCGGTCGAAAAGCGACATCGCATCGGCCGTGCTCCCGGCGAAGCCCACGATAACCTTGTCGTTGAAGCACCGGCGCAGCTTGCGGGCTTTCTGCTTGATGACGTTGTCCCCCATGGTGACCTGACCGTCGCCGCCCATGGCCAGCCGGTTCCCGCGTCGGACACACAGAATCGTCGTCCCGTGAAATACGGCATTCTTGCTCAAAGTGGGTGATTCCTCCCGAGTCTTCATTATAGCAGACCCGCGCCGCCTAGCTGCCGGGCGTAAAGGAATTGGGTGGAATTTCGGCGTTGTACTCCACCGCATTGCGGAAGATCTCCGAATAACGTTCGCCGTTCAGATAGCGGGTGATGTGCATGGGGGTGTCGATGTCCTGGAAAGTGCGATAGTCCGAGTACACCTCCGCGAATTCCTCCCAATCGTGCGACTCGGGATTCTGCACGCGGTAAGTCAAGCGGAGGGGATGGTAGTTGACGGTGTGCACGTAGAGGCGAATGTGGACCTGCTGCGCGTCGGTGATTTCAATCACGCGAGCGGCGAGGTTGTCCGTGAAATCCCGCCCTGCGTCCTGAATGAGCACGCCTTCCTCGGCAACGATACTCCGCAGCAAGTTCTCATAGCCATACCAGCTGCCGATCTTCCAGCGGCGGAGCTGCTCGGCAGATTGCCGGACCGTTCCGTACTTGTCGAGCTGCCAGCCCCGTTCACCGTCGTTGATGAGGGTGACGGGTTTGTCTTTGCCGTATGAAAAGTGGCGCTTGTCTGGGTAGACCACGATGCTGCGAAAGGGCGCAAAGCCGGCTGCGACGCCCTCCGAAATGGCGAATGTCCGGCCCCGCGTGGAGATGCTTTTTGCCTGCAAGAAAGCCTGCCCACCGAGCGACCGGATCGCCCGGTCGAGAATATCCTTGGCCTTGGGATCGATACGCGAGGCGCCGGGCGCCGGCTTCTGGGCAGGGGCGGGCTCGGCATCCTGGGCGTAGACGAAAGGCAGAAGGCAGTAGGCAGAAAGCAGGAGGCAGAAGGCGGACAGCACTTGGCAGCCGCGAGTCTGCACCCAACTCCGTATGCAACCGGACGCGGCACAGGCGGGTCTGACGCTCCCACGGACTGGAATCTGCGTCTTGTGTTCGGAAACAATCGTCATTAGATTAGATCGTCGCTGTCGATCGCGAATCTTCGCGCACTTGTTTCCGGATCAAGCGTTGCGCATTCTCTCCGCCGACTGCTGTGCGCCTTTTACTGCCCACTGCCTTCTGCTTCCTGCCTACTGCCGGACGCCCTCACCCGCAAAGCACATTCCCCCCATTTACGTTGAGAATCTCGCCTGTAACGTAGGATGCCATATCCGAGGCCAGAAACAGTATCGGCATGGCAATTTCTTCCGGCCGCGCGAAACGGCGCAGGGGGATGCCGCGGGTTTCTTCCTGGTATGCGCGGCGGTTGCTCGTCACCGAAACGGCCATGTCGGTATCAACCCAGCCCGGCGCCACGCAATTGACGAGGATTCCGTGCGGGGCGAGTTCGGTCGAGAGGCCTTTGACGAAGCTGATCACACCTCCCTTGCTCGCGCCGTAGTGCGTGTGCAGGGATTCCCCGCGCTGCCCCGCGGTGGAGGAAATGACGATGATGCGCCCATAATTTCTCTTCTTCATGTGGGGGACGGCGTAGTGAATGACGGAGTAAACTCCTTTCAGGTTCACTTCCATCATCTCGTCCCACTGCCGCTCCGTCATGCGCTCGACGGGAGCAGAGTCGGCATTCCAGATCCCGGCATTGGCGACCAGGATATCCAGCCGCCCGAAGCGGCAAACCGCCTCGCCGATCAGCCGTTTCGCATCTGGCATCCGGGAAACGTCCGCCCGCAGCGCCACGACGTTGGGTGCATGCGGGCCGCAACTGCGGACGACGGCCCGAGCCGCACGCGCCGCCCGGCGATAGTTGAATATGACCTTGGCCCCTGCGCCTGCCAGCAGTTGGACCGTCGCGGCGCCGATTCCCCGCGAGCCTCCTGTTACCACTGCGACCTGATTGTCGAAGCCAATGTGCATGGAATTGGACGCTGCCCTCATGGAGTCGCTCAAGGCCCCACCATGATGGACGGGGCGCGCCCGCCGGCCCTTCAATGAAGCAATGGACCAATGATCCAATGAGTCAATCGCTGAGTCCTGTCGCGGGCTTCTTGAACCTCGAGAGCATCTGATTCCGAACGCGCTCGGATAGCGTCTCGACATCATCCCGAGTCAACCCCGCCGTGGCAATGGGCGGGTGGAGGATCATCTCGACGTGTCCTGGCCGGATGTGGACGGTGTCAGGTTTCAACACGGTCATCGTCCCATTCAGGGTCACCGGAGTCACTGGCACGCCGGCAAGAATTGCCAATCGAAATGCGCCGGATTTGAAGGGAAGGATTGCACCGTCCCGGCTGCGTCCCCCCTCGGGAAACACGACCACCGGGTAGCCGTCGCGAATCTTAGTGGCGGCATCGTCGATGCTGCGGCGC
This sequence comes from Terriglobia bacterium, assembly GCA_049515175.1. GTDB lineage: Bacteria > Acidobacteriota > Terriglobia > UBA7540 > UBA7540 > JACQNR01. The sequence continues at coordinate 25,512 of JBEKUI010000025.1, forward strand.
GCCTCGCCCGGGCGGTCGCGACCCACGGCGATGTGCCCCGACCTTCGCAGGTGCCAACCCATAAAAGGATAGCGGAACAAGGAGCGCTTGGCGACGAATCGAAACTGGAAAGGCAGATGCGCCAGGAGGACGGGAATATCCATCGAGCTCTGGTGGTTGACACACAAGATCGCGGGCGAGCCCTTGCCCGCATACTCGAGGCCCTCCACGGAGACCGTGATGCGGCTCGTTTTCAGAATCAACCAGGACCAGATTCGCGCACAGAGATGCTGCCAGCGGCCGCGCGCGTCGAACAGGGAGCCCGTCAAGGAGAGCGTGCCCATGATGGCCGTATACAAATAGATCAGGTTGTTCGTGAAGACGAGGGAGCGACAATAGCTCAGGAGTTCCCGGCTACTTCTCGGGGCCACCTTCTTTGCCGAGATTGCGGGAGGGGTCGCCATGGCGATATCAGACCCGCGCGGCGGCTTGTTCGCGCTGCCCGCTGAAACTTAAAGAGTATTACATAATATAGTGACAGCTAGAACAGTTCGGCCTGTTTCCAGAACGCCGTCACCAAGGTGGGCCGGCGACGCATACGCCGCAATGCCGAGCGGGCGGCGGCACTCAGCTCC